>JBCBSL010000411.1:0-5290 GCA_039819145.1 Cyanobacteria bacterium J06638_22
CCAATCATTTTTTGAAAGCCCCGCGACGCGGGGCTTTCAAAAAATGATTTGTCCTAGTCTCAATGCGTAAGGCTATAAGATTTGGGATGGTGACATTTAATGCAAACAGGGTGGGCGAATCGCCCACCCTGTATTACGTCGTGTTATGCCAGCCGTGTTTAGAAGACCAAACTGTGAAACTCAGAGTTGCAATGGAACTACACGAGTGCACCGCCCAAGTCTGGAATGGATGGATCAAGCGTCAGCAAATCTTGCACGGTGTACAGATTGTCGGGTTCTGTATTGAGAGCCACTGCAACACCATAGTTAGGCTCACTTGGCACCTCTACCGACAGCGGTTGGGCGACTAGGTCGGATAGGGTGACCTGGCTAATGATGTTATTGAGTACAGCATCTTCATAGGCGGGATTGAGCGGAGATAAGCCATCAACTTGCCCTAATGCATCTGTCTCGTAGAAGTAGATAACACCATCGACACCTGTCTCGGTCAGAACTTGCTGAAGTAGCTCTGCACCGACGGTTGCCAGCCCCGTCAAATCATCAATATCAACCGTGGATAATGCTTCATCAACGGTGGGCAGTTCATCAATTCCAGGCAATTGGCTGAGGTCGAGGTCGAGGCCATCCAGGAGTGAACTGGTGCTTGCCATCAGGCTAGTGGCTGTTGCGCCGTCCGCAGCCTCACTCGACACGATGGTTGCTTCTATAATTAGGTCGTCGAAGTCGTCATCACCGCCCACCAGATCTTCAAATAGGAAGAGGTTGGGTTCGGGGGAACGAACTTGAATGCGATCGCCCGGATTCGCTTCGTTAAAGCTAAACAAGGGTCGCCCAGGATCACCATGGGTGAACAGCACTGGAGCATACAGCTTGCCGCCTTCTAATGTGACAGTCTGCGATAGGGTTGTGCCATCGGTTCCAACCACTTCGACACCCGGCACGATCCGGCTGAGCGCAGCTTCGGCGTAGCCCTCATCGCCAGGAGCCAATCCAGCCACGGTACCCTGATTATCATCGATTTCGTAGAACTGAATCACATTGTCTAGCGCCGCCTCTCGGGTGATTTCAAACACGACAGCGGTGGGGCCTACTTCATCGGACAAATCCAGAAGTGGGCCCGCATCGGGTAGGGGTGGCTCATCGGTGTCATCGTTGAGGATAGTCGTTGTGGCGGACGGAATACTGATCGTCGCGTTGTCCGGTGCCGTGCCGTTCGACAAGGTTGCAATCAGAGTCTCATCCGGTTCAACCACGATGTCGCCCACTACCGAGAAGGTAAGCGTTGCGGTTGTTTCGCCTGCGGCAAAGGCGATCGTTGGGTTCAGTGGATCGCCCGACAGTGTTGCTCCAGTGATACCGATGAATTCGTAATCGGCACCTAATCCGGCGCTACCGCCAAGAGCCAACTCAATCTGGCTAGCCACATCCGTTGCCCCGGTGCGGCTAATGGCAAAGCTAATCGTCTGGCTACCCGCATCCCCTTCACTCAAGCTGTCGGTATCTGTGACCACGGCATAATCGATGTCTTGCGATGGCAAGAGTTCATCATCATTGAGAATGGTAGTCGTGGCCGTGGGAACGCTGATTGTTGCATTATCCGGCGCGGTGCCATTCGACAGGGTCGCAACTAAGGTCTCATCCGGTTCAATGACGGTGTCGCCCAGCACCGAGAAGGTCAGTGTTGCCGTTGTTTCGTCGGCAGCAAAAGTGATTGTTGGGTTCAGTGGATCGCCCGAGAGTGTTGCTCCGGTAATACCGATGAATTCGTAATCGCTGCCTAATCCGGCGCTACCGCCAAGGGCCAACTCGACCTGGCTGGCCACATCGGTCGCCCCAGTTCGGCTAATGGTAAAGCTGATCGTCTGGCTACCCGCATTCCCTTCACTCAAACTGTCAGTATCCGTAGCCACGGCATAGTCAATGTCTTGCAGCGGCAAGGGTTCATCGTCGTTGAGGATGGTCGTTGTAGCAGACGGAATACTGATCGTTGCGTTGTCCGGAGCGGTACCATTCGACAGGGTAGCAACCAGCGTTTCATCCGGTTCAATAACGGTGTCGCCTAATACTGAGAAGGTGAGTGTCGCGGTTGTTTCGCCTGTGGCAAACGCGATCGTGGGGTTCAGTGGATCGCCCGACAGCGTTGCTCCGGTAATACCGATGAATTCGTAATCGGTTCCTAGCCCTGCACTACCACCAAGAGCCAACTCGACCTGGCTGGCCACACCCGTTGCCCCAGTACGACTAACCGTAAAGCTGATCGTCTGGCTACCCGCATTCCCTTCACTCAAGCTGTCAGTATCCGTAGCCACGGCATAGTCGATATCTTGTGGCGGTAAGGGTTCATCATCATTGAGAATGGTGGTCGCAGCATCCGGAGCGCTAATGGTGGCACTGCCGTTGGGAGCCGTTCCGTTTTGCAGTTGCACCTGCACCGTTTCGTTGGGCTCAATGACCGTGTCACCCGTGACGTTGAGGGTGAGGGTGGCATCTGTGGCATTGGGCGCAAATGTGACCGTAAAGACACCAGCTGTTTCGGTCACGGTGATGCCAGTCCCGGTTACCCCAGTGGCCGGGTCAAAGCTGTAGTCTTCGCCCAGCACGGCATCACCCGCCAACAGAAACTCGACGGAACTGCTGCCCGTTGTGGTGCCACTGCGGGTCAGGGTGAAGGTGATCGGGATTGTCCCCGTGTTGCCTTCGGCTACTTCAGCCCCCGTTGCGGCGATCGCATAGTCAATGTCCTCCGGTACAACCTGTTCGCTGGAGAAGGTAATAACAACCGCCTCGCCCTCTGCCACAGTTACCGTTGCGCTACCCGCAGGGAGGTTAGATGAGCCATCGGCAGCTGCGACATCAATGGTTGCGAGGTCAAAGCCACCCTCTGGCAGAGCTTGGATGGTGTAGGTGCCAACCGGAACCTCATCGAAGACAATCTGATTGCCAAAGGCGTCGCCATCATCGGGGGTCGCATCATCAAGGGTGAAGGAACCCAAATCTCCGGCAAAGTCAAAATCGGTGCCGTCGGCCACATCGGTATCATGAACGATTGTGATGCTGCCCGTAGGGATAATGGCATCGCTTGGGGCGATGGAGGCGATCGCCGAATTGGCCGTTGCATCCACATCATAGGCATCGACATTAATGATCCGCAGTTCCAATGATTCCTGGGGTTCAGCCAGTGCATCGGTTTCAGCCGTGAAGACCAGGTTGGAAGACGCTTCGCCATCCGGAATAGAGACACGAATCAGGCTGTCAGTGACCACCAGAACGTTGCCCCCAAACGAAAAGTCGTCCGTGGTCAATCCAGCATCCGGGTTGAGGCGAATGTTTACAAACAGGTTGCCATCTGTGCTACCTGTGCGGGTCACCGTAAAACTAGTTGATTCGCCTTCGTCAACCAACCGCGCGTCAGGGGTAAGGCTGACCGTAGGCACAACCGCTGCTGATTCAGCAATGGATGCGATCGCCGACCCCGCTGTTGGGCTGACATCGTAAGTAGTCGTGTCCGTCACAGTCAGTTCTAGGGACTCAACTGCCTCGGCAAACACATCACTTGTAGCTGTGAAGTTTAGCGCTGTTGACGTTTCTCCCTCGGGAATAATCAACTGGATTTGCGTATCTGAGGCAGCCAGAATGTTGCCAGTCAGGGAGAAGTCATCGACAGTCAGGTCAGCATCGGGGCTGAGACTAATGGAAACTTGAAGCGATTCAGTTGTATCGCCTGTGCGCGAGACGGTAAAACTACCCGAATCGCCCTCTTCAACCGAAAGGGTTGGCGGGGCAATGCTGACAATTGGTGGGGGTGGAGGGAGTGAATCATCGTCTGCAATGGTAATGCTTGCAGTGTTGGATGCTCCCAAATCATAGTTCGTTCCATCTGATAGAAACAGATTCAGGCGTTCAAGGCTTTCAACGGCGTCATCATCAATGGGTGTCACAACCAAATCCACAGAGCTGGTATTGGCAGGAATGATGATGGGACTTGACAAACGCTCAAAGTCCGAACCCGCTGCGGCCGAACCAGTGAAGGAATAGAACACGGAAAGAGGTTGACTGAGATCGCCCCCGGAGCGAGTAATGGTGAAGGTGGCGGTGTCGAGCCCAGCCTCCGATGCCTCAGGGTCGGATGCCGTGATCTCCACAATGGGGAGGGGATCCGTATTCGCTGTGCCAATTAGGGAATTGAGGCCCAGGGTTCCTTCACCCGCCTCAAGATTCTCAATGGATTGTGTTGTAGTTGCCATGCCTGAATTCTCTTTTCAGATAGATGATTGTTTTCGAGGGAAAGGGGTTAAACGCTCGTGCTTACCCAAGTGACTCAGCTCATGCCTGAGATTCGTATCAAGGAAAAATTGATACGTCGCCAGCCTGATGGGCTTTAGTCTGCACTAAGAAATATCGACAAGGCCTGTATTGAAGAAAACACAGAATAAAACATCAGCGGTTTATTAAGGGGCAATAGCTATGGGACGTATCGAAATGAGACCGACTAGACAACGGTCTAGTTGTTAATACCAACACCTGGGCAATTTTGCGTGTTGGTTAGTCATCGCTCGATAGACAAAGATTTGATTTCACAAAGGCGATCGCTCCAAAAACCAACCCTACAAGAGAAGGGGACGGCCAGTGCCATTCCTTAATTCGGTCTTAAGCGATCGCAGTACATTGTGTAACCTTTGTTACAAGATGATACGCCTTGTTCAGTCTGGTTAACGTAAGGTTTCGGTAAAATATGGACAAGAGTCGATGTATATTTTGTAACCATCGATGTCCAACACCAAGAAGCAACGATTTTTCTGAAAGGGTTGGGGCTTCTACTGAAGAATGTTCCTCCGTATCTAAAGTAGATTGGGGTATGCAAATTCTTTTTGAAGGATCTTCATAGTCGTGTAAAGTTTCGATGAAGTTTTAGCCTTCGACGGGAACAAATTCCGGCTCAATGGATCAGTTTCAAGGATGATCAAGGTTAGTTAAGGTCACGGAATCAGTTGCCAGACTACCTTTTAACATTCCCGTGAACTGGAAGGCACAGCCTAATGCCTTGAGATTGAGCGCGAATGGGTATTAGGCTTAGACCCATGCATCTCAAGTGATTCGTCGGTCAGGAAATGCTCCAAAATATTTCCTCGGCCAGCATAAAAACAATGTGCTATCTGAGCCGAACCGAAGCCAACGGGTGTAGCACTACGCGCTTGGGTTAAATCCAATTATTTTTTGTCCTGTACTGAGGTCATATCAAGTCCGGTTAAATAGCCGCAAAACCCAACTATCGTTTGCGCCCGCTGCAAAG
>JBCBSL010000412.1:0-5263 GCA_039819145.1 Cyanobacteria bacterium J06638_22
CAATCTGTTGTGGGAGTCTGGGGACTGGTGAGAACTATTGGCGATGCCAATGGTTGTGGCTCTGAGACAAGAGTGGAGTTTCGGGATAATGGAGTTTTCTCCACTCCAAATGGGGTGTCTACTAACTACGCCGTTAGAGATGGGATCATTGCTATGGAATACAATCGGTACTTGGATGGTCCGATGGATATAGAATACGAGATAAATAGTGGGAGACTATATCTTTCACCTATCAATCCTTCAGCTGAAAGACCATTAAACTGCACCTACATTTACGAAAGACTCGATTAATTCTCAAGCCTACGAAATCGGGATAACGCCCCTTCAAGTGTCTGTCTCCAAGTAGTATTAAGAGAGCATGTCATCTTTGCAAGTTTAGAGCTATGACTTTGGTGCAAGAGAATGACTCAACGCCTCTAAATCAAGACTTTTAGGGGCGAGTATAAATACTTACCTGTAAAGGTGTCATGCTCTCAATCCCATTGCCAAAATTGACACATCTATCGCTTTAATCCTACGGAATTTACAGAGAATTGCTGGAAAAGTGAGGTATTGTCTCAATTTCGCTGTCGAGATTGGGCATTCTCTACAATGGAAGCTTGGGATAGTAACAGCTTGCGATCGCGCTTCCACCTCCCCTTTCCGAAGCAACATTCAGGGTTTTATGGACTGTGCTCATTGCGAGACGCTAGCTGGTGCCTCTTCCTCCTGCGTTTACTTCCAACTTTATGCCCAGTCAGTTACCTGAAAATGATGCGGTAGGAATCGACAGATTGCAGCCGTATCCCATCAATGACACTGAACCCGAATCGGCCTTCAGCGATCTGGTAAAAATGGCAGCGCATATTTGCCAATCTGCGATCGCCCTGATTGGCTTTTGTCAGGAGGGTGGGGCTGAAGCATCGAGACAGACATACTACTTTAAAGCTTTGCTGGGGTGGGATGATGATCCCGAAGAGCTGAAAGATCTAAGACTATTTTCGACAACATTGCAGCTACCTGGTGGTTTAATTGTGCCGGACACGCGCGCCGATGCCAGGTTTTCGGATGATCGGGTCGTGATGCGTGACCTTCCCGTGCGCTTCTATGCGGGGGTTCCGCTGTTGAGTCCGGGTGGAATGCAGTTGGGTGTTTTGGCTGTGATGGATTGGGTGCCGCATCAGCCCAGCCAAACCCAGAAGGACTACCTCCAGAGTTTGGCCAATCAAGTGGTGACGCAGCTAGAGTTGCAGCGGAGAACCCTAGCTTTGCAGGAGGCGATCGTCCAGCAACATCAGCATGAATTTGATCAACAGCTCTTTTTCAATTTATCTTCCGACCTCGTTGGGGTACTGGGATACGACGGCTATCTAAAAACCTTGAACCCTGTTTGGCAGAAGCTGTTGGGCTATAGCAACGCCGAGTTGATGTCGCAGCCGTTTCTCGAACACATGCATCCTCTAGATCGAGAACAGAGCTTGCGGCAAATCCAAAAAATTCACGATGGAATCCCCCATGTCACTTTTGAAGGGCGCTATAGCCAGCGAGAAGGTTCCTATCTCCTGTTGGCATGGAATCTAGCTCTATTGCCGGGGCGATCTCATATTTACCTTTCGGCGTCTTGTTGCAACCCGTCTCCTGTTGCCCCCTCTTCAGGCCTGTTAGAAGACAACTTGCCTGCTATCCCGGACACTCTGGCTGCTGCTAGCTCACTCCTGGCGGCTCAAAATGAGCATTGCATTGTCTCAGTCGCCGATGTTCAGGGGCGCATTATCTATGCCAACGATCGCTTTTGCGAAATTTCCTGGTACCCTCGGCGAGAGCTGATTGGGCAAACCTATCGCTGCGTCAATTCTGGGCATCATTCTGCCGAGTTCTTCGGTGAACTCTGGGAGACAGTTGCCTCTGGCCATGTCTGGCAGGGAGAAATTTGCAATCGAACAAAGACCAATTTGCTCTACTGGCTAGAAACAACAATCGTACCCGTAATCAATGATGAGGGAATTCCGCAGGAGTATGTGGCAATCTCTACGGATATTACCGAGCGCAAGCATATCGAAGAGGAATTGCAGGCACAATTACGACTGGCGGATTTGGTTACAGAAATTGGTGCCCCCCTCTCTCAGAACAGCTCTGTCCGGGAGCTATTGACCGACTGCGCTAACCTCATCGTGCAGCATCTGCAATGCCCCTTCGTGCGGGTGTGGATCTTCAACAGCGACAACAAAATGTTGGAATTGCAAGCGACTGCTGGAGATCATAGTCCGACCAAAGAATTTAGTCCCCTAATTCCGCTAGGCATTTCCATCATTGGCTTCATTGCCCAATCCCGGCGCATGTACAGTACCAACTCCTTGATGACGGATGTCTGCGTTGGCTCCAAGGACTGGATTGATCGCGAACGATTTCAGAGTTTTGTCGGGCATCCTCTCATCCTGGAGGATCGACTCGTGGGGGTGCTGGCGATTTTCGACCGCAAGCCGATTTCCTCAAGTGCCTGCCAGGCGCTGGGATGGATTGCCAACAGCTTGTCAGTGGCCGTGGATCGCGCCTGGGTTCGAGAAGAGTTGATGAGCCGTCGTGAAGCACTTTTGTTTCGCCTTGCTAGCCAGATTCGGGAATCCCTCAATCTGGATGTCATTCTCGAAACGGCGGTGAATGAAATTCGAGGCCTTTTGCAAATCGATCGCTGCCACTTCCTTTGGTGCTGGGTCACGGATGGACACACCAGCCTGGTGACTACCCATGAGTCCCACGATCCCAAAAACCAGAGTGTGCTGGGCGATTATCCTGAAGCCCAAGCTATGATTTTGGCGAAGCGAATTTTGAATTTGGAGCGTATCCAAATTAGCGATCGCGATCAAGCCACCGATACCCCTGCGGCGGTTCGGGACTTACTGCGGCCATTGGATGCCATGGCACAACTAATGATTCCGCTTGAAACGCGCTCGGGGCGATTGGGGGCCATTGTATGCAGCCACGGGCAACCCCGGCTGTGGTCTGAAAGTGAAGTGGAGTTGCTGGAAGCTGTGGTGGATCAGGTGGCGATCGCCATCGACCAGGCAGAGCTATATTCCCGTAGTCGAGCAGCGGCGGCGGCCGCAGAAACCCAGGCCAAACAGCTCAGCGACGCCCTAGAGAACCTGCAACAAACTCAGGCACAGCTGATCCAGACCGAAAAAATGTCGAGTCTGGGGCAAATGGTGGCGGGCATTGCCCACGAAATCAACAATCCCGTCAACTTCATCAATGGCAACCTGGTTCACGCCAATAACTACACCAAAGATTTGCTGCACTTGCTGCAGGTGTACAAGGATGTGAGTCCTATCCAGCCCCCCGAAGTGCAGGCAGCCCTGCAGACGATCGACATTGACTTTGTTAGCGATGACTTGCCGAAGCTGATGGCATCAATGAAAATTGGTGCCGATCGCATTCGCCAAATCGTCCTCTCCCTACGTAATTTCTCGCGACTGGATGAGGCGGAGAAGAAGCCCGTCAATATCCATGACGGCATTGACAGCACCCTGCTGATTTTGCAGAACCGGATGAAAACCTGTCCCGATGGTGGCAGCATTTGTCTGGTCAAGAAGTATGGCCATCTCCCGCTGGTCGAGTGTTATGCAGGGCAGTTGAACCAGGTGTTTATGAATATTTTGGCGAATGCGATCGATGCCCTAGAGAATCATCCTGAACCGCGCAGTATCACTCTGCAAACCCGCTTCATTCCTGACGATCCCAGGATCAACACAGAAACGACCGTCGCTCCCCATGCATCGGGGGATGTCAAGATTTTAATCCGTGACAACGGGCCAGGGATGTATAAGGAAACGCGCGATCGCCTGTTCGATCCCTTCTTCACAACCAAACCTGTTGGTAAGGGAACGGGCTTGGGGTTGTCGATTAGCTATCAAATTGTGGTGCAAAAACACCATGGTTTCCTAGAGTGTCAGTCGGAACGCGGCAAAGGCACTGAATTCATCATTACCATCCCGTGCCAGCAACCCCAAGAAGCCGCTGTCACAGTTATCCAGTAGTCGATAGAACGCTAGGCGCTAAGCTGTAATCTGCTAACGGTTGAATGCCTCACTGCGCAGCTTTTAAAGATTAGCTTGTCCTATATTTCTAGTTGCAGTAAGGCAACAGAGCAACTTCAGTACAGGACAAAAAATCAAATCCCAGCTAAAATCCTTGATTTTGGGTACCGCCCGCGCTACCCAAAATCAAGGGTTTTCTGGTTCTTGTCCTGTACTCAACAGAACAACATCCAACCTTACAGGCTCAACACGAGTTGTAAACCCGCTTCGGGTTTTGCTTCCTCAGGTAGTGGTTCCGGCTCCGCCCGCATCGCTGGACAGTAGCGGGCATAGGCACAGCGATCGCACTGCTCTCCAGGGAACGGAGTCCATTTGCGGTCATAGCGCAACTGCACGGCTAAATCCGAAATCACCTGCCGCACTTGTTGTTGATGCTCCGGCGTCACGTCGTAGGTTACCTTATCAGATGTGCGCAGGTATATGATGCTCAGACGCTTCAGGGTTCGCCGATAGCGTTGCTCCAGAGCAAGGTAGTATAGCCCCACCTGCAAATCGACTTCATCGGTCAGAAGCGGCTCTGGTTCCTTGCTGGACTTGTAGTCGATGAGTTCCAGCCCGTCATCTAGGTAATCCAGGCGATCGTAGCGTCCTGACAGCACAAACTCTAAATTTTCCACCTGTAGCTTTCCCTGGATGCGCCCTTCCACTGCCAGGGGACGGCGCAGGGCACTCTGACTCCGAATGAAATGTTCGTAGTAGCGCTGTAGGATCGATCGCCCTTCTGTTACCTGATTGTCTGTCAGATCCTCACAATACTGATTCCAGCAATGTTCCAGCCATTCCCACTGTGGAATTGGGTCTTGATAGTGCCATTCGTAGTAGATTTTTGCGAGCGCCTGGTGGAGCGATGTGCCCAGCGCCGCAGAGCTATAGAAAGCCGCACCGGGAATACGGCGCTCATAACGAAAGTAATAGGCCAGTGGGCAGCGGTAGTAGGTTTGTAGTTTGGCAGCGGAAATAGGGTAGGTCATGTGTCGAGGCAATTAGAGCAGATCAAGAACTCTATTGATGCGAATATCGCCCCATGATGCCACTAGATGTAGGGTTTTTCCAGAGTATGCCTGCACTACTCGAAGCTGCTACCATCATCTCAATACACTTAGCCCCGAGTCGGTATTACCCCGAGGTGGGGGGGGGGGGAAAAACCACGGGTGTTGGATAAGGGACAAGGGGGGGGGGGGTCGATAGGG
>JBCBSL010000413.1:0-5260 GCA_039819145.1 Cyanobacteria bacterium J06638_22
GAGGTGCTCTGGCGCTGTTCGCCCAGATGGAAATCCATCACCTGGAAGCTACCGCCCCCTTCTACGACCAAATCCAATGCCCGATTGATCAAGCCAGAATCGAGCAAATGCCCTTCAAGTCGGATGGTGCGGCTCTCCACCCTGGCGGCACTGTGAAGCTGCGGCTGCAACGGTTCGGTGACGCGCAGCGTCAGACACTTCGATGCACCGCCTGCTTTGAGGAACTCGGTCAATGGCGTTTCGACCACTTCAAAGCCTAAGCCTTCGAGCCGCTGTCGCAAGCTGTCACTCGCTTTGTTGAGGATGACTGTGCGATTGATATTCACCGCATTACAGGCAAAGTTGACCGCATCTCGCTCGTCCACCGCAATCCGCTTTGCCGCCGGAACCCGCATCTCAATCAACCGATTTGAGTACGCATCGAAGGCTGGAGGATAGTACATCAAGTAGCCATCCACCAACGGACAGAAGCAGGTATCTAAGTGGTAGAACCGCTCGTCCATCAACCGCAGGGAGAGCACTTCCACATCCAGCCACTTCGCCAAATAGGGATGGGCATCGAGTTCCGAACGGAAGCCATACCCTGCCCACAGCCAACGACCTTCCCGATCAAATAGAGCATCCCCGGCTCCCTCAAAGGGCAAATCCTTCGGCAGTTCATGCACAAGGAAACCCTGTTGCTGAAACCATTCTTTGAAAAAGGGTTCTTCACCCTGGCGTTCCCTATGGAAAAAGCGACTGAGAACAACGGTTTTGTCGAGCACCAACCCCGCATTGGCTGTAAACACCATGTCGGGTACCCCATGCTGGGGGCGAATCAGCTCAACAGTGGCCCGGTCTTTGATGATGTGATACAACCCCTGCCACTGATCGACAGCGCGATCGCGCGACGACTTGTGAATATTGCCCTCCATCCACGGATTAATCACATAATCCACGTCGTAGTGATCAGGAGAACACATCAGAAAACGAATTGAAGCACTCATAGGAAATTTTGCTGGTAGAACTTTGCTGATGAAAAAACATCGGACGGGAAAGGGAACGCAGATGCCCAAAAGAAATGGGGACGCAGATGGACGCGGACATGAATCCGCTTCAATCACCTAAAACCATTCAGATCTCGTATGCCAATAAGGGAGAATACCATCTGTGCTGCGTTCGTCCCGGTTCATATCTTGCCGACTAGACGAACGCCACAATCAGCCCCTCAACCCACGTCTGAAAACCAACAGCCAACCTCAGATTCTAGTACCCTTTCTAGCCTCCAAGCTAGGGTTGCAAACGGGGCGATAATTTTTGTATTAACGCAAAAGCGTTAATAGGGTAGCTTCGTGAGGTAACTCTACGATTTCTTTGGAAGCGCAAACCGTTTGTTTGTGGGCGATCGATTTCGGTTCCTTCCCTGCTTACATTTTCGCTAAATCGGAATTGCTCGTGTCAGGAGATCCTCAAAAAATTAACCACAGAGACACAGAGGGCACAAAGGGAAGAAGGATGGGGGTTAAGAAACGTAAAGCCTCGTTAGCGTGCAGGTAGAGACAGAGACTCCAGACCTCATCTCCCGCTATCTGCGATCCAATAGTCAGCGTTCATCTTTATCTGCGTCCATCCGCGTCCATCTGCGTTCCATTCTTCCCATCACTGCCCCCGCAAGGAACGCGATCGCATCGGACGGGGTTGCATAATGTCTTGTTTTTGCCCCTGGGTGATTTGGTAGAAGCGGTGGTGGGTTTCCTGACGGAGGGCTTCCAAATCCTGTTCAGAGAGATTTTGCACGTAGTTGATCTTGAGTTCCTCAAGAAGGTCAACGAGCAGGTCTTCGATGTAGTCAAAGGTGGCGTTTTGGTAGAGTTCTGTGCGCAGGGTGGAGGTGAACTTTTCCACCAGCTCCTGGGTTAGTTCGGCTCCTTTCTCGTCTTCCAGGGCACTTTTGAGGCTGTCGTAGGCGGTTTCGGTTAGGTCAGAGACGAGGCGATCGCCAATTTGCCCCGACATTTCCTTAAACCCCGGCAAGTTCGACGCGCCCCGATAAACTGGCGACTGGGATAACACTGAATCCACACTATGCCGAATCAGCGCCTCCAGTTCCGGGCGTAGCTCTGGCATGATGCGATAGACCGCCAAATCCGTCAGCTTTTGGGCAATCATTTCGCTTTCATTGACACCATTAATATCCACATAGCGGCGCTGAGGATCAGGGCTAGAAACCAGGCGGCGGAGGGTTTTTCGCTGAATTACCTCTTGCATTTGTTCGATGACACGCAGCACCACCACTTCCGTCATTTCAACGGCGACACTGGCTGTTAACCCACGGGTGACGCGATCGCGGATTGGTTCCAGGTTGGCCAGCCGCGATTGCTGAATGCGGATGAGGGTCGGGAGGATCCGCAGCCAGCGCCAGTGTGGAATAAAGAGTGGTACATCGTACCAGCGCCAGAGCATCGCATCGAACCAGTTGGTTCCTTGATATTTGCGGCTGATACTCAGGGTGCGAATTAAAAAATCGGCGGCAAAGATGAGCATGAAGGGTAGATCAACCCGCCAGAATAGATCGATGGGGCGTCCCCGTTCGTTGATGCCACGAAAGAAGTTGGTTTCCATCAACGGGCGAATGTCGTCGTCGAAGAAGGACAAGGCTTCACCTGGCCCCACCGCATCCAGATAATCGGCATCCCAGAAGTTGCGAAACGCTTCTTTGGAGGATTCCAGCCCCATGCGATCGCGCATCTCGTTCTTGATCCGCTCCAGGGTCCCCGATTTTCCGGCTAGTTGAAAGGGGTTTTCGTCCACCATCGCGATGCTGCGATCGCGCAAATCTTCCAGCAACGCCTCAGTTTCTGGCGCATCCAGCCCAGCGTCCTGGAGTGCATCCACTGTTGCCAAATAGGCCACTGTGTCTCGGTTGGGCTCCATCCCCTTCAGCGTTTCGCCATACCACCAGGTAAACTCTGGCAAATAGCGCAAATAGAAGTCGCGCCACGGGACATAGGTCCAGTCAAAGGCAACCAGTGTCAGATTCACAACGGCTAGCAACGCCAGGATGCGCTCGAGCCAACTAGCCTGCTTCCGTTTTTTGCGCTCAAACATAACTCTGCCAATCCCTCTGTCAACGGAGGTGGTCTCTCTAACGGAGGCTGCTTCTCCAACGGAGGCTGCTTCTCCAAAAAAAAGCCAACCCCTCCATTGAAATACGGAACGTCCCCGATTCCGTCTCCCTACAGGCTTCTTTCAGGTTTTTGAGTCTGATGCGTTGGATATTCAGGCAGGAGCAGCGATTGGTTGCGCTTGAGACGCCCGCAATTGTCCACAGGCCGCATCCGCTTCGAGCCCACGGGAATAGCGAACGCTGACGGCAATATGGCGATCTTTCAAGGCTTGCACAAAGTTGCGGATGCGGGTCTCGTCGGGGCGTTGATAATCCACCTCGGAGATGGGGTTATAAGGAATCAGGTTGACATGGCTCTGGAACCCACGCAGGTGCGAAGCCAATTCTTCGGCATGCTCGGGCTTGTCGTTCAGCCCTGCCAGCAAAATGTACTCGAAGCTCACCCGCCGCCCCGTTTCTTTCACGTAGTCGCGGCATTCCGCCAACAAGTTCTTTAGAGGATAGGGCGTCGCGCTAGGGATGAGGCGTTCGCGGGTCGCCTGATTCGAGGCATGTAGGCTAATGGCGAGGGTGAGCTGCAAATGGTGGTCGGCAAGCTGACGAATGCGTCCGGGGATCCCCACGGTGGAAAGCGTCATGGTGCGCTGGCTGATGCCCACATCCTGGTTGAGCGATCGCACCGCAGACAGCACATTCTCCGTATTCAGCAACGGTTCACCCATGCCCATAAAAACGATGTGGCTCACCCGCTGCCCAAACGCTTCCTGTACCGTCAGTACCTGATCCACAATTTCGTGGGTTTTTAGGTTGCGCTGAAAGCCGCCTTTCCCAGTCGCACAAAAGTCGCACGCCATCGGACAGCCAACTTGGGAAGACACGCACACGGTCAACCGCTTTGCCGTCGGCATCCCCACTGTTTCAATAATCTGCCCGTCGGCCTGCTGCAATAAAAACTTAATCGTTCCATCCGAGGCTTCGGAACGATAGTGGATGCGCGATCGCCCCACGGGATAGTCGGCCATCTCCGCCCGCCATTGCTTCGAGAACACCGAAATCTCAGACAGCGAATGCGCCCCCTGCTCATACAACCACTGGTGCAATTGCTTGCCTCGATAGGCCGGTTGCCCCTGCTCTTCCATCCAAGCCGTCAGGTCATCGAGCGATCGCCCCAGCAAGGGCTGTTGGCTGGCAGGTGAGGGAAGTGAGGCAGAATCAGCAGATGTGGGAATAGCCGAGGTCATAATGGCGCAGAAAAAAGGTCAGCCTTTATCTTACCGAGTAAAGCTGGACATTAAGAACGTACAAGAAAGACTCGAAAGAGAAAAACAATTAGAATTTAGAATATCAATCAGTATCTATGATATTTAAACAGGCTACACTCTTAACTTTTAAGACAAAGAGTTCTTCCCAAAACCAGGATAAGAGTTTGAATTAACAAGCAAATGAGCTTTCAAGTATACGCTACCACTTCAATGACAATACGCCATCTCATATTTTTATAATTCCAGTTTTTGCTAGGTATGTCAGGAAAGAACTACGCTTTAGAGATAGGCATTCTACACTATGAGAGATAAACATGATGATTTTTTAAGAGTTATTGAGAGCTTCATTTCTCAAATCAATGTGATAACACTGATTTGTCTAATTCTTGTATATTTCATTTTGAAAGGCGGTTTTGAGTTGGAGAATTTTTCAACTCTTTTTGTTGATGTCTCAACGAATATGATAGCCGTCTTATTAGGAATCTTAATTTCGCAATTGTCTTTTGGTAAAGCGCGAAAGCTTGAACAAGCACGTGCGCAAGAAAGACTTACAGAAGAAATCTCTCATCGAATCGGAGAGATTGTTGCTGAAAGAAATGAGCAGCAAGATTTGGAATCACAAGAAAGAAAATTTATATATAGAATGAACGACAGATATTACTTTAATAGTCCAAACAATTTATTACGCCCTATACCTGATGACAAGAAAAATACCTTAACTTACTTGTTGAATTTATTTGAGCAGGATATAAATCGTCTTCCATCGATACCAGAAACAAGTACTAGAAATTTTTCCAGTTCCTCCATTCCTAGGATAGGAAGCTGGTTAGTACCAACCAATAGCTTAGATCGTGAAGAGCAGGAGCAAAGGGAACTATGGCATAGAATCAGG
>JBCBSL010000414.1:0-5256 GCA_039819145.1 Cyanobacteria bacterium J06638_22
GGAACGACGAAATGCGAGACAACGAATTTTTCTAATGGGACGTTTTTTTAGGGAACAATTTTTTTTAGGGAACCAAACTTAAAGCACTGAATAAGCGAGTACCCGATCGCCCTCAATGCTAGTCAGATAGCATCCTCTATAGGAATGCAAGAGAGGTTGAAGGTGGGTGGGTCGCGCGCCTTACCCAAAATACACGCTTTTGTTTTCTCTTGGCACGTTTTTTTGGATTAGCGCTGATACCGGTTGTTGCTGGGAGATCGATCGCCCTCCTCGTCACAAGCGATTTGTGCATGAATAAAGCCCTAGGAATCCCAGCGAGACGGTAGGTTTACCCCGCTAGTTCACTGGCTTTTTATCGATTGCTAACCCCTGCTTAAGGTTCGACTCCGACAATTGAGCCATCATACAGACACGCCATGAACGAGCAGATTTTTACCAACTATCGATTGCAACTGCCGGACCAAGAAGTCTTGGGCACCCTGGTCGTGCGAGATGGGGCGATCGCCGATATCCAGCCTGGTGTAGTGGCTCAGGGGCAGAACGGCAATGGCGATTATCTGCTGCCGGGGCTAGTGGAATTGCATACGGATAACCTGGAACAGCGTCTCTCACCCCGACCAAAGGTGCACTGGTCGTTGGAAGTGGCGGCGAGCTACCACGACCGCGACTTGGCGGCAGCAGGCATTACGACGGTGTGCGATGCCATTGCGATCGGCGATATCACCCCAACTTCCATGCGCATGACCCAGGTTGCTCCGATGATCGACGCGATTCATCATGGACAGAAATCGAGGCGATTTACGGTGGAGCATCGCCTGCATCTGCGGTGTGAGTTGGGCTACGAGAAAACCGCTGAGGTGACCGCCACCTATGCCGACCATCCGCTGCTGGCGCTGATTTCTGTGATGGATCACACGCCGGGGCAGCGCCAGTATGCCCAGCTCGAGACGTACAAGGACTACTACAGGGGCAAGTACGGTGTCGGGCAAGCAGAACTGGATGACTTTATCCGCGATCGCCGCACCGACCAACAGCAGTTCGCTCAGAAAAATCGCCAGCAGCTCGTGCAACTCAGCCATGACCGGGGCATTACCCTGTCCAGCCATGATGATGCCACCGTTGCCCATGTGCAGGAGGCGATCGCCGATGGTGCCACGATTGCCGAATTTCCGACAACCTTGGATGCGGCCAAGGAAGCCCACCGCCATGGCTTGAACGTTGTGATGGGTGCGCCAAATCTGGTGTTGGGTGGGTCGCACTCGGGCAATGTATCGGCCAGGGAATTGGTCGAATTGGGGTTGGTGGATATTATCTCCTCAGACTATGTGCCCCAAAGCCTGCTGTATGCCATGTATTTGATGCCTCGCATTGCAGACATTCCGCTATATGAAGCGGTGAAGCCTTTTACCATCAATCCGGCAACGGTTATTGGATTGGCTCACGATCGCGGCAGTCTGGAAGTCGGTAAACAGGCAGATTTGCTGCTGGTTCACGATGATGGGGTGGTGCCTCGACCCACTGCTGTCATTCGCCAGGGGCAGCGGATTGCGTGAGTGATTTTTCTTCCTAATCATGCTCGATATGGCGAATCTGATTACCCAATTCATTCTCTACGCTTGCCCTGAAGGTTCATTGGCAGAGCAGATTAAAGCCTATCTGGAGCGATCGGCAGCGGCCTGTGGTGCGAATGCAGCCCATCAATACATGCCCCACTGCAGTCTGACAGGCTTTTTTGAGGATGTTGTCGATCAGGCTATGACCTACAGCGATTTGCTCAATTGCCTCTTGACCGATGCACTTCCGTCTTGCCTCCACCCCGTAATTACCCTCAAGGCACTAACGTTTCAGCCAAACTGGCATGGACTAGAGCTAGAATCCCCCTGGCTGCACCAGCTTGCCCTGCAATTTCGCGATCGCGCTGAGTCACCGACCCGGCGATCGCCCATTCGTCCCAAAAGCTGGCTGCATCTGAGCCTGGCCTACGACTTTCCTCCAGACCATGATGCGCACCTGCGGCAGTTGGCAGAAGCCGATGTGCATCCAGACAGCCCCGTTACCTGGAGCCTCCGGTTTTACGAACGCCGCCCCGGCAACCAGTGGATTTGTCACCGCAACTGGCCTTTACCCTTGTCTTCCATCGCACCATGAGATCTACTCAACTCACTTTGCAAACACTGATTGATACCCTGCGCGATCGCGGCCATGCCCAGTATGGCTCTGAAGCGGTGAGTCAGTTTGACCATGCGCTGCAATGCGCCACACTAGCGGAACAGCATGGCAGCAGTCCGGCGTTGATTAGTGCCTGCCTCCTCCACGACATCGGCCATCTGCTGCATGGCCTGGGAGACGATACAACGCTTCGGGGAATTGACGATCGCCACGAATATCGCGCCATCCCAGCCTTACGGAATCTCTTCCCACCCGCTGTGACCGAGCCGATTCGGATGCATGTGGAAGCTAAACGCTACCTCTGTGCCGTAGACGAGGCGTATTGGCAGGGGTTGTCTACGGCTTCCAAACGCAGCCTCGAACTCCAGGGCGGTATCTTTACGTCGGAAGCGGCGGCTACGTTTATCGCAAAGTCCTATGCCCAGGATGCCGTCCGCTTGCGCCAATGGGATGATAGGGCCAAAGTCCCCGATGCCCACACGCCAGACTTAGACCACTTTGTCTCATATTTTTTCAGGGCTTAAGCCGTTTGATGATTTTTGGAGTGCTCTGCACCCCAAAAATCATCAAACGGCTTTGTTTTTTCACCTCCAATGTGTAAGTCCTATTTTCTCTAAAAGATTAGGGCTGACGCTACAAATGACGTGACAACCTATCCAGCTTCGTTGTCATTCCTTAAGCGCTCTAACTCCTCATCAATGCTGCTAGCTGCTGGGTTTGCTCTGGCAGAACCGCCACGAGACGAACCAGGACGATAGGATGACCGTCCAGTATCTTTTCCCGTTAATCGGAGATAACCAAAGTACATCACACCCAATAGGCCCAAGAGCAACAACACCAAGACCTGAAAGGGCACATAAGAAAAGACTAGGAAGCGAATTGTGCTCAAAAACCAGGCAATGCCCAGGTATCCAGCGCCGACCAACGCAATCCCTTGGATGGCTCGAAAGGCAGGAACCTGATCAAGCGGTAGGCGCTGTTTTGTGACCCAAAAGGAGACCCCGACGTAGTAGCAGGGAGCCAGCAGCAGCAAAACATCCGCTTCTTGAATCACCCTGGCCCAGCCGCCATCGCTACTGGCGTAGAGCAGGTACCCAATGGCCATGAGTAAGCTCAAGCAGGCCATCCCAAGATTAAAGCTCAGAATAAAGGGTTCTTCCCGCTGCCCTGGAATCGCTACACAGATACCTAAAGCCAACCAAGGCGCGAAGAAAAGCAGCAAAAGCACGGCAGTCTTGTTGGTGACAAACCAATCGAACAGCGTTTGCAGCGTCATTATGTTCTCTTGCAGTAGAGGATATTCATAAACTACCCACTTCAGACGTACTTTTCCGCAATCCTGAGTCCTGTGTCGGAACCACCTTAGGCATTTTCTGGGAAAGAACATACCCCCGTCATTCCCGCGTACGCGGGAATCTAGGGAGGCTGAATGGCTATGACCGATAGGCCTGCAATGGATGCCCATTTCCATGGACATGACAGAGCGCTCCTGTTAGCGGAATATTCTTTTGCAGAAATCACCTTAGCAGTCTGAGGGGTCTTTCCAGCAGTCTTCTAACTGCTGCCGTACAACCTCTAGGGGCATCGCCTCTGTATCCGAAGTCTCGGCTTTTTGATGGCTTTGAGGTGTTGAGTTGGGGCGGGATATAGCCGTATGAGAGCCGTTCATGGAGTAATAGCTATCAAGCCATTGCCTAACCTCCTTTTCACTGGAAAACCAATAGGTCTGCCTGGAATAGGGGTCATAAACCTTCCAGGTGGGCTGACCCTTGCGGTTGCGATGCTGGCTGACGACGGGCTCTTGGGGCGAGACGAGCCATCGCAGTAAACCAGACCCGACCTTTGCAAGACCCGCTTTTACAATGCGCCAGCCAGAATTCGAAATGTTTCTACGGCTGGATAAGCGTTCAACACGAGATGTCATTGCTTGAGCCTCCTACGAATGGAGTAACTGCATTGAAACAGTCAATGCTGGTTATGCTATGAAAAAGCTTAGATCTTGATAAATAAGTGTTCAAGGCACTTCCTTCGATTTTGAGTATTGATGTTTTCGATGGATAGCCGCTATGGATGTTGATCAACTGATTGCATTTGAACAGGTCGTCAGGGAAGGGAGCTTCAGCAAAGCTGCCTGGTCTTTAGGTATTGCGCAACCCACCATTAGTGCTCGCATTCAAGGGCTCGAAAAAGAAGTGGGGGGAGCCTTGTTCAAGCGAGGGCGGAAGATTGTGTTGACGGAGCTGGGCAATACGTTTTTGCCCTATGTTCAGCAGATCTTAAGCTCGCTACAGGATGGGATGGAGGCGGCTCGACTGGTGCATGAGGGCGATCGCGGGCGGTTGTCGATTGGCATTTTGCGATCGCTCGCTGGTAGCTTCATCAGTCCAGCCCTGGCAACGTTTCATCAGCACTATCCCGATGTCGAATACTACATCCAAGAAAACGACCACTGGAGTCTGGTGAAGCGGTTGTGTGATGGCGTCATCGAGCTGGCATTTATTTGCTGGCCCTGCATTGATCCGATTATTGCGGACATGACACCCGTCCTATCCATTCGCGAACCCATTGTCTTCGCGGTTCCCAGCATCAGCCCCTTGGCAAAACGCGACGCTGTCAGCCAAACCGAACTGCTGTCCTATGCCAATCCGTTGTTGCTGCTCCGGTGGTGGCAGGTCACCCCCATGGCCATCACGCGCCTGGTGAGTCAGGCCAAAAGTGTGGCCAGTGTGCCGATGGATACGGGACGATTTCTGCTGAAAAATGGCATCGGCATGGGCTTTTTTACGGAAGCGACAATTCTGCCGGATATTGAGTTGGGGCAGGTCGTGAGCTTACCTGTGCCTGATTTTCCGCCCACGGTGCGAGAGATTGCGTTAGTTCACCTGACGCGCCAAACCACCCTTTCGACCGCTGCCACCAACTTTATTCGGCTGATGAAAGAGCAGGTTTAGATGGTAGTGCTGGTGCTGCCTACCCTCGCTAGCCACTGTTGGTGCATCCCAACTTTGTTGCCCTCACCCTAAATCCCTCTCCCAGAGCGAGAGAGGGACTTTGAATTCGGCTCCCCTTGTATGTTGAGAGCAGTAG
>JBCBSL010000415.1:0-5252 GCA_039819145.1 Cyanobacteria bacterium J06638_22
GCTGGTTGAATAGATCGTCGGGGTCAGACGCAATTAGCTCTTGAATGAAGGCTTCATACCGTGCAGCAACCTCAACACTGCTGTAATTGGTCGCCAAGAAAATAATTTGGGATTCAAATAAATGCAGCGAGATTTGAATGGGGCAGTTGGATTGGGCATCATTGAACTTCACAGCATTTTCCAGAAGTTCGTTGGCCACAAAGCTGACAGAGCCTTTGACGACATTGCGCTGCTTGAGCTTGCTCTTGGAATCATCATCCCCCGGAAAGAAGGTGGCAAAGTAATCTCCCAGGAAATCGGCGGACAACCCATAGTTTCGCCAGCGCTGGTTGCGTGGCCCCGTCATGGGCGAAAAATGCAGGGTTAGATACTCATCGCTCGCAAACAATGCGCTATCAAATTCACCATACGTGCGCGTGGCTGAAGTTTCTAACATAGGTTCAAGACAAGGATTTGGTGTGGAAGGTAAGCAGCAGTATGAGCGTCCGAGCGAAGTTTGTCACACACGTCTCAATTACAGTTTAGAACTTACGTATTTTTTGATAGTTTGGGCACAACACACCCACACCATCGACGAATGTCGTTAGAATTGCGCGAGCTTAGGTTGCGTCTTAGTCGTTATCTGCTCACATTATTTTTTAATAAATAAAAATTTGAGCAAGCCCCAATCCGTTAACACCCTTACAACCAACTTACAGTGGAATTACGGTGAGTCTGGGAAAAACTGAAAAAATCCAATCGTACGTTTTCGATTACGATTCGAGGCGATCGCTCGAAACAAAAATACGAATAAATAGCGCATGGCGCCTCGTAAGCAACATGCGCCAACAGATAGATTTCGGGTCTCACGATGACCTGTGCCGATCGATATCAGGTCTCGATTTCACGGATACGGGATGCACGCTTCACAGCCAAAGATGAAGAGACGGGTTCGTTAGCCGATGAAGGCAGGAGCCGCTCATGGCGACCATCATCATCCCCATCAAAGGCTGTCCTCGCTTGAGCATCTTTCTGGCTGGCGCGGTTGGCGACCAGCCCCACAATGGGCAGGCCATATTCTTGGAGCTTGACCACACTTTCTGACGTATTCGAACGGCTGGTTTGCCTGACCGAAACAACAAACAACAATCCATCCGTTTGTGCGGCAAGGAAGTTGGCATCGACCGCCCCGCTGAGGTTAGGGCTATCGTAAATAACCAGGCTATAAGCTGCATGAAGCTTACTCATCAGCGATCGCATTTGCGGCGAGGCCAACAAACGGGTTGCCCCAGGACGAATCGTTCCGGTCGTGAGGACATCGAGATTATCCACATTGGGAACGGCCTGAATCACATCATCAGGGTGCAGATCCTTTTGCAGGATATCGGTCAGCCCGGTATGGTTGGATACTTTGAGCTTCTGATGCACTTCAGCTGAGCGAAAATCAGCATCCACCAACAACACTTTCTGCCCGGTCGCTGCTGCCGTTTGGGCAAGATGCAGCGCGGTCATGGTTTTCCCATCCCCCTTATTGGACGATCCAATCACGATGGATTTGATGGGATTAGACGGGTTAGAGAACTTCAAAGCTGTGTAGAGATCATCAAATGCACCTTGGAAATCGTAGGCACTTTCTGACAATTCTTCGCTTTTCCCACCGGATTGAGAGATTGCTTGCAACTGCATCGACGGATCCCCACCCGTGTAGACGGGAATCAGACCCAGAACTGGAGCAGGCACCACATCTTTAACATCGGCCAAGCCGTAGAAGATATCCTGATTGCGCTCTAGCAGATAGGCCAACGCCATCCCCAAGCCCAAACCAACAATCCCGCCTGCCAACAGATTCCGCAGTAGATCATCACTCACAGGAACCGGATTCCCAGCCTCGTCAAACTCGATAGAAGGAGCGGCAACAATTTCCCAGGGCACCTCGCTCTGGGCTGCCGCCACTCGCAAGGTTTCCCGTTGATTTAGGAGCTGATCGAGCGTGCGTATGGCGATCGCTAACTGCCGTTGCAGTTCGTTGTACCGACGAATAATTGCAGGAAACTGCTCAGCTTGCTGATCGAGCAATGCTCGACTCTGGGTCAGCGTTGCGCCCCGGGCTTCCAACGATTCAATTTGGTTTGCCGTATCCACGAGCTGCTGCACCAGCCCTAACCGCAACCCATCCTGGAAGGTAGATACTTGAATGTTGGGTCGGACGGGCGGCAAGCCATCTAAAATCCGATCGCCCTGAGAAAACAACAAATCATAAAGGCTATCCTGCTGCTCCCGTAGACGGCGAATGGGCGGGGCTTCTTCCCCCCATCGGGTGCGCTCAACCGCGAGCTGTGTTTCCACTTCGTTGATGCTGGCCAACACCTGCTGGTAGTTTGGATCCTGGCTCAGGGCTGAGACGGCGATCGCCTCCTCCGGGGTCAACTGGAGTTGCCCCTGCAGATTGGTATACAGCGTGCGCAGCTCTTGCAAGGTCTGCTGGGTCTCCAACTGCTGGGCACTCAGCTCATTCTGCCGGGTGTAGATGTCGCCGCCTTGTGCAGCAGGATCCAGCAAATCATACTGCTGCTGCAGTTGTTGAATTTCCTCTTGCAGCGTGTCAACCCGGGTTTGTAATTCCGGCAGCTGATCCTCAATAAATCGAACCCCCTCCGTAATCTGGGTGCGTCGATCGTCCAAGCTGTAGCTCAGGTAGCCATCGGCGGTTTCCGTTAAAACCTTTTGCACAACATCGGGATCGCTTCCTTCATAGGTCACATCCAGCAGACGCGTTTGATCACTCCGCTCAATTTCCAACCCAGACACCAGTTGCCCGTAGGTGAAGTTAGGAAAATCCTGCTTGACCTCCTCATAAATTCCATCTAAAACCCTGGAACTTTGCAAAATCTCAATTTGCGTGTCATAGTCCAGGCGAAAGATATCTTCGCGAGGCACCCCTCCCTCATTTCGGCTCAGGGCGGTCGGTTCAGCAATTCGTGCTTCCGATGTCACCGGCTCAACCAGCAGGCGGAATCCACCTTGAAAAGTCGGTGCTCCCCGCTTCGTCACAAACCATGCCGCCGCAATCATCCCCCCTGCACAGATCAGGATGATTGGCCAGCGGCGCTGTGCCATGCGCAGCATCGATAAAATAGGCAAACCGCCTTTCGGAACGTCCGGCTCATCCGCCGCTGTTGCTTCTAAAGGCTCTTCGTATGACAAATTTGCTTCCTTAACCATGTCGACCTCTGAAAGGGCTGGTGACTCTGCATGGATTCACTTTCGTCGATGCACATCCCAACGTCAAACGTACTCGCAGATTAGCTGTTTCACATAATAAGAAGACTTAGGTATTGACAGCGTTTGCAAACACACTTAGTCAAAAAGATCTTCTATGTCTTCAAAGACCTCATCTATTTCGCCAAAGATTCCGAGGATAGTGAAGATGTCGCCCACTGGCCCTGTAATTAGCTGTAACAAATCAGCCGTACTCGAGAGCGCATTTCGCCTCACTATAATAACGTCATTATTCCGCATGGGCGGGTTCGTCTCCTCGTTCAGGTCGTCCTCAAAATCAACTGAAACACTGCGTTTTGAGATCGTCCCATCTGAATTCAAACGAAGTAATTCCACATGGCCACGTAGGGCGCGCGGATCATCAAACCCACCCGCTGCCAAAATTGCTTGATTCAAGGTTGTGTTGGGTTGCACCTCAACTGGACCGGGTTGTCCCACCTCACCGATCACGTTCACGGTAATGATGTCTGGGGAGAAGTTGGCCGTGGCCAACTGAGCGGCCTCTTCGGATGTGATAGCAACAGCCCTTGGCACGAGCAAGGTATCGCCATCCCGCAGCACAGCATCCTGTTGCAAGTCGCCGGTTTGCAGGAAACTCCACAGGTCTAGCGGAACCCTTGTCTCGACACCATTGGGGTTTCGTCGCAATAGTTCAAGCTCTCGAACATTCGCAAGCTGCGTAATGCCTCCCGCCGCCTGAATCGCCTGGGTGACGGTAAAGTCTTGAGCATTTCCCCCAAACTCAACCCCACCAATATCGACGCCCCCTTCGGGTTCAAAGTTATAGACCCCCGGTCGGTTGACTTCACCAACAATCCCTACGCGCAGCGTCCGAGGATTCAGCAACGTGACCGTTACTAATGGATCATTAATAAACCCGGCATAGTTCTGTGCAACGGTTTGTGCGGCTTGATCTAGGGTTAGCCCCTCCAGCACAACGCGACCAACCCAGGGAAGATTAATAGACCCATCCACCAAAATGGTGTATTGCCCTTCGCCTCCACTAAACTCTGGTACATCAAAAATATCAATTTGAATATTATCTCCAGAACCTAAAATATAAGGAACTGCTTGAGGAGCAGGAGCACCCGAAGCGGGAGGAGACGCAAGCCCGGGCTGCGACACTCCAGTTTCGACTAAGGGAATCGTCGGCTCCTCAGAAGGTGACGAGGTTTGTGCGATCGCAGGTGATTGCTGACCCACAGCCATCGGAGCGATCGCAAGGGGTAAACCGAGCACAAAACCAACACTCAGTAGAAGCCTCGACATACCGGTCAACGTGGCTGAGGAATTTGTCTGATTTGCGTTTATCTGTAGTGCCATAAGACGTCTCAGGAAAACCTCCAGCAGCATACTGTACCTAAACATGCATTGAATAGCTCGAACATTTCTAGCCCGCGATCGCGCCCAGATCGCATTCCAACATGCAGGGAAATAACATCCTCCACCGGAAAAATCTGGCGTAGAGGAGACTGCGCACGCATTCGGGCAACCCTGCCTCCGTGAATCTCCCTAGATTGTTCCCAGTCTTGGACTGAAACTTGCTTAGACACCGCGAAATTTTGAGTCAAGCTTCACTATTTTTAGAATGGTCAGGTAAAGTCTAGCCCAAGTGCGGGTTTGCAGGTATTTTCAAGGGACGCTTCACAAAAACTACTTATTTTCCTGATCACGACGGGGAACCTCCCTCCCACGATCTCCCACGATCTTGTAGTCTGGGGACGAGTGAAGAACCGTAGCAGTTCCTCCAATGTCCTTATGTAAACCCAGTTGCAACAGCATGCACTTAGCCACTGTCAGACTGTCATTTGGATGCGATCGTAAAGCTTGAGTATCCGGGCTTATTCCGTAATTTCACAGGAAAATCACACAAACTTTGCGTTCACTCAAAATGGCGCAAGCTTTTTCTGCAACAACGCTTCTCAGGACTAAGTTGCCAGGTGCAATTAAATCTAAGACCCTAAAAACCTGTGCCGGCCGCGCTGCGGCCGGCA
>JBCBSL010000416.1:0-5237 GCA_039819145.1 Cyanobacteria bacterium J06638_22
TCCCCCTCGAAGGGCTTTAAGGACGGGATTGGCGCATAACTCGCGTCATCCTGTCTAAATCCTTCTAACGTGAGTCACCAAGTTCTGTTGAGAGAGAGAGGCTAGGATGGGGAGCGGTGCCATTCAGCACTTCATGCATTCAGAACTTGATGGACAGATATCCGTTGAAAGGCAGATATCTCTATGGAATCTGGTTGGCGGCCAGCCGACAGATTATGAACCAACCGTGCCAGTAATCAGGAGAAATTTTGTAATGATGTGGTTGCAACGTATTCGGACATCTTTTGTTTTGGGTATGGCGATCGCCCTGATCGTCTTGACCGGGTGTTCTGTACAATCAGACGTGGCACAAGCGCCTCCAGAAGGTGGGGCGTCAGACTTGATGGAGACTCCGATGCCCAATCAAACCGAAAATCTTCCGCGTCTCAGCGGTGAAGCAACTGTGCAACTGACAGTGAATGGCTCACCGATTGTCATTCAGGTGAATGGCAACGATGCACCCATCACGGCGGGAAACTTTATTGATCTGGTCAACCGGGGTGTTTATAACAATCTCGTATTCCATCGGGTCGTTCGAGATCCCCAGCCCTTTGTAGTGCAAGGGGGCGATCCACAGGGAAGCGATCCCAATTTCCCTGCCAGCCGCTTAGGCACAGGTGGATTCATCGACCCTGCGACCCAGCGTGAGCGTCAGATTCCCCTAGAAATTAAGCCAGAGGGAGCCAGCGAACCCGTTTACAGCCGTCCGATTACCGACCCGCCTGCGCTGCCTCACACCCGTGGCGCGGTGGCGATGGCGCGATCGCAAGCTCCAGACTCGGCTTCTTCCCAGTTCTACATTACGTTGGCTGACCTGGATTTCCTGAATGGTAACTACGCTGTTTTTGGATATGTAACCAGTGGGATGGACGTGGTCGATCAAATTCAGCAAGGCGATCGCATTGAAACGGCTACGGTTGTTGAGGGGATCGAAAATCTGCAAACAGCAGAATAGGCGATCGCCCCGAATCGTTGATTGTCAACTGCTCGTAACGTGACTTTCTGATGGGATGGTGGATGCAGCGCATCTACCATCCCATCAATAATGGGAAGAAACATTTGCCAGATTTGGTTGTCCCGAACGCACGCTGAAAAATCTGTCGAGCCTCAAACCGTGTCACCAATGAGTTCGTTAGGATCAGGAATATTTTTATTTATCCTGAGACGCACACTGTCGAGGTTCTACATTCATGGCTCAAGCTCCATCGCTGACTGCGCAAGTGTTAGCCAACGCTCCTGGAAATCCGTTGGTGGGGTTGCACCGTGCCGATGCCCTGTGGGAACGCTATCGCACGAACTCCCGTGAGACGCCTCAGGTGATTGATGTGGCTGCGACCGAGGCTGCCGCAACAGAAGCACCTGACTGGGATGTGGTGATTTGCGGTGGAACCTTGGGGATTTTGCTGGCTAGCACGTTGGTGCAACGGGGGTGGCGCGTGGCGTTGCTGGAGCGGGGCATTTTGCGGGGGCGCGACCAGGAATGGAACATCTCGCGGCGAGAGATGAAGGAGTTGGTTGACCTTGGGTTATTAACGGAAGCGGAGTTGGAGGAGGCGATCGCCAGCGAATACAATCCTGGGCGCATTGCCTTCCACAAAGGCACAGAACTGTGGGTGCGCGATGTGCTCAACATCGGCGTCGATCCGGTGTTCTTGCTCGACACCTTGAAAACGAAATTCCTGGAAGCGGGCGGAACGCTGCTGGAGCAGACGGCGTTTGAAGGGGCAACGGTGATGGGCGATCGCGTCGTCGTCCGCGCCAATGGGGAACTGAGCACCCGGCTTCTGGTCGATGCGATGGGGCACTTTTCCCCGATCGCCCAACAAGCCCGCCAGGGGCAATCTCCCGATGCGGTGTGCATGGTTGTGGGCACCTGCGCCACGGGCTACACGAAAAACGACACGGGCGATCTGTTTGCCTCCATCACCCCACTGACCGATTATCAGCAATACTTCTGGGAAGCCTTCCCTGCGAGGGATGGCCGCACCACCTATCTTTTCACCTATGTGGACGCTCACCCCGATCGCCCTTCGCTCGAAGACCTGTTCGACGATTATTTTCGGTTGCTGCCAGAGTATCAGCAGGTCGAGCTAGAGCAATTGCAATGGAAGCGGGCATTGTTTGGCTTTTTTCCCTGCTACCGGAACAGTCCGTTGCAATCGCCCTGGAATCGCATTTTGCATGTCGGTGATAGCAGTGGTAGTCAGTCTCCCCTGAGCTTTGGGGGGTTTGGGGCGATGATTCGCCACCTGCCGCGCTTGGTGCAGGGCCTGGATGAAGCGCTACGGGTGGATGCGTGCGATCGCACCTCCCTCACTTTACTCCAGCCTTACCAGCCCAGCCTTTCTGTCACCTGGCTGTTCCAGCAATCCATGAGTGCCAAAGTCGATCAATCGTTACCGCCCGATCGCATCAACGACCTGCTCTCAGCGGTCTTTGCCGAAATGGAACAGCTAGGCGACCCTGTCCTCAAGCCCTTTCTGCAAGATGTGGTGCAATTTCCGGCGCTGGCAAAAACTCTGGGACTGGTCTCCCTGCGCCATCCCACTCTGGTTATGCAGATTTTGCCCCAAGTCGGCGTCGGTGCCCTGCTGGACTGGATGCGGCACTATGGAAGTCTGGGACTCTACACCGCCCTCAACGCCACGGGACAATCCCTAACGCCCTGGATTAAGAACTTACCACCCACAGAACGCTATCGCTGGCACCGCCGTTTGGATGCCTGGAAGTATGGCTCCGGCAGCGACTTTGCCGAATCGTAATATCGGGACTTAGCGACTTTGAATGATGCTTTCACTGGGATAGGGCTTTGCAAAGGTGAAACATTCTGGCGAATCTCCATGCTGCTCAAGATACGCTAGCTTGGCCTTCCCTTCCTCCACGGTGGGTAAATGTCCAACTGGAACCCACCACATCCCGAAATGCTCGCCCGAATACTTCTCAAACCAACTCCGACGACGCGCAAAGAAATCACCATGCAAGCTCTTGTAAACATAAGTCTTGAGCTGTTCTACGCTTTGCCAAACGGATAGATTGACCAGTATTTGGGGATCCGAGTAGGCTTGGATGCTAGTTGCATTGCCCGATGGAGTTTGCAAGCGCCAAACAAAACCTGGGCTTTGTTCTGCAACGGCATTGACGTCGTCCAGGGCATTGGCAAACTCCGCCATGATGGGATCGTCCAAAGACGCTCTCATGCGGGCGATATTGATTTGAGCCAGATAATAATCCTGTTGATGGGGTGCGTTTGCTGCTTCGTGGGTCATGGTTCCAAGCCTCATCTGAAATCCACAACTTTCAGCATCCAGCAATTCCCCAATTTGGTCTTGAATGATATTGACTTCAGTGCGGGATAAAAAACAGAATCATGAGGTTTCTGTTTTTTGTCCTGCACTCAGGATATTGACATGGTGCGATAGTGCCCTGGTGTCACGCCGACAATGCGCTTGAAATGGCGGGTCAGATGGCTTTGATCGGACATGCCAACGGCGATCGCCGTTTCCGCTACGGACAACCCCTGCCTCAAATACCGCTTTGCTTGTTCCACTCGAATCTGATTTAAGTAGGTGTAGGGTGGCATCCCTACCGCTTGGCGAAATATGCGAATTAGGTAGGAACGATTCAAGTTAGTCTGTTCGACCAGCTGATCCAATGAAATAGTTGAGCTGAAGTTCTCGTGTAAATATGCCTTGATTTGGGCGATCGCTCGATGTTCGCTTGGCGATCCTGTGGAACGCAGTCTACCCTCGGCATAGTGGAGTAGAGTCGCCGATAACACCTCGACGAACCGCGATTGTCGTTCCAGTGGGTCAGGCGATCGCTCGAGCATAATGTGCAAAGCAATAAGGTTCTGCACCAGAGTCTTGCTCTGAACAACAGCTTCTTTGAAATAGGGCAACCCCTTAATCTGAACCTCATCGGCGATTTGTTGAACAAGTGCCACACTGGGATAGAGCATTCGATAGGTCAGCGGTTGCTCCTCTGCGGAGTATCCGGTGTGGGCTTCCTCAGGGTTCATGAAAACGACGCTTTCGGGAGGTGCTAGATAGGTTGAGCCTCGGTAAGAGTTGCCGCCTACTCCGGCCTCAATGACGCCAATCGAGTAGCTCGGATGGGCATGTCGCGCATAGCTGTAGTGGATGGCCTTGGCGCGGAATACCTCCAAGTCGTCGAACTCTGGCATCAGCCAAAGCTTTGTCTTCTGATGCGTTCGATTGTCCATGCCAGGAGTCTAAGTTGAAGCTATTTTCAGTGGGTCAATGGGTGGGAGGGAGTGTAGGGCGATCGCAATACTGGCAGGCAACTTACTCGTGAGCATAGCGTCAGTTGATATGATCTTAAGAGAGCAAAACCAAGAGTCTATCGCTTACTCTTGGGAAGCCTAGAGTGGTTCGGCCACACAAATTCTGCTCTCTCCTGGCCAATTTTCTGGAATGTAGGAATCGTCACTCGTCTAGACAGTGCTACAACACCTGCGTTCTATTTGCCCATGTTTCTTGTGGGCAGATAGACCTGATTGGTAGTCTTCCATGGTGTATCTCGAATGGCAGATGATAATAAAATTTGGCAGATTGCTTTAGATTTCTTCTATCGCTTTGGGCCTGCTGGCCTCTTCTTCATATTTGCCTTCTACCGTCTCAATCAGTTATTTGAATCAGAGAGCCTCTCAAGAGAGAGCCTAATCTTTCAAGTCTTTGTTCCAGGATTGCTGGGAATTGCTGCTCTTATATTTTCAGAGTTTTTCAAGGGTGTTTTACAGCCTATCGGTGAGCGTTTTCGACAGCCTACTATTAACTTTATTGCGAGCAAAATCGAATTAACTTATTTGAGACTAACCTCTCGTTTTCAACGAGAATATTACAGCTATCTTATTGACGCTCATCATCACTATCGTACTCAGGGAATTGAACGTATAGGGGCTGTTGATTTGGGTCTTGAGCGGATGTTTATTCCCTTGGGCGTTGTGACCCAGGCTTATGATCAGATCCCACCAAAACTGATTCAGGTGGCTGAAGACGCAGGAAATTTCACCATCTGGGACTTTATTACGGCTTCAGAAGATGAGCCATCTTACAAACGTATTGCTCTAATTGCGCCTCCCGGTTCAGGCAAAACTATTTTGCTTAAACACTTGACGTTAACCTATGCCAAAAATGAGCAACGTAACCAAAATCGTAGAGCGCTGCGACTCATTCCTG
>JBCBSL010000417.1:0-5230 GCA_039819145.1 Cyanobacteria bacterium J06638_22
TGCTCTAAGGGTAGTTCCTGTCCCGGGTAATGGTAGAGGCGTTACAACGCGCTACAGCCTCCAAGTTGACATTGATCCGGTCAATCATGGCGGGTCGCCACCACCACCAGACCAGGATCTTGTGGGCAATACTTTTGAGGAAGCTCGGGCGATCGCCGTTCGCTCCACCGAGACCACCTTCTCAGATAACATTGGCGGCACTGATACCTCAGACTTCTTCCGATTCACCACAAACAACTCGGGCGATTTAGACCTGGGTATTTCCGGTAATAACCGTGCAGTCGAGTTCAACCTATTTAACGGTCAACGCCAATTCCTGCGCACTGGAAACAACGGCCTCTCTGTTTCAAATCTGCAAGGCGGCACATATTTCCTACAACTCAGACCTGGAAGCTCCGGGGCACCGTCCACGCCCTACACCTTGAGCACTCTGCTTTCTCCCATTGATGGTGTTGGCAACAACTTTGGCTCGGCCAAGCTAATTACTGTCGATGCCACTCTGCGGACAGAAGCCGAAGGAGTTGGTGGTACGGATCCTGCCGATTTCTATCGCTTCAACGCTGGGGAAATTGGCGATCTGCAATTGAGCCTAACTGGCATCAGCCAGCCCATCAGGCTCACGCTACTCAATGCCTCCCAAAATCAAATTGGCACAAGCACCAACAACAGCCTTGATGTCTCCGGATTGCAAACAGGCAACTACTTCATTCGTGTCGCCCCTGTTAATGGTGGTGCACCTTTCTCCTCCTATAACTTGCGCACCCTGCTGGCACCCGATCGGGTCGGAGACAGCCAGGCAGATGCGACGCTCGTGACAGATCCAGGCACCAGCCCATTCCCTGTCATCAATGAAACACCTCAGGATTACGTTGATTTTGCAAGCGGCAATGACCAAGACTTCTTTAAGTTGGTTTTGACGGAAGAGTACAACTTTGTATCCCTCAGCTTGGAAGATCTGACGGCTAACCTGAATTTGCAATTCTTTGAAGAAGGCAGTAACACTCGGGTTACATCCAATCTCTCGGGCACAACCGTCGATGCGTTGGAAGGAAGTGTCGGGCCTGGTACTTACTTTGTCCGTGTCTTTGCACCAGGTGGTAGCGCTGGATCGAGCTACACCCTGAAAATGGCCGTTGATTCCGAAAACGTCCGCCCGAGCATTACACGGGACGTATTCCCCACAGGGGACTCCAACGCTCGTCTGCTGACCAGCGTCGACAATCTCAGTGAGGCCTTCTTTGCCGCAACGGATGATAATCAGGGGTTAGGTTTATTTAGAAGCCAAGGAGGGTTGGACACCACCATTCGAGTCGGGTCTTTCACCAGCATCACAGCATTGGAAGCGGTCGGTAGCTCCGTCTACATTGCCGGTTCTCGTGCGGGGACAGGGCTAGAACTCTACCGCTGGACCAACGATGGCAGCTCAACCGGGCAGATTAACTTGGTCGCAGATATCAACCCTGGAACGGGTGGCTCCAACGTTCAGGATCTGATCGCGGTGGGGAATAACCTCTACTTCCGAGCAGCAGCAGATGGCACTCCGCAAAATGCCGTGCTTTATCGGACAAACGGAACAACTGTGACAGAGGTCGAAAATGTAGGCTCAGCTCCAGCCAACTTCACCGTTGTGGGTAACTCACTCTATTACACCGTTGATAGCGCGGCAGGTAGAGGCGATGTTCTGCGGCGCATCAACAATGCAGGGGGCGGCAGTCCAACTGATCCTGAAGTGCTTAATACGATCTCTGGGGTAGAACTTGCATTCGTCGATAATTTGCAGGCTATTGGTAACAACCTGTTCTTTACCTCAGAACAGTTTAACTCCACCGAAATGCTCATCGAAAATCGCGAATGGCGACGGTTGAGTAATACTGGACAACTTTCAACTTACGACGCAACAGGCGACGAAGAAAACGGAGTAGGAGCATTTACAATATCTATTGCAGTGGCCGATGGATACGCCTACTTTGTAGCGGATGCATCGTTGGGGCAAGGCCCAGAACTCTTCCGAGCCAATCTGAATACGGCTCCTGGCGGTGATACCACCGTACCTGTCGAGCAGTTGGCAGAAATCGCGACTGGGTTCCTCAGTCCAAACATCACCAACTTGACGAGCTACAATGGCGACCTTTTCTTCAACGCAACTGATGGTAGTGGGAATACCCTATTCGTCGTTCAAAATGCCGGGGCTGGCACTACGCCGACGGCTACGAAGGTCGATTTGCCAGGGGTTGCAGCAAGCGGTAGCGATCCGCAGGAGTTTATCGTTGCCAACGACATCCTCTACTTCTCAGCAACAACAGCAACAACGGGACGTGAGGTTTGGAGTTACGACGGCTCTGGGTCTTCGGTAGCTTCGGGTAGTTATGAGCTACCTCTTAACTTCGAGATTGTACCTGGGGCAACGGGCTCCGAGCCGCAAGAGCTAATTGCTGTAGGGGCAAATGCCCAAGGTAGCGGCGGTCGCATCTACTTCACAGCAAATGATGGCGTCCGGGGTCGTGAGGTCTGGGTCATCTAGCCTTAGACCGGCACCGAGCCAGGGCTGAAAGATTCCCTTGCCTTCGCTCTTATAGGTGACGTCTATTCATAGCGAATAAAAGCCTCTCTTCGTTGTAAGGGAGGCTTTTTCGGTATTGGCGTTCTAAGCATCACCCCAAGACAAGGTGTTCTTGTTTTTGTCCTATAGTCAGATTGACGTTCTGGAATCGATGGATGGGTTGCCGACTGCTGCTTACATCATTTGCGACTTGGAAGCCGGAGCAAATGACGAATTCTTCAGATGATGTTCTGCTAGCACTGGAGCAAGCAGGATTACCGTCATCGATCGCCCTCCTCCGGCAAATTCCTGTGGATTTTGCGATCGCGCCGCAGCAGGCGATCGCCCACTTCGAAGCACTCCAACCCCAGGGAATCGTCTGTTTTGGAATGGCAGAGCATCGCGATCGCCTGAACCTCGAACAGCGGGCAATTGGGGAGACGCAGACCCTGGAAACATCTCTTGATCTGGACGTTCTAAATCAGGATTTACCCTTTACAACCATCAGCGACGATGCGGGACGATTTGTATGCAACGGGTTGTACTTAGCCATGCTGCAGTTTTTGGCACAGCAGTATCCCGATCGCTTTGCATTGTTTGTCCATGTGCCAATTCTGACCCCAGAAAATCGAGATGCCATTCTGCACGATGTTTGGGGGATAATAGAGCGTCTTGCCCCAGGAACTATCCCAGCTCATTCATTGTCCCAATCCAACAATATGGGATAGAGCGTCCGTTCATTTCACCTGCTGATCGTTAAACGCTAACCTTACAACGCCGGTCTATGTTTTCTCTGCTCACATCGCTGATGTTGGCACAAACGCCAGCCCCCCAAGAGTATGTGCGACCACAGGAGGTGCGATCGCTGCCTGGATCCCTGGATGCTGTCCCTGTATTCAACAGCAATAGTCCTGAAAAGATAGGTGGAGAAGGGATTTTGCTGTCCACCTTTCCGCCAGAGGGGATGACCGATCCGAATGCCCACCTCAACTTTGGCTTTGCTGGACGGTTTGATGTATTTGCCCACCATGTGTATGGAGCGGTCGACCCAGAAGACCTGACCAGCATGTACGTCGGCATCCTGGTACATAATCCGGGGGATGAGCCGATCGAGATTGACGTGATTGAAGGGGCGAGCTATCTCAGTCAACCCGATGCGCCCTTTACCTCCCTGCCGTCTTTGGTGAATACATCAGATGAGGAGGTCTTTGCAGGGCCAGGGAGCCGAGCCATGGGTGATGTGTTACGGGGACGGCAGCGGACAGCGTTATCCCCAACGGTGACGATCGCACCTGGGGAAGACATGATGCTCCTGAATGCGCCGATTCCTGTCTCAGAGCTGGAGCCGCCTTTAAATGGGCGCTCGACCATGCTGCGGTTGCGGAGCGATGACACCGTGTACGTGGCAAGTCTAGCCATGTATGCCCAACGCGATACGGATGGTTTGGAACGCGCACCGACCGTGGAAGAATGGCGATCGCTCCTGGAAAGCGGCAGCCTTTCCGAACCCCGCGACCTTGCGCCAACCCCGCTAGATGCCACCGGAGACTTCCGCTATGGCCGTGTATCGGGGGTAGCGATTGGCTCCCGCTGGCAAACAACGATTGCCGACACCGATGACTTACAATTCCTCAATATTCCTGCTCCAGAGGATGCGATTTCATACCCCATCAGTAGTTTGGTACGCGGGCAAATGGGAACCGAGCAGGTACAAACGGCGGCCATGGTAGTGCGCTATCCCGATACCGCTTATCAGGCTCACGGCAACTACGGTATTGAATATGACTTGCTCTTGCCGCTCTACAATCCCACCGATACAACCCAGCAGGTAGTAGTCCGACTTGAAACGCCGATTAAAGAAGACACGCTGAGCCAGGAGGGGCTGCGGTTTTTCGACCCCCTACCCACACAGACTTTCTTCCGAGGAGCGGTCGAGCTTCAATATCGTGATGATACGGGTCGCCGCCGCACCCATTATTTCCACCTGGTTCAGCAGCGGGGACAGGAAGGGGATGACTTGGTGCAACTGGCGATCGCCCCCCAAAACCGACGACCGGTGCGAGTACGCCTCCTCTATCCACCGGATGCAACCCCACCACAGGTTCTTACGATTTACACCCTTGGCCAGTAATATCAAATCCGGTTGAAGAACCCAAAAATCATTTGTGCCCGCAGCTTAGCTGCGGGCACAAATGATTTTAGCCAGATCTGGTATCAGTCTAGGTCGTAAGGGATTTGCACAAAGCCTTCATTAGCGGACGACCAGAAGATTTAAGGTCGCCTACAGCGTGAGGCGGATATCACCTTACGCATTTAGGCGGGAACAAATCCTTTGTTTTCAAGCCTTATAATGCAGGGCTGGCAAAAAGGATTGAGGTTTGCCCGAGTGTGTCGTGCCATATGAACAGTATCTAAATTTTTCTTTGAGTCAATAATTGTAACGGAAATCTCATTTTACCTGGAAACGCTAATTTAGTTTTTGTAAAATAGAATACAGAAAAGATAACGTTCATCTCTCCAGATTCTCACTTCATTGAGCCTGATGAGAGACGGAAGTAGGGGGAATTCTCCTGAAGGAACGCGCCTCATTTCTGATCCCTGCATATTCCTGGAGGCGAAAACGTCATGCTTTCTAACTTAATGGATGGCCTTGCCATTGTTCTTATCGTTTCCGTAATGAGCTGCTTGTTA
>JBCBSL010000418.1:0-5222 GCA_039819145.1 Cyanobacteria bacterium J06638_22
CCCGATCGCGACGTACTGATTCTCACCACTGGCTCCCAAGGGGAACCGATGGCCGCCCTGACTCGGATTGCCAATGGGTCCCACAAGCAAGTGCAAATTAAGAAAGGGGATACGGTCGTTTTTTCGGCCAATCCCATTCCCGGTAATACGATTGCGGTGGTCAACACCATCGACAAGCTGATGATGCAGGGCGCTAATGTCATCTACGGCAAACAGCGCGGGATCCATGTTTCGGGACATGGTGCCCAGGAAGATCAAAAGCTGATGCTGGCGCTGACCCGACCCAAGTTTTTCTTGCCCGTCCACGGTGAACACCGGATGCTCGTCAAGCATGGTCAAACGGCTCAGGGCATGGGCGTTCCTGCCGAGAACATGGTGATTATTGACAATGGCGACATTGTGGAACTGACGCCCGATTCCATCCAAGCATCTGGTAAGGTGCCGTCGGGTATCGAGCTAGTAGATTCATCCCGCTCCGGCGTTGTGCGCGACCAGGTGTTGAAAGAGCGGCAACAGATGGCGGGCGATGGCATTGTAACGATCGCCGCCACCGTCGGTATCGACGGAGCCTTGGCCGCAAGACCTGAAATGCACTTGCGGGGTGTTGTGACCAGTGCTGAGCGATCGCACCTGGAAGAAAAAGTCGTACAGACTTTGGAATCAGCGTTGGAAAACTACTGGCCTGAGGTGGCGCCTAACTATGGCAACGGCAACGTTGAGGTGGATTGGGCACGGCTCAAAGCCACGCTGGAAACCGAACTGCGCCGTCTCTTCCGACGGGAGCTGAAAAGCAGCCCGATGCTAGTCTTCCTGATGCAAACCCCAGTGGAGTCGACCCGAGCCAAGCGGCGGCGATCGCTCGAAACCGCCAAAGTTGCCTCGTAATCTAAGCACAGAATAAACATTAAAAGCCCTGCATTGCGGGGCTTTTATAGTGTTATGCACATTAGTACGGTTGTGTGTGGGCGCGCAGCGCCCACACACAACTTTCTGTGCTCAACGCGGTCGCACACCGCTGTGAATTATTCAGCAGAACTGCTCTATGAGGCTGGAACTGATGCGTCTGCGGTGGTTGGATGGGCGGCACATAGACTGCGTTTTTCTTCGTCGAGATCTAGGTTGTTGGCTAGGTAGTCGCTGAGCCAATCACAACCTAGGGTTAGTAGATGGTCGAGGTCATTGAAGCGCTCGATGTTCAAAATCAGCGCGTTGGCGTCACTCCCTGCCATGACGAGATTGTTGCCATCGGGGCTGAAATGGAGGGTTCGGATCCGTCCACTCGGGCTGCGCAGGCGAGTGATCGGAGTGCCGTCTAGGCTTTCCCATATGTGGAAGGTGCCATCCAAGCTGCCCGTCGCCAGATACTGCCCATCGGGGGTAAACGCCACGGTGCTGACGCCATCCTGGTGCCCAGCGAGGGTGGCGAGTGCCTCTCCACTTGGGGTCCAAAGGATGACATTGGTGTCTGCCCCTCCTGTGGCAATGCGCTCTCCATTCTGGCTGAAGCGAACGCTGTTTACGGCACCATGGTGCCCACTCAGCGTTTGCTGCCGTTCTCCCCCAGCCGTCCAAAGTATTGCGGTTTTATCAGCACTGGCACTGGCCAGGAGCATGCCATCAGGACTAAACGTGACATCCAGCACGTCTTTGATATGCCCATCCAATACCTGTAGAACGTTACCATCGGGATCCCACAGGTGGATGGTGCCATCGGCATGGGCGGTGGCGATCCGCTGGCTATCGGGGCTAATGCTCACCGCATGAACCGGGGCACCGGTGCCAACAGCCCAAACAACCGCACCGTTGGGAGTGTAGCGGACAATTTGGCGATCGAATCCGGCGGAAACGATGAATTCCCCATTGGGACTGAAGGCAACCCCAGAAACGGGCGCTGTGTGGGTGTCGATGGAGCGGATCAATGTACCATCGCGCCGCCAGAGTTTTAGGGTGTCATCATTGCTGGCGGTAATCAGCCGCTCGCCATTGGGTGAAAACTGAGCCTCGTTGATGCTGGCTTCGTGGGATGGGAGGAAGGTAAAGAGGGAGGGCTGCACCTGCCACAGCCGCACGCTGCGATCGCCCCCGGCTGAAAGCAAGGTTGTGCCATCGGGACTAAATTCGAGTTGGTAAATGCGGGATTGATGGGCAGGTAGGGTGCGCACTAGGGTGCCATCCCGTTTCCAGATGCGGATGGTTTTATCCCACCCGGCAGTGGCCAGTTGCGTGTCATCAGGGCTAACGGCAATGCTGAAGATGGGGGTGTTGTGGGCATCAATGGTGCGCCAGAGATTTCCCCGTTGCGTCCATACCCGTAGCCTGCCATCGTTTCCCCCGGTCAACAGGTGCCGACCATCATGGCTGAAACGAATCGTATTCAACGGAATATCGTGGGGCAAGTTGCGGAAGGGTACCCCATCCAGCAACCAGACCCGTGCCGATCCATCACTACTGGCTGCGGCAATTTGCCGACCATCGGGGCTAAACTGCACGTCATTGACCACATCACGATGCCCGGTTAGGGTGCGCACCAAAGTACCGTCCCGTCGCCATAGCCGCACGGTATTATCGGTGCTGCCAGAGGCCAGATAGTTGCCATCGGGGGAAAAGGCCACCTGTCGTACGGCTCCAGTGTGCCCTTCCAAAACCGCCGTCTGGTTGCCTTCCTGATCCCAAAGGTAAATTCGTCCATCATCCCCAGCAGTGGCGAGATGTTCACTGTCAGGGGCGATCGCCACACTCAAGATTTCAACTTCCGGCACACCGACAGCCATCCGGGGATGGCCATTGCGTTCCCAAATACACACCGTCGTATCAGCACTGGCTGAAGCCAACCACGTGCCATCAGGACTAAAGGTGGCATCCCAGACACTGCCCTTGTGGGCATCCAGCCGATTACGTTCCTGAATCCCCAAGAGGGATTGTTGCAGGGCTGTAATGACGCGCGATCGCAACATCGGATCAGCGGATGAAGACGACTGAAACTCGACACCCGCTTCAACCGCACTCAGCAACGCATCGAAATATTGCTCTGATCCATAGAGGGCGGTAGAGGCGTCTGTCAGGGCGCCCAAGCGCTGATCTTGAGCCACCGCTTCCAAGGCTTCGGCTTGTTGGCGGTTAGCTTCGGCTACCTTACGACTCGCTTCAGCTCGACGGTACAGCGCAAACGAGCCGATGCCGAAGGAAATGCCGAGCACAGCGGCGATCGCCACTAGCACCATGACGGCACGTTGCAGCTTTTCTACGCTCTTTTTCCGTTCCAGCTCGTCGTATTGGCGACCCAGCTCGGCGTTGTTGGAGGCCCAAATAAATTCCTTTTGCAACTGCAAGCAGGGGGGATGTTTTTTATCGCTCTGGCTCAGCCAGCGGCGAGCATCTTCCAGCTCACTCCCCCGAATCAGCAAGCTCTCATCACGCCCCGCATTCTTCCATTGATTGGCGCGTACCAGGAGGCGGGTGTGGGCACGGACGTAGGGCAAGTCGGCATCTAGCACATTGACCAGATTGCGGAAGCCGCGATCGAAGTCATCGTCTGGACGGAGAAAGATCCAGTTGATCTTGGCTAACTCTGAATGAACGTCATTGGGGTTCACATCTTCGCAAACCACTGGAACCAATCGTTTGTTGTGCTGAATGGCATGGTCTAGCTCCTCCCCGCAGACCCGAGACGAAACCGAATCGGGGCTGAGAACAAAGATGAAAGTATCAGCCACCTCAATGCCGACCTGAATTTCCTCCCACCAATCAGAGCCCAAAGGAATGCTTTCCCAATCGACCCAAACCTCACGCCCTCGCTTTTTGAGGGTTTGTGCCAGGGTTTTCACGAACTCTTTGTTGCGCCGAGAATAGGAAATGAACACGTTGGCCGCATTCGTTTCCTGATCCAGCACTTTCCAGATATCTTTAGGCATCTGGCGGTGGGATGAATGAGCCATCCGCACGGTGTAGCGGGCAACGCCTTCCTCCTCAGTGCGGCGAATCAAGCGCTGACTCATCAGGTCATTGAGTACGGTACGGACTTCGTTGGGATCGCGATTGAGTTTTGCGGCAGCCTGGTCGAGGGTAAATCCTCGATTTCGCATGGCCCAGGATAGGAGTGCCTGCACCTCGTCAGGCATCATTAACATGTCTGCGACCCGCAGTCCCGTAACATTGTCAGTTTCTGGGAGTTTTTTCCCAGGCGTTGTCTCCATCTAAGCACCCCTTTGGTAGATGAGCGATTCAGGAAAGGCGAAGAATTCAGGTTCTCAGGCGATGGTATAAACAATACGAGTCAGGTGAAGAAAGGGAACACCTATGACTCTGCATTTGTTAATTTGTTAATAATGTTTAATGATGTGCTGGTGCGTTGAACAGTGCATGGCTCTACCGGATGAATTATGCAGCGCCGATATAAAAATACCGGCAAAGCAAACATCGCAGACGAAAGCGCTCGAAGCCGCTGAATCCGTAGCCAGAACGTTTGGGAGCAGCCCACTTTTGCAAGTGAGTATTTGCACTTATTCCCAAGGGTCAGGATTTAGAGACGCTAAGCCATTCTCTTTCACCGAAGTCATAGTTCTGAATCTGAAGGTAACATGCTCTCTATTCTATCTTTAGAGAACTAGGAAAGTAAGTTAATGAATATTCAACAAAGTAGTAACTTAGCTTTGAAGAAACTCTTATTAAGTTTGCCAGTTTATAGTGGTGTCTTACTGTTAGTAGGTATTATCACGTTTTCAGCTGGATTGTTTGCTCGGATCCAGTATGAGCGAAAGTCAGCCGAATTAATTTCATCAGATACAGTTACTAGGTCAGAACCTGTTCCATATCTCGTTAATCCTCCCACAAACGCTCCAATTGAATTCTCTGCACCACGACCTCCCATAGGAAACTCATTTGAGACGGCTTTCGTATCTACAGGTGGCCCGCCACTTAATGTTCGAAACTCTCCCGGTGGTTCAGTTATCGGTACGCTTCCAAATGGCGCTACAGTCGAGCTCAATGGCAGAACTAGTGGATCATGGGTAGAACAGACTAATGGAACATGGGTCTTTGGTGATTTTCTCTCTTTTAGCATGAGTAGTGGCTCTACTCAACAAGAGGATAGTTATTCTAATTCCGGGAATCTTCAAGTGCCAGAAGATCCTTTTGTAAGAAGTGATTTACCAAGAGCATCTCCGCAGAATATTGCTTATGCCTATTCTGGAGATGCTGATGTAAACTATGTTGATTTTTATGAC
>JBCBSL010000419.1:0-5221 GCA_039819145.1 Cyanobacteria bacterium J06638_22
TTTGAATGCGACGATCAGAAATCCTGCAGACAGAATTGGGCTGATGACATTAACAACAATGTTTGCCAGAGGAGCCAAGCGCTCGGGCATAACAGCAGGAATTAAGGAAATTAGCACCAGGATGACTGTAAAGCCAATGAACCCACCGAGGTTCTGCTTCATAATGTCCCAGCCTCGCTGGAGATAGTCTCCAATCTTGACTTCATAGCCTTGTTGAAGGATGGAGTCTACGCTCTTTTCACCGGAATACATACGAACAGGTTACTCCTAAAACGCCAGAGAGATTTTTAGTTAAGGTTCTACAGCCTTGAGTACTGGTCGATCCTACAAGATGAAATTCCGGAATTCATGAATTGGTAACAATCGATAAAGGAAATTCTTGATACTTCGTACAGAAAATTCCTGATGCTTTATCTCTGATACGTTTCGTTAAGGCGATCGCCCCTCAACCCCAGCAAGTTCCTCCACTCCAGCGGATCAATACGTTGCGTTCCCCAGCCGCAGGCGTTGCAGGTCTCTCCATACTTGATGCAGCTTGATACCCTATTAAGGGATGCCGCCCCTTGGCTTGCCCAAAGTCCCTATTTGCTCGTGAACAGAAGGAGACCAACATGGATGTGATTCCCGCTATTGATTTGCTGGATGGTCGCTGTGTGCGGCTGTATCAGGGCGATTATGAGCGATCGCAAGTCTTCAACGATGACCCCGTAGCAGTGGCGCGGCAATGGGCAGAGCAGGGTGCGACGCGGTTGCATCTAGTGGATCTGGATGGGGCGAAGGCCGGGCACCCCGTCAACCAGGCTGTAATTCGAGCGATCGTGCAGGCGGTGGATGTGCCTGTGGAAGTGGGGGGCGGGTTGCGCGATCGCGACTCAGTCGCTGAACTGCTGAGCTTGGGGGTGCGCTGGGCTATCCTCGGCACCGTGGCAGTAGAGCAACCGCAACTAGTCGAAGCACTATGCCAGGAATTCCCTGGTCAAATCATCGTCGGCATTGATGCCCGCAATGGCAAGGTAGCCACCCGAGGCTGGCTGGAAACCTCGGAAGTCGAGGCGGTAACGCTAGCGCAGCAAATGCAAGGATTCGGAGCGGCCGCCATCATCTACACCGATATCCATCGCGACGGCACCTTGCAGGGACCAAACCAGGACGCCCTGCGAGAGTTGGTGAATGCGCTATCGATTCCCGTCATTGCATCGGGTGGCGTCAGTTCTACCCGCGACCTGCTCAAGCTCTTGGTGCTAGAACCGCAGGGTGTCACAGGCGTCATCATCGGCAAAGCGCTTTATACGGGAGATTTAACGATTAAGGACGCCACACGAGCCGTCGGGCAGGGACGCTGGCAAGATGTTCCTCCCGACTTTGGGTCTTCTGTTATCGCTTAACCTGCTAGATCTGCGACGTCTCTTGTAATCGCATTATGAAGATAGCTTAATAGCAAAAGAAATCGCAGGTCTTGGGTATTTCTGGATTATTTACAATAGAGTTGTATTTTTACCCCTCTCAGGTGGAAGGTTTCAATTGTGCAGATACCAGAAAATCCCAGGAACAGCGAAACACAGGAAACCCTGGATCAATTGCAGCAGGGGTTGGGGCAAGTACGGGAAGAAGTCACACGAGTGAGAGAGGAAGTTTTACAGAAGATTGAGCAACTGGATTATAAGTTTGACACTTACCAGAAGGGTACGGATGGAATGGTACGGATGGCAACGACCATCATTATTGCAACGGCTTCTGTCATTGTTTTGTCAAACCTAGCTCCTGCTCTGACAGCACTCGTCACGGCATTGTCAGCTTCAAACAATTCATAAGTTAGTTTTGTGTGGATTGAGAGCAATGACTGAGGACATGGCTGGAGGGGTGAAGTTTGGTGGGGCGATCGCCACCGATGATTTTCACACCCGTGAGATCAACTCAGCCGTTGGCGTTGGGTTATTTGCATCGCGTCACTTCGACAAGGGCGAAGCCATTTATCCCTTTGATTATTGGTCAAGCGATCTCATGCCCATGCATGTCACCAACCATTCCTGCGATGCCAATGGCATGTTTAACGAAGCCGGAATGCTGGTCGCCGTGCACGCCATTGAACCTGGCGAAGAAATCACATTCAATTACTTGAAAACCCGTATCCCGGCTTCACCCTGGAATTTTCAATGTCAGTGCGGCGCAGCAAACTGTGTCGGCTGGGTCGATGCTCGTGTGGCAAGCGAAAAATAATCCTTTCACGCATCACGTAAACGACGTTTGATCGCTCCCCGGCAACATCCCCCGCAACCGCACGGTCTCCTGTCGCCAGCCCCGCACTAGGTCATCCGTTTCGGGATTTTCCCCTGCTAGGCGAACCCGGCGCTTACGGAACGCCAGTTCGTTCTGAGCCCACACTAGATCTCGGGCAATGCGTCGCTGCCCGCGCCCAATCTCGTGATGGTTCAAGGGGCGATCGCTCCGAATCGCCTCATATTCTTCCGGCGTCACCGCGCCGCCCACTTCCTCCAACAGCTCCTCGCGGATCACCCGCCGTTCCCATATCCCACTACGCCAGAGCAAAAAGAGAATCAACACAAAAAAGGGTAGGAAAAGAATCAAATCAAACAGACTCTTTTGGAACCAAACATCCAGGAAGCCTAACTGTGGAGGTGGTATCGGTTCGTCGCTCGGGGCAATGCCTTGGGCACTGGCCGCGAGGGCAAAGAGCAAACCCAGGCTGTTGTTGAGGGCATGGGCCAGAACCGCCAACAGCCAACCGATCGCCGGGGCAATAAACCGAACCCAGCTCCGGGTGCTTTGCAACGCCAGCCCCAGAAATGCACCCAGAAGCCCACTGTAAAGAGTATGCCCTGCCATACCGAAGAGAGAGAAACGGGCACCAAACTGCAAACCCCAAGGGGCAATGCCAAATTCGGCGTAGCTGGACGCAATGTAGTGAGCCGACTCCAGCCAGTTAAAGCCAATCCCCACCAAAGCCCCGTAAATGAAGCCATCGCGCATGTTGTCGAACTCGGCGTTGAAGAAGATGAGCAATGCCAGAATGCCCAGCCCTTTGATTGTTTCTTCCACCAACGGCCCCGCGATGGGTGCGCCGATGAGCAAGGCCGCGTCAGCCCCAAGGGTTTCCTGGACTAAGGGATTTTGAGCGACCCACCCGCCAATTTCCGTCAGGATGTAGGTGTTGATAGGAGCCGACAACCCCGTGGCAATGATGCCGCCCCAAATCAGCGCCGTGGCGATCGCCCAAACGGATTCTCGCTCCCGCCGATCGAGGTACCACAGAATCGAGACGGGCGCGACAGAAAGCACGGCAGCGATCGCCAGCGCCATCAAAAATACCCAGGCCGCATCTGGGCGAAAGCGGGTCAGCAAACCTACCAGTTGCACAAAGGCAAAGACAAAGATGCCCAGCAACACGCTAATGATGATCAGGGCAGAACGACGACGGCGCAACGGAGAGCCATCCATCAAGCGGGTAACTGGAGTAATCGCAGAGTGGGTCATGGCAGAGGCAATCGCAGGGGTAAATCAAAGGGTATTTTCGGCGAACGTCAGCATTTTCGGCGATCGTACCGATTCAGGCAAGTTTTCTAAGGGAGGATTGTGTTTGAAGGTATTCGTTCGTAGTTTGGGCACTGCCCAACGCTCCCAATCTTTGCAACTCTTCAGAAGCCCAGATCTGCGACTTCTTGACCTCTCGCGAAAGATGGTGTGCTGTGTTCGAGAAAGAAGTCGCAGATCTTTGTCCGTTTCCCAGAAATAAAGGTTAAAACGGGAACAAGTGTTTTGAGGAAACTCGTATGCTCGAATCCCTGACGCTGGCACTGGCATCCCCCATCGCCAAAGCTGTACTCGACAAGTTTTATGAAGGCGTTGGTAGCAAATTGGGCGAAAAGGCAGTTGAGCTTGTACCCGATAAAGTAAAGCAGCTGGGACAACTAGTGTGGGATAAATGCCTCCGGGGAAAAAGAGGCGCAGAAGAGGTTGTGCAGAATGCGGCCAACGGCTCAGAAGAAGCTCGGCAGAAGCTGACTGAGCATTTGCATAAAACGCTAGAAGCCAACGCTTCTATGGGAGAGGAATTGCAACCGCTTGTTGCTGAAATTATGCAAGTTGTTCAGAACAACATGAATACTAGGAACTTACAGCAAATTTCTGGAGGCCAGGGATTACAGGTTAATGATCCTCAGTCTCCAGTAATCCAAGCGGGAAATAACAATACGTTTACCTTTAATACCTACAACACTCCGCCGAAGCCTGATTGACTGGGCTCGTCGGGAGAGGCACCGACCAAGAGTAGCACCTTAAACTACGGACTGAATGCACTGGGAACGACGCTGTTTGTAGGACGGCGATCGGAGCTGAATGTTCTGCATCAGAAGCTGATGGGTAGCGGAGGTGGCGCTCAGCAGGTGGTCATTGCTGCCGCAGCCGGGATGGGTGGCGTTGGCAAAACAGCCTTGGCACGAGCGTATGTGCGGGAGCAGGCAGCAGCCTATCCCGGCGGTATCTGGTGGTTGCGGGTGCGCGAGATGGATCTGGTGTCAGAAATATTAGCGGCAGCAGCGTTCTTTGCTTGGGAGGTGCCTGATCTGCCGCGTACCGAACAACAGGTGGCCTGGTGTTGGCAGCAATGGCAGCAGGCTGCACCGGGAAAACGCTTGCTGATGCTGGATGATGTGCCAGACTACAGTGCAGTGCGCCCCTTCTTGCCGAGAGATGATTCCTTTCGGGTGTTGATGACCTCGCGAACGCAATTTGGCAAGCCCGTAGATCGGCTGGATCTAGATATGCTGGCACCAGCCGTAGCAGAGGAACTGTTACGAGCATTGATGGGACCAGACGATCCTCGCCTGGACGCAGACCTAGAAACGGCAGCAAAAATCCTGGAATGGTTAGGCTATTTGCCGCTAGGCATTGAGCTAGTTGGGAAGTATTTGGAAGCCCGCCCCACGGTATCGCTAGCGATTCTGTGGCAACGGCTCCAAGACAAACGTCTGGATGCGCGAGCCTTAGCAGAACTGCCTGCGGAACGTGCTTATGAATACAACCTACGGGCGACCTTTGAGCTGAGTTGGCAAGAGCTTTCGCCTTTGGCTCAACAGATAGCAGGACTTCTCTCCATTTTTGCTTTAGCACCAATTCAACAAGACTGGATCTTAGAGCGTGTTTGAAAACACGGATACGGAGTGCCGATTAGGCCAATCGCCGCACCAAGATACGGATCATCGCT
>JBCBSL010000420.1:0-5215 GCA_039819145.1 Cyanobacteria bacterium J06638_22
AGATATAGCAATCTCAAATGAAGTATGAACAGTGTGCGGCCTCAGGTCGCACACTGTTCATACTTCATTTGAGATTGCTATAGTTTGAGCGTTTCCAACGCAACAGCCCGTCAAGCGCTCAATCTACGCGCTCCAGTTGCCAGAGGATCTGATTTCCCTCACGGCGTACCCTGGACACAACCCAGTTTCGCCAAACCCAGTTATCACCACGGCTAGTCACCGCGCTGGCATTGACATCCATCAAATCCGCTAGCTCTGAGCTGGTAATTAGATAACCACTTTCTGCAATCTGATCCGCCATCTGAAGCGTTGCGATGACGTTGCGCAGCTCAGCAACCCGCATTTCTCTTGGCAGATCTTCGATCGCTTCACTCGAAGAGGACGGTAAGTCGGTCGTATCCATAGCTGCTTCACCCTTCCGTTCCTCAGAACGCTAATGGTAGGACTTACACTTTTATTTATTGCGTTTATTGCGTAAGCGCGGCGCGCCCACGAGATCTATGAGTTTAACCAGGATTCCGTACAGATTACGTATAGTCCCAAAAGTTTTTTAATTGTTTCGTATCTTATCGCTTTGTTGCAATAATCGTCGGTAATTGATGTAGCAAAGGTCGCTTTGTAAATATTTTCTACAGTCTTCGGGCATTGGTTTAATTTGTGCAAGGAAGCCATTTCCCATAGGAGTCCTCGTTGGGAAGGATGGGTTCGCTGGCAAATCCGTATAGAATAGACCAGAAGACCGACACCCCAGCCAATACTTGTGGGTTTGGCCTGTCTATCTTGTTCTCCACGCGTCTGGTCTAGGCATGAGCGCACCGACGGAAACTGATTCCAACCCCAACGAAACCGTCAACGGAACGGCGATCGCCAACGGTGCTTCGCCCACCAAGGCCGTAGATGAAACCGATCTCGATGATGAATTGCCCAGCGATGTTGAAATGTCGCTGTTCGATCATCTCGAAGAGCTGCGGCAGCGGATCTTCTATGCGTTGATCGCCGTGCTAGTGGGGATTATTGGCTGCTTTGTCTGGGTCAACAAGATTGTGGCCCTGCTCGAAGTTCCAGCCCAGGGCGCCAAGTTTCTGCAACTCTCTCCTGGGGAATACTTCTTTGTTTCCCTCAAGGTAGCGGGCTACAGCGGCTTGCTGGTGGCTAGCCCCTTCGTGTTGTACCAAATCATCCAATTCGTGCTGCCCGGGCTGACGCGACGGGAGCGACGGCTGATTGGGCCTATTGTGCTTGGCTCCAGCTTTTTGTTTTTTGGTGGTTTGGTGTTCGCGTATATTGCTCTAATTCCCGCTGCCCTCAACTTTTTCATCAACTATGGAGAAGGGGTTGTTGAACAAAGCTGGTCTATCGATCGCTATTTCGAGTTTGTCTTATTGCTCCTGTTCAGCACTGGCCTTGCTTTCCAGATTCCTGTGATTCAAGTGCTCTTGGGCTTGCTCGGCATCGTCAATTCCTCTCAGATGCTGGCTGGCTGGCGTTTTGTCATCCTTGGTGGTGCTGTTCTCGGAGCGGTTCTCACCCCCTCTACTGATCCCGTCACCCAAAGTCTGCTGGCAGGTGCTGTGTTAGGACTCTATTTCGGCGGCATCGGCATGATGCGCCTCATGGGTAAATGACTTTGCCCCACCAACTCTATTGACTGACAAAACTCTTAAACACCTCTATATTCCGTAGGTTGGATTGAGGTACGAAATCCAACACAATCACTGAAACCCTTGATAACGTTGGGTTTTGCTTCACTGTTTTTTCTTTGAACAAGCTCTTTAGCGCCAATAGCGTTTTCCTTGCACGAATACACCCAGCACAATTCCCACCAGGGTGGATTGATTGAGCTGAATCAGTGCGGGTAAGAACGAGAGGGACTGGCGCACAAGAAATTGCAGCATCAAACACCCCACCAATGCCCACAGCACGCCGGAGTTGATAATGATGTCTTTGCGGATGTTCTCGAGCAGTAGAACGCTTAAAACTCCGGCACAAAATCCCATCCCAATAATGACAAGCAAGCCCAGGGGTGGCGTTAGGAGTAGTTGCAGGATGTCTCGAACGAGCAAAATTTGCCGTGCGGACTCAAGCAACACCACCTCAATCACAAAAATAATGACAACGGCTAGGGCGGCGACCCACAGCAGTTCCATCCAGGGCAATTGTTTTAGGCGTTCGAGGGGATTTCTTCGCACGGCACTAACCGCTTGTGTTGGGAGAGTGGATGCTGGCGCGAGTTCGAAGGGCGATCGCCCTTCACTTCGGCGATCGGACTCACAGCGCACCCATGGCTAATAAACCTAGGGTAACGTAAGTCCAGGCTCAAGCCTTGGCCAGTTTTTGAGGTTAAACCAGAACCTTAGTGGGTTCCTGGCTGGCATCGAGGACGGCTTGTCTGGCCCAGCGATCGGCTGCGATGATATCGTCCAGGCTGGGTTGAGCTGTGTTTTGAGATTGATGGTGATCGCACACCCCTTCGATCAGTCGAGGGATGTCGAGGAAGGCAATCTTTTCTTGCAGGAACAGCGCTACGGCCTGCTCATTGGCCGCGTTCAGTACCGCAGGCATTGAGCCACCCGCCCGTCCTGCGGCGTAGGCCAACTTCATGCAGGGATACTTATGATGGTCGGGTTCCCGGAAGGTGAGCTGGGCGCATTTCACCAAATCCAGCCGCTCCCAATCGGTCGCGATCCGCTCTGGATAGGAGAGGGCATAGAGCAGGGGTAAGCGCATATCTGGCAGACCTAACTGCGCTAGTACGGAGGTGTCTTCCAGCTCAATCAGCGAGTGAATGATGCTTTGGGGATGGATGACAATTTCGATGTGGTCGTAGTCTAGCCCAAATAGGAAGTGGGCTTCGATCACTTCCAACCCCTTATTCATCAGGGTGGCGGAGTCGATGGTGATTTTCTGCCCCATCGTCCAGTTAGGGTGCTTCAATGCATCGGCCACTTTGACCGTCGCCAGCTTCTCGACGGGCAAGTCCCGGAAGGCTCCCCCAGACGCCGTCAGCAGGATGCGTTGCAATGAGCCCTCGGGAATGCCCTGCAAGCATTGAAAGATGGCGGAATGCTCTGAGTCCGCTGGGAGCAGCTTCACCCCATGTTCTTGAACCAGAGGAAGGACGACAGGTCCACCCGCGATTAGGGTTTCTTTGTTGGCTAGGGCAATGTTCTTTCCGGCTTCGATCGCCGCCACAGTCGGCATCAACCCGGCACAGCCGACAATTCCCGTCACCACCGATTCAGCATCGCCATAGCGGGCAACTTCGACCACGCCATCTTCCCCCGCCAGAAGCGTTGGGGGGTTGTCGAGGTCGGCGATCGCCTCTCGTACCGTTGCCAACTGGCTTTCATCACGAATCGCGGCGATTTCTGGGTGAAACTCGCGGATTTGCTGCGCCAGCATGGTGCCATTGCGTCCGGCAGCCAGCCCTACAACTCGAAATTTGTCGGGATGCTCCCGCACAATGTCCAGGGTTTGTGTCCCGATCGATCCCGTTGACCCAAGTAAGGTAATGGCTTTCACAATGGCTTAAGAATTCGGCACCTCCACTATATAAGACTTGTGCGTTGGGTACGAAAAACCAAAGGAGTTTGATGATTTTTGGGGACGCAGAGCGCCTCCAAAGCCCCCTCGCAGAAAAAATTATCCCCTCAATCAGCAATGCGCGAATATAGGCATTGGGTATAGGATATGTGAGTTGCCTCTGGATGGATAATTTATGGTGAATCTGCCCCCGGATCCAAATGAGCGGCGATCGCGCGATCGCGACCTTAGCTTTGATGAGTGGGTTGCGCTGCTCGTCGTTTTTCTTTCCGTTGGAACGATTCTCTGGTGGGGGCTTGGCCGCGGGCGTGTAGGCAATATACCCCTGCTATCCCAAGCAACCGATATGCTGGACGAACCGCTCTTTGATACGGACAGCGACGATATTTTTCTGGATGCAGAGAATCCAGAGGGCTTTCTGTTCCAAGAACCAGAGGCAGACGCTACCGAAAGACGGGCTGAAGAGCGGAGGGCTCGGCGTTCGGCTCGGGTGCAGCCTGTGCAACCCAGGGGCGATCGCCCTTCAGTGATTCCCCCCGCTTCCGTTACGCCCGATCCGGTTACCCCAGCTCCAGTGATACCGGATGCGAATGGGGACACGGCAACACCGATTCCGGCTCCAGCTCCAGCTCCAACGACCCCTGCTGAAGTGGAAACTCCGCCTCCCCTCGATATTTCTGATGTCCCCGAGGATTATTGGGCTTATCCGTTCATCAAAAATCTGTACGATAACGGCTACTTGCCCGATCTGCCGGAAGGCCAGTTTCAACCCGATGCTCCCCTAAACCGGGCTGAGTTTGCGGCACTTCTCAACCGTGCCTTGATCGAGAACGGTGGTGGTGCCGCGACAAACTTTGTGGATGTGGATGCAACGTACTGGGCACAGGATGCCATCAGTCAGGTCGTCGCAGCGGGGTACATGAGTGGCTATCCAGAAAATGAATTTCGTCCCGATCAGCCCGTCCCGCGTTATCAGGTGATGCTCACCCTGGCGACGGGATTGGAATTACCTATCCCCGCCGACCCCCCAGCAACATTGCAGCGATTTACCGATGATCTCAGCGGCTTACCCGAATGGGCACAGGCCAAGGTCGCTGCGGCTGTTACTGAAAACATAACGGCCAATCATCCCAATGCTGATGCGTTGCGTCCCATCGAAACCGCTACCCGTGCAGAGATTGCGGTTATGCTGCACCAGGCACTTGTAAACCAGGGCAGGCTCGCCCCGCCTCCGGCTGAGGGCTAAAAGGTTAAATCCGATGAATGTTTGGGCAATGAGTGGTGGTGGTGCGGCACAATTGTAGACCTTGCAGGCTTCAGTTCCGTCTGGCTGCAACATTACCTTGGACATTTTCTAAGCCTTTAGACAGATTCCTGTTATGCAAACTCTAAAAAACGTTTTTAATGTCGTGATGATGGCGGTATTGGTGACCTACATTCTTGCCAGTGCTTATCGACTAGCAGTGTTTTTTCTGCACGCTTGATCCTAGAATCAAAGTGGATTTCCGTTAGCTCAGTTTCGTTAACGCAACTTTGTTAATTCAACTTTGTTGGCTTAGTTTTTCGTTAACTCAAGCCTGTTGACCTAACGCTTTTAACTCAACGCCGTTTAACGCACTTTCATTAACTTAACTAGAACATAGACCTATGGCCGACGCTTTAACACCTGATG
>JBCBSL010000421.1:0-5209 GCA_039819145.1 Cyanobacteria bacterium J06638_22
TACATTTTCCGATCGCAAATCTAATTTTTTCCTGGCGTCTGCGCGCTTACTTAGTTACAAGCGTATTGATATTATTGTAGAAGCCTTTAATCAACTGAAATGGCCATTGCTGATTACCGGCGACGGGCCAGAGCGCAAGCGGTTGGAAGCAGCGGCATCAGATAATATTATGTTTCTTGGTTATGTTAGTGATAAAGAGCGTTGCCGTTTACTCTCCCAAGCGCGGGGCGTGATTGTGGCGGCTCTTGAAGATTACGGCTTAGTCCCAATTGAAGCAAACTTTAGCGGTACACCTGTGGTTGCTTATGGCGCTGGGGGTGTTAAAGATACACAGGTTCCAGGCACGACCGGTCTCTTCTTTGAAACGCAGTCTGCGGAGTCATTGGTAGAGACGTTACTGAAATTCAAAGACATTCCGTGGGACTATAAGCAAATTCGCAATCACGCGGAGCAAAGCTTTACCACCAAAGTCTTTTTTGAGAAGCTTGAACGGGTCATTCAAGAGGTTTGTGAATCGCCTGATTTAGCTCCCGCTAATTAGATATTCACGTTTTGTAACCTCTGACTAAAGATCATGTGTAAGTTTCCCTGTTTAGCCATCGCTAGTTATTTATGCAGATTTTGTGATGCCTGAAACTCGTAACGATGAGCTACCCAACGAAGGGTTGGGGTATGGGCAGATTCTCTCTGTCCTCTTGAGACAGCGCCTGTGGATTATCGGTGCCCTATGTGTCACTGTGCCGTTGGCTGCCTATAACTCATTGCAGAAAGAGCCGACCTATCGCAGTTCAATGCAGTTGCTGGTCGAGCCAAATTATCGCGACCCCGATGCGATCGCCCGCGCCCGTGCGGATGATATTCGGTTTGCTGAAGGAGCACCCCCGGAGATTGACTACGCCACGCAAATTCGCATCATGCAGAGTTCGGCGTTGCTGGAACAAGCAGCGGACAGTTTGCGGTTTGAATATCCAGAGATTAGTGCACGATCTATTCAATCTCGATTGGCCGTGTTCCGGGTAACGGAGACTGAGGACGAAGTTGATACGAATATCCTTCAGGTCGACTACACCGACAATGATGCCGAAAAAGTCCAGGATGTCCTAACCGCGATCAAGTCTGTCTATCAGGATTACAACCTGGAACAGCAGCGGCTCCGTTTGGAAACGGGCTTGTCGTTTATTAACGAGCAACTTCCGGTTGTGGCGGAGGAGTTACGGTCAGCGGAGGAATCGCTGGAGCTGTACCGGGAAGGTCAGGGGCTGATTGACCCCCAACAGCAAGCGGATGAACTCGTCAATGCCTTGACCACGGTTGAGCAGGAGCGGCGAGATGTGCGCTCTCAGTTTGAAGATTTGCAAGCGCAGTACGACATCCTTCAGCGACAGCTTGAGCGATCGCCCCAGGATGCCTTGCTAGCCTCGCGTTTGAGCGAGTCTGAGCGATATCAAAATCTGTTGAATGAGTATCAAGCGATTGAGGTGGAGCTGGCGGATTTGGAGGTTACCTTCACGTCTGACGCACCCAATGTGCGTCTACTGCGCCAGCAGCTAGAGAATCAACGCACCTTACTCCAAGAGGAAATCGACCGGGTGCTAGGCGCTAGTTCTGGTCTTTTGTCGGCCTCGGATGTGTTATCTCAAGGGCAATTGGGCGACATTGATTTGACCCTGGCAGAGGCACTCGTCCAGATTCAGACTCAGTTGTCGGGGTTGGCGGCTCGCGATCGCACCCTGGCTCAGAACGAGCAGCGCCTCCGACAGGATCTCACGCGCTACCCTGAGCTCATTGCCGAATACGATCGCCTCCAACCCGAAATCGAAATTCAGCGCGATACCCTACAGCAGCTCCTCCGAGCGCGCCAAGAACTGAGTATTGATATCGCCCGAGGAGGATATAGCTGGCAGGTGATTGAGCAGCCAGAAGAGGGCTATCAAACGGGGCCAAACGTCAGAACCGATATCCTCGTGGGTGGGATTGCCGGGCTCTTTTTAGGGATTGTCTTGGCCTTTATTCGAGAGGCGCTCGACAACAAGCTGCGCACCACCGAACAACTGCGGGAGGTGGGAACGGTGCCTCAGCTCGGGTCGTTACCTTGGTTCCGCCGTGATACCACTACTCCTACGGCACTCGCCCGTGTGCCCGTCATCGCTGGGCTATTGAGCGATCGCTCCACGTCCAACGAGCCATCTCCCCAAATTTTCCAAGCGTTGCAGTGGCTTCCGTTCCGGGAATCTATGGATTTGGTCTATAAAAACGTCCAACTGCTCAACCCCAATAAAGACCCCCTTTCCATTGCCATTACCTCGGCGTTACCCGGCGAAGGCAAGTCCACCATTGCCCTAGGGTTGGCGATTACCGCTGCCCGCCTCCATCAACGCGTTCTGCTGATCGATGCGGATCTGAGACATCCCTCGCTGCACAGCAGCTTGAATCTTCCCGGCGATCGCGGGCTAACGACAACCCTGACGGATCACCATCCAGATGACTCCATTTACCGGGTTTCCTGGGTGGACTGTGCCTTGGATCTAATGCCCGCAGGCCCCATCCCTTCCGATCCAGTACGCCTCCTCAGCTCCCAAGCTATGCACGATCTGATTCGACAACTGGAACGGAATTATGACTTAATTTTGCTCGATACCTCACCGGTTATCGGTACCGCCGATGCCCTGCAAACGGCATCGGTTTGTCGCAATACGCTGTTGGTTGCCTGCCTGGGTCAGGTTTCTAAAGCCGAGGTCAGCGATGCCTTGTCATTGTTGCAACGGTTCAACCTCATTGGAATAGTGGCTAACGGCGATCGCAGCTTGCGGCGGCCCCCCTATGCCCAACCCAATCCTCGACTGTTGTCCTCTGCGACCCCTCCCAATATCAAGCTCATCGGCCATTCCTCATGACGCCTCCGTCTGCTGCATGGCTGCCGCGTTAAACAGCTTTCATTAAATGACTATTTCATTGAACAACTAATTGTTGTAATTGTTGAACGGTTACTCGCGAAACGGACATCGCTGTTAGATAGCTTTTACCCGAGTTCACCATCAGGTCGGTCTGGCCTCCCCCAAGGTCAATAACATTACAAGGATGCATCATGACTACCGCAATATGCACGTTGTTTGAAGGCGATTATCACTACGGAGTCGGTGTTCTCGCAAATTCTTTGTACGGCAATGGCTATCGAGGAGACGTTTGGGTTGGTTATCGTGGCAACCTCCCGGCCTGGGTTACCCCCCTGACTCAACAGGATGGCTACCAAGCGCTCAAGGTCAACGACCAGCTTTCTCTCAATTTCATTTCGCTTTCCACCTCCCTGCATTTTTCCTTTTATAAACCCACCTTTATGCAGGAGCTATGGGATCGCTTTTGCCCCGATGTGGAGACCCTGTGCTACTTTGACCCGGATATTGTGAACCGGGGACCCTGGGATTTCTACGAACGCTGGATTGCTCGCGGCATCGCGCTTTGCGAAGACGCCTGGGCGGACTTTTTGCCCGCCGACCACCCCATTCGGCTGGCCTGGCAGGAGTATCTATCCAGTAAGGGACATGCCGTAAAACGCCAGCTTTTCCGGTACTACAATGCGGGTTTTGTCGGCTTGCCCAGGGCCCACCGTAGCGTCCTCGACCTCTGGGAGAAACTTATGGTCACGGTGGACAACGACGATGCCTATATGAAACGTGGCATCCCTCATACCTATCCCTACATCAATGCCTACGACCAGGATGTGCTCAATATGACGCTAATGGTGAGCGACTATCCCCTGACCACCGTTGGGGCAGAGGGCATGGACTTCAACAAGCGAGGGTTTCTCATGTCCCATGCGGCGGGGGGCAATATTATCAAGCCTTGGCGGAAGAAATTGATCGCCCAAGCTTTCAGGGGTGTACCCCCATCCCATACGGACAAGCTGTTTTGGCAATATACCCAAACCCCCATCCAGGTTTACCCCGCTGACTATGCAAAACGACAACAACAAGCGCTGTCCTTAGCGTCGGCGATTGGGCGATTTGTTCATCGAGTCTAGACGCGTTCGACTTTAGATAGAGTCAAGACGAAACGGGAGGATGGTGTCGGTGCGGGTGCAGTCTTTACTTGCGATATCCCACCAAACTCTACAGCTGTTGGAGTCCCTGAAAGGGTTATCAAAGAAGCGAGGGATTTGATTTATGCAGTTGAGTATTATTATCGCTTGTCTAAATGCAGAAGATACCATTGGGATACAACTTTCGGCCTTGCAGAAACAAGTCTGGAGCAAGTCTTGGGAAATTCTTGTTGTTGATAATGGTTGTATCGATAGAACCTTAGAAATAGTAGAGAGTTATCAAGCACAATTACCCAATTTAAGGGTGGTGGATGCTTCCGATAAGAAGGGGTCTAGCCATGCCCGGAATATTGGAGTCAAAGAAGCAAAAGGTGAGTTCATTCTTTTCTGTGATTCAGATGATAAAGTTCATGACGAATGGGTTGCAAAAATGGCTGATGCTCTTGAATCCTTTGATTTTGTCGCTGGAGCCCTAAGTCTTCAAGAACTCAATGAAAGTTGGAGAATTCCAGATGATCATCCATTTGGAACAAGAACAGCTCCACAGCAACGTTTGCATCATTATCGTCATGTTCGAGAGCTAAAGCATGCACCTGCAGCCAATCTTGGCGTTAGAAAGTCTATTCACTTAAAAATTGGAGGCTTTGATGAGGATCTTATTTTCAACCAAGATCTTGAATATTGTCTGAGAGCACAGTTGGTAGGTTACCCGTTGCACTTCGTTCCTGATGCGATTGTCGAATATCGGTTGAAACATAGTTTAAGAAAAACATTTATCCAGGTTTATCGATGGGGGCGTTATGGAATACTCGTCTATCGCAGACATGTGGGTCCAGGAAGCCTTGTGGATAGATTAAGGTTTATCTTTGGGGGCTGGCGACATTTACCCTTGCAGATTATTAAAGTTCGCAATAAGGCAGATGTATTTGAATTGTTTGCATGGCTTGGAGGCAGATTTGGGGAAATCGTTGGGTGTTGGGAATTTCTTATCATGCAGCCCAAAACCGCGTTAAATGAAAATTTGAGTCATGCTATTAAATCCAACTGAACCTTGATTCGGGAGCGTAGCGTTAATCATTTCTTGGCCTCTTAGAAATGGAGAAATGCATCCAAGTATGGAGAGGAAAGGATTTTCCTAAGGTTTAGGTAAGACTCTTTGTAATCCTGTATGGC
>JBCBSL010000422.1:0-5195 GCA_039819145.1 Cyanobacteria bacterium J06638_22
CACCGATTTTGTGGCGGGAGCGGATTCCGGCGATCGCGATCGTGGTTCTCATCATTGCCTTTGGCTTGGAGCCAAGCTGGATGCTGCGCTGGAGCGAACAAACCAGCGTCGCCCTCGGTACACCATTTCTTCACAGCACCACTGCGCTTGTTACTAACAGCGTGACGCCGCTTCCTCTCCCCCCATTGCCTTAGGGATTTGTGTAGGTTGGGTTGAGCGAAGTGAAACCCAACCTACACATTTGAGCTTCACTGACACTTAAACCTCAAAATTCATCCCTTAACTCAGACCCCAGAATCCAAACCGTAACATCACCCTTCCGTCTCATGGTTCAACTGTCTCCTCCACCCCCCGTCCCCTCTACCCTCGCCCCAATTTTGGAGCGCCTGGAATCCGGCGGCGCACTGCTCCCCGACACCTCCGACAACCTGGTGGAAGTGGTCGGCATCCTCAAAAGCTATGGCGTTGTACTAGATGCCTACTGGCGCAACCTGACCTACTTTGCCCAGCACCAATTTCTGGTGCTCTTCCCCTTTTTCAAGTACTTCAACGGCGAAGTGAATCCTAGTAAGTTGCTGCGCTACTGGTGGCACGATCGCATCAACTATGAGTTCGCCGAATACTGTATGAAGGGGATGATGTGGCATGGCGGCGGTGGGTTGGATGCCCATCTGGATACCCCGGAGTTTGAAGAACGGGCAAGAGCCGCGATTCAGGCAAAGGTGCGATCGAATCCGTTGATGGCTGGGCTAAACCAACTCTTTCCCCAGTTTTTGGTCGAGCAAGTGCGGCAATGCTGCTACTACAGCGGGCTGGGGCAGTTTTGGGAAGTGATGAGCGAGATGTTCCTGGTGCTGTCCGATCGCTATGACCGGGGCGAAATCACCTGCATCCCCGATGTGGTGGAGCATGTGAAGCAGGGACTGGTTGCGGCGGCCGCCAATCCGATCACCTATGCTGTCGAGATCAAGGGACAAACCTATGAAATTATCCCCAAATCTGCGGGCTTGACCTTCCTGCCTGACACGGCAGTGCCCTATGTGGAAGCGGTGTTCCTGCGATCGTTTCCTTTCTTTGGCACGGTGTCTTACAACGCCCAGGCCAACCAAATCTCGCCAGAGCAATCCGATTTCAACTACGGAGCGCTGTTCGCCGATCCGCTACCCATCGGCGGTGCGGGCATTCCCCCGACACTCTTGATGCAAGATCTGCGGCATTTCATCCCCGATTACCTGCACAAGGTTTACCAAAAAGACCTGCGCGGCGAAGATGACTTGCGGGTCAAACTCTGCATCAGCTTCCAGAAATCCATGTTCTGCGTCACCACAGCCGCTGCCCTCGGTCTAATGCCCCATCCCCAAGACACAACGGATCCTCAGGAACAGGTCGAGAACCGGGCACACCTGATGGCGTGGTTGGAGCGATTGCAAGCCTCGCGGCTGTTGCGAGTGCAGGGAACTGTGTAAATTTGCCCGGAATAGGTTGGTTTGAGCACCCATGAAACTCAGTGAGACCTTCGCTAAGGTTGAGTTTCATAGTGCTCAAATAGTGGGTCAAAGTTGCTAGGTTGTGTTTCGTAATTCAGCATCTTCTCACTCAGACTGATCCACTTTTGGGCATTTCGAGTCCAGAGGTTGCCAACGGGGCTGAGCCAACTTGTATCATCCAAGGTTCCAGGCTTAACGTTGGTGATTTTGGAATTGCGGCTGGGGTTATGGAATAGCCTTGTTCCGCACTCCCCACAAAATAAGCAATGCACCTCACGTCCACTATCAGAGGCTCGCGTCCATTGTTTCGGCGTGCCCTGAAGGATGACAACCGCGTCACGGGGAACGGTCATTGACATTCCAAAGGCACTAGAAGACTGCTTCTGGCATTCTTTGCAGTGACAGGCGTAAAGTGTAAGCGGCTCAGCTCGGATCTCGAATCGAATCTGTCCGCACTGACAGCCTCCAGGATAAGGAGCGGTCATATCCTCCGACCTCGAACGAAGCACTGTGTAGGGTGGTTGGTAGAGATGGACTTTGTGTGCGGAGTCGCATCAGCCAAACTTGCTGATGCCGATTGGCTTCACCGCACCAGCCCTATTATCCATGCACGCTAGCAAAACGGGAACAAGCGCCATGTTGAAGGACAGACGGATTTTAATTGGTGTCGGGGGTGGCATTGCCGCGTACAAGGTTTGCGAAGTGGTCTCTACCCTTGCAAAAGCTGGGGCAGAAGTGCGGGTGATGGTGACGGAGGGAGCACAGCGGTTTATCACGCCCCTGACCCTGGCGACCCTGGCGCGGCATCCCGCCTACACCGACGCCGACTTCTGGCAACCGACCCATCACCGCCCCCTACACATCGACCTTGGAGAATGGGCGGAGGTAATGGCGATCGCCCCTCTCACCGCCAACACCCTGGGTAAGTTGGCCTATGGCTTGGCCGATAATCTGTTAACCAACACGGTACTGGCCTCGACCTGCCCCATCTTGCTAGCGCCAGCCATGAACACCGACATGTGGTTGCAGCAATCCGTGCAACGGAACTGGGAGGAGGTGCTGCAGGATCGCCGCTACCACTCGCTGACTCCTGGCGAGGGCATACTGGCGTGCGATCGCGTCGGGGCAGGACGAATGGCGGAACCGCCAGAACTGCTGGCCGCATTGGAATCGTTGCTGCATACGGGCGGCGATCGCGACCTCCAAGGCAAACACCTGCTGATCGACACAGGAGGCACCCGAGAGTTTCTTGACCCAGTACGCTTCATCGGCAATCCCTCGACGGGGAAAATGGGCATTGCCCTAGCGCAGGCCGCACTGCATCGGGGCGCAACCGTCACGCTGGTGCATGGTGTGATGGACCCTGCCCTGCTTGCGCAGGTGAAAGGAGCACGGCAAATTCAAGCAGACACAGCGGCGACGATGCATCGTGCCATGCTGGAGCAGCAGCCAGATGCCGATTGGGTCGTACTAGCTGCCGCTGTCGCTGATGTAAAACCCACCCATTACACCGCACACAAGTTACCCAAAGCCAACATTCCCACGGCCCTGGCGCTGAGTCCGGTGCCCGACATTGCCGCTGACCTGAGCGCCCATCGTCTCCCCCACCAGCAACTTATCGGTTTCGCAGCCCAGACGGGTGACATTGTGCAACCCGCCCACGACAAGCTCCAGCGCAAAAAGCTAGATATAATTGTGGCCAATCCGATTGATCAACCAGAGAGCGGGTTTGGGGGCGATCGCAACCAAGCCATCCTACTCAATGCCGCTGGGGAGCAGCAAGCGGTTCCGCTTACCAGCAAGCTCCACCTTGCTCATGTTTTGTATGACTTTGTGTTGGCAACCAACCCGTGAGATCAAATTTGGCTGAAGACTTTATTGATCGTTTGCGCCCGCTGCATTGAAGCGGGCGCAAACGATCAATAGGTTGTAAAGATGCTTTATTGCAATCGTTCGATCAAATGATCACCCACTCGCAACGCATTAGCCATAATCGTCAACGCAGGACTGACACTGGCATTCGACGGAAAGAAGCTACCATCAACCACATAGAGATTATCAAGATCATGGGTGCGGCAGTTGAGATCTAGCACCGATGCCGTTGGGTCTTCACCAAACCGACAGGTTCCGCATTGATTGGCCATCACCTGAATCGGAATTTCACTCGATGGATGCATAAACCCGCGTTGAAACCCATCCAGTTCTTTTTCAATGGTTTTGAGGGTTTCTCTCCAGCGATAAACGAGGCGATCATGCGCTTCAGCATTATTGGGTGTGTAGTCAATCGCCAGCTTGTTCCCTTCGACGCGCACGCGATTGTTGGGGTCGGGTAAATCTGCCGTTTGTGCCCACCAGCCAATCGAGTGGGTCGCCAACTGCTTCAACCCAAACCCCGGCATAAATTTTGCCAAGATAGAAAACATTGGTGGAGCTTCAGCAAAAATGACGTCGGTTAGCAAACCCCCCGAATTTTGAATTTGCCCCATAGGATACGGAAAATCGCTATCGCCCCAGTAAAAGTCGTTGACGCAAACGGTTTTTTGGAAAGAGCCTGAATTGGGTTTGGTGCTCAATTGCACCACGACAGACATCAAGCTTTTCATTAAATTGCGCCCGACCAATCCGGAGCTATTGGCCAAACCATCGGGATGGCGATCGCTCTTAGACCGCAACAGCAAGGCGGCGGAGTTAACAGCGCCACAGGACAGTACCACAATCTCAGAGAGAAACAGGTAAGCCTGTCCATCAATTTCAGCCTCTACACCCTTCACCACCTGACCCGATGGATTGGTGTGGAGGCAAACAACTTTAGCCCCCGTCTTCAGGGTGACATTGGGATGGTCGATGGCCGGACGAATGCCGCTGACTTCGGAGTCATTAGTCGGATCCTCCTCTTGGCGCGTCAAGCCCAAAGGCAGAGGCGCAGGGTGTAGCTCTTGCTGGGCGATCGCGCCTACAATCTCCTCAACCTGAGGATCGTGGTCGATGGCGGGGAAGGGGTAGTCGTGGCTGTGAGGTGGCTCGGTGGGATCAACCCCTGCTTGACCATGCACCTTGTAAAGTTGTTCAGCTTCCGTGTAATAGGGCTCAAAATCCGCATACTTTACGCCCCACTCCGGAGAAATACCCTTCTGATGATTCACCGCCTCAAAGTCTTGCTCACGAAATCGCATCAAGACAGAACCATATATTTTGGTATTCCCCCCAACGGCATAGTTCATCTGGGGTGAAAACTCTTCTCCAGCACTGTCATACCATTGCTCGGGGGCATGGTAGCGCTCTCGCTTAAAGACATCCACATTGCTACGATTCTGTTCTTCCAGGGGCATAAAATCGCCCCGCTCCAAGATCAGGATCTTCTTGCCCGTAGGCGCGAGTTTTGCGGCCAGCGTACCGCCTCCGGCTCCGGTGCCGACAATGATCAGATCATAGGTTTGGTCATCGATAATCATTGTTCCACCTCATTGCCACGTTAGTACTGCCACACCGTTGCCACGCTATTTAACGCTAAGTAATGCCAAGTCGTGAATGCCAAGCCGTGCCACACCACACTATTGCCACACATAGATCAGCACGAACAAAATAATCCAGATGACATCCACAAAGTGCCAAAACAGAGACGTTGCTGCAACCCCAAACTCGCCACCATCGTAGTTGCCGGGAATGAATGATCGCCCCAACATCAGGGTCTGCAGTACGATGCCTGTG
>JBCBSL010000423.1:0-5189 GCA_039819145.1 Cyanobacteria bacterium J06638_22
TAGTCCCGATGGACAATGGTTAGCCACAAGTAGTGGAGATGCCACTATTCGTCTGTGGCAAATGAGCACAGGTGAATGCCGTAAAATCTTGACGGGACACACCAATTGGGTCAGGCCTGTAGTGTTTAGTCCGGATGGACAATGGCTAGCCACAGGCAGTGGAGATGCCACTATTCGTCTGTGGCAGGTGAACACAGGCGAATGCTGCAAAACCTTGACGGGACATACTAATTGGGTCAGATCTGTAGCGTTCAGTCCGGATGGACAATGGCTGGCCACAGGTGGTGGAGATGTCATCCTCAGATTGTGGCAAGTGAGCACAGGCAAATGCTGCAAAACCTTGACAGGACACACCAGTTCGATCAGATCTGTAGCGTTCAGTCCTGATGGACAATGGTTAGCCACAGGCAGTGTTGATGCCACTATCCGATTGTGGCAAGTGAGTACAGGCGAATGCCACAAAATCTTGATGGGACACAGCAATTGGGTAAACTCTGTAGCGTTCAGTCCGGATGGACAATGGCTAGCAACGGTTGGTGGGGATGCCACTATCCGGCTGTGGCAGGTGAGCACAGGCGAATGCTGTCAAACCTTTACTGGACACACTAGTGGGATGAATTCTGTTGCATTTAGTCCGGATGGACAATGGTTAGCTACAAGTGGTGGGGCTACTATCCGACTGTGGCAAGTGAGCACAGGCGAATGCTTAAAGGTACTACAAATTCCCCGCCCCTATGAAGGAACTGATATTACTGGGGTGCGAGGTTTGACAGATGCTCAGCGCGTTTCACTTTTGGCGTTAGGTGCAGTCGATCGCACTTCCACAAATCAAGCAGATATTTGATACTGCCTCACCACGGTAAATTTCAAGCTCAAAGCATTAGTATTCTGGCGATCGCCCCGACCTGAGCACGGATTGTCTTCGCGGCTGTGCGATCGCTCACCAGAACTCTGGCTTCAGTCTTCGTTTCTAGCCAGCTTGGGTCAAGTGGGTATTATTTGCTTGCGTATTGGGTGTATTGCTGGATTAGTTTGGCAACTAGCCCAGTCCAGCCCGTTTGATGGCTTGCTCCAATTCCAGCACCATTGTCGCCATGGAAGTATTCATGGAAGAGAATATAGTCTTGCCAGAGCGGATCGTGCTGAAATGTCTGGATACCGCCGAAGACCGGGCGTTGATCGGATTCATCCTTGAGGAACACCTGAATTAATCGATCTTCGAGATCCAGGGCTACATTCCACAGTGATTTATAGTTGTCAGAGCCTGTGGGGCATTCAACTTGGTAGCGATCGCCCAAGTAATGGTGGAATTTTTGCAATGACTCGATGAGCAAGTAGTTCACCGGAAACCAGATGGGGCCGCGCCAGTTGGAGTTGCCGCCAAACAAGCCCGTGCTTGACTCGGCGGGTTCGTAGTCAACTCGATACTCATTGCTGGCTATGCTGAAGGTGTAAGGATGATCCAGGTGGTAGCGGGAGAGGGCACGAATGCCATGGGTGCTAAGAAATTCCTCTTCGTCTAGCATTTTCTCAAGAATGCGTTTGAGTTTATCGGGACGGACGATCGCCAGCAATCGCCGTTGACCCACGCCCTCTTCGACAACCGAGGCAATGTTGTGAACTAGGGATGGGCGATTCGCTTCAAACCACTCCAGCCTTTCTTTGAACCCCGGTAGCTTGTCCAACAAGTCGGGTTCCAGCGTTTCGACGGCGAACAGCGGAATCAACCCCACCATCGATCGCACCTTCAGCCGTACCCGTTCTCCATCGGGGAAGTGCAGCACATCGTAGAAAAAGCCATCCTCTTCGTCCCACAGCTCCGTTTTCTCCCCGCCCATGTGGTTCATGGCATCGGTGATGTAGATGAAATGCTCAAAGAACTTAGTCGCCATGTCTTCATAGACAGGATTTTCCCGCGCTAGTTCTAAGGCGATCGTCAGCATATTGAGGCAGTACATCGCCATCCAACTGGTGCCGTCGGACTGTTCAATGTGCCCGCCCGTGGGCAGTGGGGCGCTACGGTCGAAGACGCCAATGTTGTCGAGTCCGAGAAAGCCCCCTTCAAAGACGTTACTCCCATCTGCGTCCTTGCGATTAACCCACCAGGTAAAGTTCAATAGCAGCTTTTGGAAGACGCGTTCTAAGAAGGAGCGATCGCCCTTCCCTTTGAGCTTCTCTTCAATTTTGTAAACCCGCCAGGTGGCCCAGGCATGAACAGGAGGGTTAACATCGCCAAACGCCCATTCATAGGCTGGAATCTGGCCATTGGGATGCATGTACCATTCCCGCGTCATGATGTCGAGCTGGTACTTAGCAAACTCGGGGTCAACGATGGCCAGGGGAATGCAGTGAAAGGCCAGATCCCAGGCCGCGAACCAAGGATATTCCCACTTGTCGGGCATGGAAATGATGTCATCGCTGTCCAGGTGTTGCCATTGATGGTTGCGGCCAGACTGGCGTGCCTCTGGCGGCGGTGGCATGGTTGGATCGCCCTCCAGCCAGCGCGTTACGTCAAACCGATAATATTGTTTGGTCCATAACAGCCCTGCAAAAGCTTGCCGCTGGACGTTGAACAGGTCACTGTCATGACAGAAAGGAGATAGCTTCTGGTAAAACGCGTGAGCTTCCTGCTCTCGTTCGTGGAAGATGCGATCGAACTCAGAGCCGAAGGGCGCGTCTAAGTTTGCTTGATTAGTGAGGCGGAGTTTGATGAGATGCGTCTGGCCCGGGGCTACTTCCACCGCATAGTGTGCCGCCACTTTGGTGCCGATTTGATCTGGGTTCACCGCATCGGTTTGTCCCTGCACCAGGTAGCGATGGATGCCGTCTTTCACATAGGGCGTCGGATTCTCAACCCCAAACAGGTGCTGATAGTTTGATTCATTTTCGGTAAACAGCAATGGGCCAGGTGCTTTGGGCGGCTCCGCGTTTATATTGACCATAGCCGTGTTCTCACAGTAAAGCCAGTAGGTTCCCAGGGTAGGATGGTGAGCTTCGACAACCTGCGCATCGGTCTGCTGCCGCGCCATTTTGAGCCGGGGTTTTTCAGACGACGCGTCCCACGACCAGGTATTGCGAAACCACAGATGGGGCAAAACATGGAGGGTTTTGGGCTCTGGCCCCCGGTTGACGATCGCAATTTGAATCAGAATATCCTCGGGCGTGGCCTTGGCATATTCCACAAACACATCGAAGTAGCGGTTCTCATCAAAAATGCCGGTGTCGAGCAGCTCAAATTCGGGATCCTGGCGATCGCGTCGCTGGTTTTCATCCACCAGCCAGCCGTAGGGATATTCCGCCTGGGGATACTTGTATAGCCCTTTGAGGTAGGAATGGGTTGGGGTGCTATCCAGATAGAAATAGTATTCTTTGACATCTTCGCCGTGGTTGCCCTGGCTTCCGGTCAAGCCGAATAGCCGCTCCTTCAGCACCGGGTCTTGGCCGTTCCACAGCGCCACGCTAAAGCAGATTCGTTGCTTCTCGTCCGAAATCCCCAACAGGCCATCTTCGCCCCAGCGATACGCCCGCGCATGGGATTGGGCATGGGAAAAGTAGTCCCAGGCTTCCCCGGTGGCGCTGTAGTCTTCGCGGACGGTGCCCCATTGGCGATCGCTCAAATACGGTTCCCACTTTTTCCAGGGTTGGCTCGTATCTTGGAGGCGTTGATGTTCGGGAGTCATTGGCGTATGGAGAATAAGGTTTGTGTTTGGGATGAAGACATTAATAAGGAAGAACGGAGGAATTGAACCTTTTCCATTAGGCCATCAGTAGCGCCATAGCAGTAACCACGATCCGCCCACCAAAATCGCTGGAAGCTCTGAAGTGTTCGCTTCGCCAGATGCTGGTAAGGCTCGGCTGGTGGGCAAACAGCAACCTGCTCAACAGGAGGGACGTTGATTTCTATAGGATTGCCAATACAAGGCGTCACAACTTACTCTCCAATCTTGGCATCCATCCCAGTCTCCAAATCATGGATATCCGGCGATGAGAGTTTTCCCGAGATTGTCTACCACCGTTCGATTCACAATAAACTGGTTTGCTGCTAGGAGTACTTGTATCAGCCAGGGAGGAACGGAATCATACTCCGAATGGGAGATTTGCCACTGCTCAATGAGGGAATGGGTACAGTCAAGCGATACTGAGGGCTAGCTGCTCTTGAAAGTATTGTCGATACAGTTGGCAGCTTGGCGTTGCATGATTTCTCTGGAGCGTAATTACGCCAATGCTTTCCAATCGATATGCAATGATTGGCTCCAACTTGACGGGCTGCTCAGCCGTTACCACGTGATGGAGCGCGGTCAGGAGCGCTGGATCTGCCTGTAAGGTTCCCAAAAGCTGCCGTAGATGGTTGTCATAGATTCCGGCCTGGGTGGGAGCATCTTGTAGGAGTTGGTTGAGCGACATTGTGCCCTGAGCCAGGTGATACAGGGCCAGACGAATCATACCAGGCCGTCCACTGACCATATCCACCAGCGAGTCCAGACTCGGTTCACTAATGCCCACCAGCTCATGACACTGAGCCAGTTGATGCACTTGCTCGATCGTGAATGCTGGAAGTTTAATCGATAACCCGACATTAAACGGGGACTGATAAAGCTTGAGCGGCACATAGACATCTGTGGTGTGGGTAATGACCCAACGAACATTATTCCAAATCGCAACTTCCTTGGCGTCTTCGTACCAGGAACGTAGCAGGGGAAGCAAGTCGCTGGCGATCGCCGGATACTCAAATACCTGATGCAGTTCATCGATAGCAATCAGCATCGGACTGTCGGCCATCTCTAAGCACGCTTCTAGGAAGGCCGTGCAGCTAACCTTACTCCCCATAATGGGGTTCCAGTAGGGTTCGAGCGGCACATCGACAGCCAGTTGGTGGGCAATGTTGGCACAAAACCATTGAAGAAAGTGATCGAGGGATTGAAATGTGTCGCGATCGGCTTTACTCAAGTTGAGTTTGACCGTTTGCATCTGTTGCGATCGCCCATACTCTAGCAATCGATGCAAGAGAGAGGTCTTTCCCGTTTGGCATGGCGCTTTAATGCGCAGCAAACTCCCTGGCTTCAAGATCTCAGCATAGCAGCGAGCTTCCAGGGGATGACGCTCAATATAGAAGGTCGAGTGGAGGGGCACTGGGCCATTTGGGCAATCCAACTGGAGTTTGTCAGCCGATTCTGTTGGCTCAGATATTG
>JBCBSL010000424.1:0-5122 GCA_039819145.1 Cyanobacteria bacterium J06638_22
AGCGTTCTAAGGGAAAGTCCCATCCTGCGGCCATGCGTTCGCTGGCGTTCAAATGGATTCGCATCTTGTTTCGCTGCTGGAAGAACCGAGAAGCCTACGATGAAGCCAAATATCTTGCGTCCCTAAAACGCAAGGGCTCTCCCATTGCCAAGCTACTAGCTTTGTGACATTGCTAATGGCTTAAATATTGGGAATGAGATGGAAGATTTGATCTTTATCCAGCAGGAATAAGGCACAAAACAACAAAGGTTCTGCTGTAGAGCAACTTAAGAACTGATTCCAACCTTGGTCTTTCCCGAGGTGTTTTAGAATCAGAAAAGTTTACTTGTCTATACACAGATGAGCAAGGAAAACTAACTAAAACTCGGAAGAATTACTTGCCCCCGTCCGGCTCAGAGGCTATGTTATGCGGTGCTCAACGACTACTATTTCTATCTTTACAACCCAATATATACAAAGTAGTGAGATCATCCCAGATTCTCTTCTCCGTTTGGAGCGATTCTAGTTCTACATCAAATTCTGCTTTGGCTTGTGCTAACTGTGCTAATGAAAGTTGCGACAACCCATTGCCTAATACTTTGAGAGAGGTAGATGAAGGATGCACAACAACCCCCTCCCAAGTTGCTTTTGCTTTCTCTAAATTCGTGTAGCTGCCGTGTTGCTCTGTTCTGATTTCAACTGCCTCAAAACCAGCATTGATAAATAAATCTTGGCACTGCTCGACGGAACCAATACGATTGCTAGCTTCTAGCGAAACGCCATATTTTGTAAACACTTTTCGTAAGATAACAGCCCCAACATACGCTGTATCAGCGGGAGTATGAACACTGATTCGACCACCAGGCTTGAGACATCGATGCCACAGGCATAAAGTCGCTTCTTTATCTTCCATCTAGGGAAATGTGTTTGCACACAAAATATGGTCGAAATGATTGGCCGGATAATCGAGAGCCTCAGCATCTGCAAGTTGGAACTCCACGTTACCGAGTCCCAATGTGTTAACTTTGCTCTGTGCTTGCTCTAGCATCCCAGCAGAAATATCGATTCCAATCACCTGCCCCTGATCACCGACGATTTGAGCTGCCGCAATCGCAAGATGACCTGTTCCGGTTCCAATATCTAAAACGGTTTGTCCAGCACTAACTTGCGAATATTCAAGCAGACGACGACAAATTTGAACATGCCAGTCGCTATCGTCATAGGTTTGACTTCTGCGATCATAAGAATCTGCGACCCCTTGCTTGTAATCGTTTAATTCAAGTTGGTTCACCATCAGAGATTTGCCGCAATAACGACTTAGCCCAACGCCAATTTAACTCTAAATTGCCCCACTGAGGACTTGCAGCTACCGCCCTCACCAACAGACTGAGCCGCATAACTCGTAATTAGAGGGAAAATTTCCACCTAAGATCCCTATATCGGTAAATAGGTGGCAATAATTCTGCCTAAGATCCCTTCTGGGGTAAATAGGTGGAATTACGTCCGCCTATTTACCCTGTATCGGTGAATAGATAGACTTTCTCAGCGTAATCCTTTCCCCGATTCTGGACTAAACCTGCAAAGAGCTGATGCATTATCTTGTTTAAAATGCCTCCAATCTTTAGACTGGAGGCGTTTAGTTTAGAGAAGAATTCCCGTAGAGAAAAACTCTCGTCAATTCTACAGTTGCTTCACCGAGCCAACCAGATCCGTCAGCACATTCTTAGCATTGCCAAACAGCATCATGGTCTTGTTCTCGTAGAACAGCTCATTTTGCACACCTGCAAAGCCTGGGTTGAGTCCCCGCTTAATGACGATAGTGTGATGGGCTTTGTCCACATCCAGAATTGGCATGCCGTAGATGGGGCTGTTCTGGTCGTTACGGGCGGCTGGGTTCACCACATCATTCGCCCCGACCACCAGCGCGACATCCACATTGCCAAACTCGGTGTTGATATCGTCCATGTCATAGAGCTGGGGATAAGGGACATTGGCTTCCGCCAGCAACACGTTCATGTGTCCCGGCATCCGTCCGGCAACGGGGTGGATGGCGTACTTCACCTCGACGCCGAGCCGCTCTAGCTGATCGGCCAGTTCCCGTGCGGTGTGCTGGGCTTGGGCAACCGCCATGCCATACCCTGGCACGATGACCACAGACTTGGCGTAGCCCAACATCATCGCTGCTTCTTCGGCATCTACGGAATTCACCGTCCGCTCTGCATGCTCGGCAGTTGCAATGTTGACGGCGGTCGTTGTTTTAGAGAAGGCGCTAAACAGCACATAGAACAGCGATCGGTTCATAGCCCGGCACATGATTTGCGTCAGAATAATGCCCGACGCGCCAACCAAGGCTCCAGCAATGATGAGCATGTCGTTCATCAACACAAAACCAGCGGCGCTTGCAGCCAAACCCGAGAAGGAGTTCAACAGCGCAATGGCCACGGGCATGTCCGCTCCACCAACGGGGATCGCAAACAGAACCCCCAATAACAGAGCGATGCTGAGCAAAGTGATGAAGACCGGTTCGGTCGTGGGATCGAGTACCAGGAATACACTGCCGACCAGGAACAGCCCGGCCAACCCAATGCTGACAAAGCGCTGCAGTGGAAAGATGATGGGCGATCCCCCAATAATGCCTTGGAGCTTGCCAAACGCAACCAGGCTGCCCGTAAGGGTGATACCGCCAATGAAGATGCTCAACAAAATCGTAATCATGCTGGCGAGGGTTGGCGTTTCGCCCACACTCATCAACCGCTGAAATTCGGCGACGGCAATCAGCGTCGAAGCTCCGCCGCCCAAGCCGTTGAAGAGACCGACCATTTCTGGCATAGCGGTCATTTCAATCCGTTGCGCGGTGATGGTGCCGATGACGGAACCCACGAGAATACCCGCCAGAATCAGCGGAAAATTCATTGAGGTTTGGTAAAGCAAGGTGGCGGCGATCGCCAAAAGCATGCCGACCGAGGCAATCACATTGCCCTTCCGCGCCGTTGCCGGGGAGCCTAATTGTTTCAGTCCCACAATAAAGAGAGAGGCGGCGAGAAGATAACTCAACTCAATGCCGTTGTTCAAAATACTGCTAGTCATGGTCACCTACTAATCTCCAAATAGTTCCAAACGTTCCAGGATGGAAGATGCCTGGATGGATACCGGAACATCGCGTGCATTCGATCAAAGAACAAACAGGGACGGCTAACTTAGCCAAGGCTTAACTACTCGCCTTTTTCTTGCGGAACATCTGTAACATGCGATCGGTGACCATAAAGCCGCCCACCACATTGATGGTGGCGAGCACGATCGCCACAAACCCAAGGGCATTGACCCAGTTGATATTGCCACCGATGGTGACGAGAACCGCACCAATGATGGCAATACCCGAAATGGCATTGGAACCCGACATCAGTGGCGTATGCAACGTTGGCGGCACTTTGTTAATCACTTCAAATCCGATAAAGGCGGCGAGGACAAATACCACCAGGGCAGTCAATAGGGGATCAATCATGGCTCATAAATTCCTTTGAGAATTCCTTTGAGAGAGTTGCTGTGAGAACCGACGAAGTTCAATGGCTGATGGCGCAGGACAAGCGAGCGAAGTGGCGTTGTCCTGCAAGCGGCTTAGGGAGCCGAGGTTTCCTGGACAGAGGCGATCGCCCCCTGCACCCGCGCGTTGCGAATGGCTCCCTGGTGCGTCAGGCAAACACTAGAGATGATGTCATCGTCAAAGTTCAGCTGCATCTCACCGTCCTGAATCAGCATGGTCAGCAGGTTAAGCAGGTTCTTGGAGTACATCTGGCTGGCGTGAACCGGGGTGTAGGACGCCAGGTTGATGGGACCCAGGATCGTCACCTCATTGAAGACCACCGTGCGTCCCGCTTCGGTGCAGGCACAGTTGCCCCCTTGCTCCGCTGCCAGATCGACGATGACCGAGCCGGGTTTCATCGATTCCACCATCTCCTGTGTGACGAGCAGAGGCGCGTGCTTGCCGGGAACCTGAGCTGTTGTGATGACAATATCTGCTTGCTTCACATGCTCGGCTACCACTTGGCGCGATCGCTCCTTCGAGTCTTCCGAAATCTCTCGTGCGTAGCCGCCTTCAGCCACCGTTTCCTCGTTCATGGTGACTTCGACAAACTTGGCTCCGAGGCTCTGCACTTCTTCCTTAACTGCTGGGCGAATGTCAAAGGCTTCGACCACGGCACCCAGGCGACGCGCGGTGGCGATTGCCTGCAAACCCGCGACCCCAGCCCCAATCACAAACACCTTCGCTGGACGAATCGTGCCGGCTGCCGTTGTCAACATAGGCAGGAAGCGAGGGAGCGCCTCTGCACCCAGCAAGACCGCCTGATAGCCAGCCACACTAGCCTGAGACGACAACGCATCCATGGACTGGGCGCGGGTGGTGCGGGGAACCAACTCCATACTGAGGGCGGTGACGTTGCGATCCGCCAGCTGGGCGATCGCTTCAGGCACACCAAGGGGATTGAGGAACCCAATCAGTGTGGTGTTGGGCGGCAGCAGGTCAATTTCAGATTGCCCATCTTCCCACTCCCCAGGAGGGCTGACCTTCAGCACAATGTCAGCCGCTCCCAGCAACTCACGATGCCCATTTACAATCGTTGCCCCGGCAGCGACATACTCCTCATCCTTAAAGAAGGAACCTGCCCCAGCCTGAGTTTCGACTAAAACCTCAACGCCCATACCAACTAGGCGCTTAACCATGTCGGGGATCAACGCAACACGCCGCTCTCCAACGCCAATCTCTTTTGCAACTGCAATTTTCATTAATCATCCTCAGCAATAATTTTGGGTTGTCAGGGTTAGTTTTCAGGCCATTGTTGAGTGGTCAAATCAAGCAAAACAAATCCAATTCCAAATTGCTACTGCAATATCAAAATGAGGCACCGATCTTCAAATTTTCTTGAATGGCTCTAACGTCAATTTTTGTTTCATTGAACATTCGATACAAAGCTTATGAATAAGTTCCCTAAACTATGGTTTCTTCAATAGCATTCTTCTCCAGTATCAATCCAGCATCAGTACAGCGTGAGAACAGCGCCTGAGTAAGGTTCAAATCTTCAAAATCAATTTCAAGGCAAAACCAATAAGACTCAGCGCACAACTCACAAAACTAGCTAAATTGCCT
>JBCBSL010000425.1:0-5092 GCA_039819145.1 Cyanobacteria bacterium J06638_22
CTCTTCTTTGATCGCTGTGTAGCGGGCAAAGGTGTTGGCTTTCTCAACGGTATCGGGAGCGCCGAGGTCAATGATCTTTTTGGTCATCGAAAGAACCGCTTCGGCCTTGATCCGTGCATCGGCAGGGTCATAAACACCGCAAGGGCCATCGCAGTGAGCATGCACTGCTTCGGCAGGGAAACGGTCAGAAATCTTGGCAACAATGTTTTTCAGCATAGTCAGATAGAAGTATCGACGACAGCAAATGGAAACAGAAAAATTCAAACGACGCAGGCACCCTTAAGGATCGGCGTAAATGCTTTGGACGATCGCACTGTCGTGAAGACAACTACGACCACCAAGCGAGATGCCTGCTGCTTTCACAACAAAGATGACCGAACTCACAGGCTCTAAACCTAGCTAGCCCCAATGAAGATCAGTCAACTTTCAAAAGTATTTTATATCGAAACTGCTGAAAATGCGATCGCCCCAGCCAAATCCCCCGCTGTTTTTTCCGACACAAGCCAGGTGCCGCGAGGGCTGTTGGGAGCAAGCAATCCCCCTGTAGGGCATTTCGGGAAGAGAGCGCGTCTTTCGAAGTCGTGAGGGATTCAGCCTTCTTCAGCCTGGAGCCGTTCTCTGGCCTGGAGCAACTCCTGGCGGTGCTCGTCGCTCACGGTGGGGTAGTGCAGGTGGAGTGCGCCCAGCGTGTCGTTGATGATATTGCCAACCATCAACCGCATAAACCACTTATGGTCAGCCGGAATGATATACCAGGGTGCCCAGTCGGTACTGGTGTGGCTAAACATGTCCTCGTAGGCTTTCATGTAGTCTTTCCAGTGCGATCGCTCCTTGACATCTTGAATCGAGAATTTCCAGTTTTTCTCTGGGCGATCGATGCGATCGAGAAATCGCTGCCGTTGTTCCTCGTAAGACACATTCAGGAAAAACTTGAGCGTCACAATGCCGTTTTCCGACAGATATTTTTCAAAGGAATTGATTTGTTCAAACCGTTGGTTCCAAATCTTTTTCCCTTTCTTTAGGTCGGGGGGAAGTTGTTGGGTCTGCAAGATTTCGGGGTGGACGCGCACCACTAGCACTTCTTCGTAGTAGGAGCGGTTGTGGATGCCAATGCGCCCCCGTTCTGGCAAGGCGCGCATCGATCGCCAGAGATAGTCATGGTCGCGCTCCTCCGAAGATGGAGCTTTGAAGCTGAATACCTGACAGCCCTGGGGATTGACCCCTGACATCACATGCTTGATGGTGCTGTCTTTCCCGGCAGCATCCATCGCCTGAAAAATCAGCAATAAGGCGTAGATGTTCTGGGCGTAGAGTTTGTCCTGGTAGGCAGCCAGTTGTTCGATCCCAGCTTTGAGCGCGTCTTTGGCGCTCTGCTTCTTGTAGTCTCCGGTGTAGCTGGGATCATAGTCTTTGAGGGCGATTTTTGTGCCAGGTTTAACGCGAAAGCGGTCGAGATCCATAAGCCAATACCAGAAGCTTCAGTCTGGAACGAAGGAGGGCGAGATACGGAAATCTTAGGCGGTGCGATCGCCCACAACGCGTTCATTAACTCTCTCTTAATCTTTGATGTCTCACCTTGGACGACGAATTTAGCGAGAGTACCTGTGGAAAACCTCTTAGACGATGAAGCCAACGAACGCCATGACAGCCATCACGGTCGTCCATTAGAAAATCCTGCAATTCAACGTGCATCCAAAAAAATCGGGCTACGCTGCCAAAGATTGCCTTGTTTTGGAAATGCTGTAGCTATATTTTTGTGGGAGTTTTTTGGGGGGAGATCGAATGCTGGATTTAGGTATGAGGGGGGCGATCGCCATTAGCTTGGGCGCCGTTGTTGGAGCCCTGAGTCGCTATTTCATTACCCTGCTGTTCAGCCTACTGTTCACCACAACCTTTCCGCTCGGGACATTTGTGATTAATTTGACAGGATGTGTCGGCATCGGATTTTTCACGACGCTGTTAGGAGCGCAGTTGGTGAATTGGTCTCCGGACTTCAAACTGCTGCTGGTTACAGGTTTTATGGGTTCTTACACGACGTTTTCGACCTATGGGTTGGAAACCTTTGCGCTGCTGCAGGGGGAGCAGTTCGGACGGGCGATCGCCTACTGGTTAGGCAGTGCCGTTTCTGCGCTCCCTTGCATTTACCTGGGCATCTGTCTGGCGCGGTGGGGACAGTCCTTCTGATCCCCTACTTGCTTGGCGATCCCGTTTACACGGATCGAACTACACATATTGCTGTTGCTATTTGAGGAGATTGGTATGCAAGTCATCCGTTACACTCCCCACCAATTGACCAGTGAAGATCAACAACATTTGCATCACTTGGAATTGGTTGTAGAACGGGCGATCGCCGATGGCAAGGTGACGAAGTACGAGATCGAAGAGATTAAGTCTCAAATCTATAGCCATCGGGACATAGCCGTATATGAACTGGAATTGGTGCGCGATCGCGTCTTGTTTCCAATTCAGGCGGGGGAACTGGAATGGGAATGGGATTGACCCCACTTCGTCTCTGTCTGTAGGGTCGCGTCTCACGCGGAATCACATTGTGCTCAGGGAAAAAAGTGCCCTACTGGCCAATGCTTCACCAAGATGAAGGGTGTGTTACGATACCGCCGGATCCTCTGGAATGGCATCTGTAGGATTTGACACTGACTTGTTTTCGGGTCAAGCTGAAATTACTGCGGATTATCTAGAATAGTTAGGAAGTGTAGTCGTTAGCCTGACTAAACTTGCACGAATCAGGGACTTAGTTTAGGAGGTGCAGTCGCAGGGGTACGCTTTCTGACACCTGCTATTGCATCTCTACCTAGGATTGCACGTTACCCTATTTGCATCTCAATTTTTTAGTTTGCATCCATCTAACTAAATTTTGAATTTTTTTTGCCTCCTCTGACTGTTGTGCAGGCAGTTTTCAGACTGTTATGCAGACTTTTTCTTCGTTATTTCCTGTAACGGTTTCTCAGACTCGGCACGTTTTGTCATAAGATATGGCTTTTTTTCAACCCTTCTTTAAACACTGGAAAATCTATCAGAAGATTGGATCTGGCTACGGTGTGGCGATCGCTATTGGCTTCGTTGGTTCGCTGGCGGGGCTCGTCGTTGCTGACTATTTTCAGGGGCAGGCGGTATTTCGATTAGCCGATGCCCAGCAGCAATCGCAACTATTAGAGGATTTTGAGCGTGAAGCCGAAGCGTTTCAACTCCACAACACGCGGCTCAGTTTGCTGGAGACAGAGAGCGATCGCTTCGAGGCGCAATACATCCAAATGCAAGCCAGCTTGGTTCGCATCGAAGCGCTTCAGCAAAAAATTGATGACTATCTAGACAGCGATCCCTTTTGGCTGGCTGCGCCTCCGGCTACGTTTTCGCAGTTCATCCAAGCCTACACGCAGCAACTGTCTGACAGCAGCATGACGGTTCAGCAGCTTGTCCAAGCCTCCTCTAAAGGTTCGGTTCAACCGAAGGCCATGCAAGAACAACTGCGTGATATTGCCTTGAATGAAGAGGCGCGTGCAACTGACCTGTTGCATGCTCAGCTCATCCGAGTCATTGATGATGCGCATACTCAGGAATACAGAGCAAGTGCAGAACTGGAATCCGCACAAGGCTTAGAAAAGCTCATTATTGTGCTGAGCGTTATGGGTTCGGCAACGGTGGCGGGGATTGCGGCCTGGCGAACAACACGGGCGATCGCCCAACCGTTAGAAGAGTTAACGCGGGTTGCCCAAGATGCGGCGCAACATGACACCTTTGATGCCAAAGTCAATGTTGTGTCCGACGACGAAATTGGGATGCTAGCGCACTCGTTTAATGCCCTCATCGAACAAGTGTCGCAACGCACCAAAGCCTTGGAGCAATCGGTCGCCGAAGCGAACCACCAAACGGAGAAGCTGGAACATACCCTATCTGTTCTACGGCGCACGCAAACCCAGTTGGTGCAAACCGAGAAAATGTCATCCCTGGGGCAGATGGTGGCTGGGGTTGCCCACGAGATCAACAATCCCGTTAGTTTTATCTATGGCAACATCGACTATGTCAAACAATATGTTTATCAACTGCTCACCTTGATTGAGCAATATGAGCAAGCCTTTCCACAGCAGACCGAACAGATCCGCGAGTGCCAAGAGGCGATCGATTTAGACTTTTTGCGCCGGGATTTGCCCAAGCTGTTGGCGTCGCTCAATGTGGGAGCCGAGCGCATTCGTAGCCTTGTCCTGTCACTACGGATCTTTTCTCGGCTAGATGAGTCCGAGGTTAAATCCGTAGACCTCCACGAAGGGATTGATAGCACGTTGGTCATTTTGGGGAGTCGCCTCAAAGCCCAATATAATCGCCCCGCCATTAACGTCATCAAAGACTATGGTGTCCTTCCTTCGGTGGAATGTCGTCCAGGGCATCTCAATCAGGTCTTTATGAATGTCTTGGCGAATGCCATTGATGCTCTCGATGAGCGTTGTGCTCGCGAAAGAACGGCTCAGGTTGCAGGGGATCCGGATTATGACGCGGATTGGAAGCCGGTCATCAAGCTGCAAACACGCGAGCGAGATGGACAAATCTGCATCAATATTACAGACAATGGAATTGGCATGCCTGAAGGGACGCAGGCCAAAATCTTTGATCCGTTTTTCACCACTAAGCCCATCGGCAAAGGAACCGGGCTTGGGATGTCGATTAGCTACGAAATTATTGTGAAAAAGCACCTAGGCTCCATCAGCGCCTGGTCTTCTGTGGGGCGGGGAACGACCTTCCATATTCGGCTGCCGATGAAGTTGAGCGATCGCCAAAAACCCGCGATCGCCAACCTCAAAGTCAGTTGATGCCAAGGCTCTCAATGGCTAGCGAAGGCAATTTTTCCCAAAGGAATTTACTTGCTGGCTTCGACTGCGCTCAGTCAGCTTTCGGCTGAACGTAGCCAGACAAGTGATGGTGCCCTTCGACTGCGCTCAGGGCACCATCTGGAAAAGGATAGTCTTGCTTGAAAAATCTGCTAAGGTGCTAGACCGCCAGCCTATGTGGCAAAGGACTTACCGCAACCACAGGTCTGATTAGCGTTAGGGTTGGTGAACTGGAAACCCCCGCCGATCATTGC
>JBCBSL010000426.1:0-5071 GCA_039819145.1 Cyanobacteria bacterium J06638_22
GCGCCCGCTGCATTGCAGCGGGCGCAAACGATAGTTGGGTTTTATGGCTTTTTAACCGGATTTTGTATTAGTTTGTGTTGCTCGTATCCTTTGTGTCATTGAGATGTTGTTGGGGCATCAGCACGTCGGTTTTTTCCACCCAGGCTTGTTGCGGAATGCCAATTTGGATGCCATGGCGCTCGAAGGCATGGCGCAGGCGACGGCGAAACTCGCGGGCAACGAGCCACTGTTTGAGTGGTGCCGTGCGAATCCAGATTCGAATACCAATACCCGAGTGAGAGAGTTCATCGACTCCCAAAACTTCTGCGGGGTCGAGAATGGTCGGTGCCCATTTGGGCTCTGTAGCCATCTGATGAATTTCGTCACAGATGAGGGTGAGGGCTTTATCGACATCAGTGTCGTAAGATACCTCGATGACAAAGTTGCAGCGAGCCCATGTGCGGCTCATGTTTTCAACTTTTTGGATATGGCTATTTGGAATGGTGACGAGATTGCCACTGTCCGTGCGAATTTGAGTGACCCGCAGGGTTAAGTTTTCCACCAAACCCAAGGTTTCATCAACAGCAATATAATCGCCGATGCCGTATTGGTCTTCGAGCAAAATCAAAAATCCATTGATCATGTCCCGCACAAGGCTTTGGGCAGTGAATGAGAGCGCGACGGCAACCAGTGCCCCCAGCGCCAGCAGCGATGCTGGAACTAAATCCATGGCCCGCAGGACGAACAATCCTCCGACGATGTAGAGCGACACGCTTTTTAAGCCCTTGATGGCATTGGCGATGGTGAAGGCTCGCTGGCTATGGACAGCTTTTCGAGGCTCTTCGGTTTCCTCTTCCCAGGTGTCGGTAAAGCGATCGATCACAAAGTCGAGGATGTGGTTGATTAGGGAGGTGGCAAACCAGGTGGCCAGGACGAGGAAGGGGGTAGCAACGACCCGCAATGCGATGGGGCGGGTTTGGGGAAAGGTGCTCAATCCGGCGGAGATACCCAGAAACCAAACCAGACCGATCGCCCAAAATAGTAACCAACGCAGGAAGGCAAGGATTTGAATCCGTTCCTGAATCGTGATGGATTGCTTGAGGTTATCAAGAAATTGAGGGTTGCTATAGTCTGTGTCCTTATCGGTCAGAGCCTCTAACGCTTGGGCTGTGGGCTGTTGGTCTTTCAGCACAGTTTCGAGGGCTCTGCGGCGATCGCCCAACAACTTGCGCACGACCCACAGCACTACCGTTGCCACGATCGCGCTGGGGAATAGTAGAAGAATGCGGAAGATTTGTTGTTGCTGGGCTTCGGGCTGACGGGCTTCGAGGGCGGCTCGAAGGCTTCGGGATAGGGTTCGTCGCCATTCGATTGCCAGTTGATGAGTGGTAGTGGAGTGATACTGGATATCGGCTTCGGTGATCGTGATGACGACGCGTGACTCGACCAAATACGCATCATCGACGAACAGAACCGACTGATTGTTGAGAGTTTGAATACCAACCCGCAAGGTATCTGGATCGAGCAGGGTGGTGTGATTGTAAAAGGGAGCTTCCCCATACAGTGGGTTGGGAGCTAGAAATTGCTGCAGCGTGTTTTCTATCTGTCGTGCTCGTACCTCTACAGGAACCTGATTTCTGAAGTTGGTGCGATCGAATATTGTGGGAGCTGAGATGCGAAACAACGCCTGACCATCCAGCCGCACATCCGTTGCTTCTAGCAACCCGCTGCGCTCGACTGAGGATGGGGGCTGAGTGCTATCTGATGGCACCGTAGGGAATTGAGCGATCGCCATTGCTCCATCCTGTGCCACCGTTGCTAGGGGTAGACTAATCAGCGTCATCAAGGTGGCGATCGCTATCCAGCAAAACCGCCGCCATCGAGGAGATGGCAAAAATCGCCGTAGCCAGAGGAAACTACCCATAAAAGTAAATCGAACTCACGCATTTCTTCGATGGGCATGGCGCGATGCACCCCGCTCACCAACGGATTTATCCAGGATTAGGCAAGTTTTACGTAATCCTGAATAAAAAACAATGAGTTTAAATACACCTGACAACGATCAGTGGATTGCGTATAAAGTGCCCATCAATATCTAAACCCCGTCTAGGTTGGAAAATGGGGCTTTCCAGAGAAGGAAACCCCCACTTCCTAACTTGGATTGAGGCGCTAACGAAGCAAGCACTCCTTTCGTAATCATCTTCTTGCTCATCCCTCAGCGGTTGGCCGTGGGCGATCGCAATCCCAGCCAAAACAGCACGGGCCCCGTTACCAGGGCGTAGCTGCCCCAGCTCACACTCCCCAACAGGATTCCTAAAAGGAGACCACGCAGATCGTCGCACCACCAGAAGCAGGCAGTGGCTCCTGCAGCACCGAGCACGGCACCAGCCACGATGTTGGTTGGGATCCAAACCCAGGATAGAGAGTTGTAGCGCCACAACAGGACTGCTTGGGGAATCGCAACTAGCATCAGCACCACAGCCATCCGCACAAAATTCAGCCAAAAGACCTCCCAGAACCACCCAGTTCTCACTAGAGCGTCTGTTAGGCTGTCGCTGATTTCGGTGAGTACAGCAATTTCGAGGCTGTTGGCCAACACCCAGGCGATCGCCGTGGTAATGCCCCACCCAAAAGCCAGCCATCGATAGGGACGAAAAACAAAGGCCTGAGCAATGCCGACAATCCCTCCAGTCAGCACGAGTTCTCCTAAAAACTGCAGCCGAATCTCAAAAAAGTTAGCAACGGATCCACCAATGATATTTGCCAATAGCCAGGCTCCCAGGGTGGAAAACAAAACGGAGCGAGCGAGGCTAATTTGGAAAAAGGTCATGTGAGTTGTCCTTTTGTAATTAGCTGAGGATTGACCTCTGATAAGCCGCGTGAATTATGATGAGCCGCATGGATTAGGGTTTTGACCAATCTCCAGTAGCAGGAGGGGGCATTCCGCAAAACCGTTAAACGGTGAATTGTGCAGAATAGGGTTGACGCGATGGTGCATTACGCAAACGTTTGTTAACCAAATCCCGTGACGCATTATCCAGGGTCAACCTGCGGGATAATGCGCCAATCCACTCAAAATGGTTATGCATTCTTAATCGATACGCAATCTTACAGCGATTTTCGCTCACTTAAAACCGAATTCTTATGGAATCAGCCACATTCTGAATCAGTCACATTTCAGTGCCAGAACCTCGTGCTATCCCTGTAATGCCTCCTGCACTCAAACCGGATTGCGATTAAGACAAGTCATTTTTTGCAAGCCCCGCAGCGCTGCGGGGCTTGCAAAAAATGACTGGGTTTTCCCTGACTGAGCACATAGCGCTATATGAGCTGAAGCCATTATGGAGCCGTGGATGGAGGTGCAGGTGGACAGACAGTTAGGGAGTCTCCAGGCAGTGCCATGCACCAAACTGGCACACGATCCAGTTGCTTAAACGTTGCCAACTGTATCCCTTGTTGTGTCAGTGCTTCCTGGAGTGTCGGAGGCGCACTATAGAGAAAATGATGGCGATAGCCGCCCGGAATGTTGGGAGCCTCAGTTATGTTTGTGAGAATGAGAAACGGTGTTTCGGGACGCAGGTCATGGGCCAGGGAAAAGAGCCACCAATCGCTGACTGTTACAACCAGCGGATTTTCGGTTTGGTTGATAGAGTTGGCAACGAAGGGAATATAGCCACCCTCTTTGTTCCACCACGTTGAGTCCAGGGCGCTGGTGCCACAGGATAGGATGCTCAAGGTCAGTAACCCTGCTAAGGCGAGCCGTCCCAGCCGTGCGGCGATCGCCTCCGATAGGGCATGGGCAACGAGCAGAAGCAATGCCACCCAGCAGGGCACAAAGTAGCGGCTGACGGTGGACTGCTGCCCACCTGTAAGCAAATCGGGCAGGATAACCCCCAGCGCCGGAACCAGCAGCAGTAAGAGCAAAAAATGCCAGGTTTCAGTGGGTGCCGTTTTTCGGCCAAGCGCCAACGCATAGCCAACACCCACCAGCACTACTAGCACTACCAGTCCATAGGGAAACAGGCGGTCGAGCCCAAATCCATAGGGCTGGTCGAAGTCGAGGAAGGTGCGGGTGAGGTGCAACACCCAGGCGACGGGCAACGCGAGAAAGCCTTGGGGGGCGGGTTGGCGCTGCCAACTGGCCAGTTGGAGTCCCTGTTGCCAATGGAGGGCGATCGCCACCATCCAGGGAGCAAAGGCCAGCAACGCCCCTCCCAGGCTGAGAGCAAAGGCTGACAGTTGCGATCGCCGATGCCACACCATGAAAATGCCATGGGCGATCGCCACGAACAGCGTGTAGAGAAAGGTGTAAAAGGATAGGGCGAGGATGACACCGTAAAGGACCCAGTCGTTCCAACGGTTTTGGCGAATCGCCCGCAGCAGTGCCCAGCAAGCTGCCACCGTTAGCAGCGTCCACAGGCTGTAGGGACGGGCTTCCTGGGCGTAGATGATCTGGAAAGGGGATACCGCCATCAGACACACAGCGATGTAGGCGGTGATGCGGGCTGGAAATAGCGCTTGGCAGAGGAGCGCCAGTAAGGGAAGCGTAGCGAGGCTGGCGATCGCCCCAAAACTTCGCATCACCGCGACGGAATCGCCAAATAGCATCACCCACCAGCGAGTCAGCACAAAGTAGAGCGGCGGAAGCTGCGGCTCAGCGGTCGCTAGCCCGCGCACCGTACCCACGACGCTCCGCTCGGTGCTGGGAAATTGGTATTGAGCCAACTCGCCGACCGTTGTGAGGGGCTCTTCGGCCCAGGCTTGTAAAACTTCTGCTTCGGTGTAGCCCGACACCCGAAAGGCCGTGAAGGCTTCATCGACCCAAAAGACCTTACCTTCCAGGTTGACCAGCCGAAAAAATATCCCGAACACCAGCATCACTAGCAGAACAATCGTCCAGGGCGATCGCACAGCCATTGTAGATGAGTCCGTTTTCATAGCCTTCAAAGCCCTTCGCGGAATGCGCCTCCTCAACTCTACTCAGACATCGGCAAAATGCCAGAGAATTTCATTCTTTCCCCGAATCGAGCTATCAAGAGGTCTCTGGTGTTTGTATCAAATTCGGTTGAAGAACCCAACTATCGTTTGCGCC
>JBCBSL010000427.1:0-5068 GCA_039819145.1 Cyanobacteria bacterium J06638_22
TAGTTATGACTCGTTGAGCCACTACCACTTGTAGTAGTAGTAGTAATCCAACTAATTGCACATGAATAAATCCTCGAATAACAAACAGAGACAGTTGTACACCCACCAAACGGGGAATGATCTATGCCTGTCTGCCAGAGCCCAGCTTCGATGGACGATATAGAGGGCACTAAAGTAATGACGGCACGGAGGCATAGCATAGCATTGCATAGCATAGCATGCGCGCATGATGGTCATGCTAGCGCAGAAGACTGATGGGGGGGGGGGTAGACCTAGTTGGTATTACAGGATGAGCGTGACACTCATCGCGTCCACCTGCCGGATCACCCGGCGTTGGGCGATCGCCAGAAAATTGGATTCTTTCCCGGCTCGACGATCGGCAACCTGGAACCCGCCGAAGCCTTGCAATTTCTCAAAACCGCTGCCGAAATCCTAGAACCACAGGGAGATTTCCTGATTGGCGTCGATTTGAAGAAGGATAAGGGGATCCTTGAACCCGCCTATGACGACGCTAAAGGCGTATCCGCGGACTTTGCCCTAAATCTGCTCACCCGCATCAATCGCGAACTCGGGGCCGATTTTGATCGAGACAAATTCTCCTACCGTGCCATCTACAACCCCATCGGACGGATCGAGATGAGTATCGTCAGCCTGACCGCGCAATCCGTTCATCTAGACGGACAAACCATCCCCTTTGCTGCCGGAGAACCCCTGCGCACGGAGTATTCCTACAAGTACAGCATCGAGGAATTTCAAGACCTGGCTATCCAGGCAGGGTTCCAACCCAAGCGGGTGTGGACTGATTCGCAAAACCTTTTCAGTCTGCATTATCTCCATGCAAACCGCTAGGGGTTCATATCAAATTCGGTTGAAGAAACCAGCTATCGTTTGTGCCCGCTGCTATACGAACGGAATCCGCCGTCGCGGGTTGACCAGAGTCCGCGTAGGCGGACTTTCTAAAGATAGACGCGGTTTCAATCGTCAGTTTCAATCGGTTGCGAGCCAACCAACATCAAACCTAGTTATTCTGCCAGTTTTTTGGCCGCGAGGCGGCCAAAAAACTGGCGAATTCACTTACGATGACGCAAGAAGTTTTATATACGGTTTAAGTGTGTGAATCGCCTGTAGTTCTCCTGCAAAATCTACATTTATCCTACAAAAGTTGGCAACATTTCCTTAATGCAAACCTGGGCATCTGAGGATGCTAACGATGAAATTAAGCATCTTGTTTTAACCATCTTAAACTCAAAAAATTGCCGTATAGCCATTGTGAATGACGCAAAGATAACTCCTTACACACTTATCGAAACCAGTGGCAATCAGTAGGTGGCCATAATTAAACAGGCTCTACGTAGGTCGTAGTTGAGGAACCTTGGCGTAGCCTTGCCGAAAACAGTAAACCACCATCTGCGTGGGTTACACTTCGCTAACCCACCCTATAGAAAATTGAGGCTCTATCCTTATTAGGACTTACGCATTGGACACGAAAAACCAAAGGAGTTTGATGATTTCTGGGGTGCTGAGCGCCCCAGAAATCATCAAACTGCGTAAGCCTTGCTTATCTCAAATGCCAGATTTTCTGAATTCAGGGGGAAACCACAAATTCTCATATTTCTTACCTTCTGTAATCAACCTCTAGGGTTAGATATTTGCACGAGATGGGATGCTTGAAAGCGTTTCATAGCTCAAAGTCCAGCTATATCAGCAATAGCAACCCCCAACGATACTTCCATCGGCTTACCATTACCTGGTATGCTATTTGAAAAGTTTCATCAAATTAATAAGAAATTCTGCAAAACTTAACGGGATCTATATAATTAAGCCTGAGAAGCTAATCGACTTAGAACCTCATCCCGCTCAGTCGCCATTCTCCTAGAACCGGAGGATGTGGAGTCCATCAGCAGTGGTAGAGATGTGCATGTCGAGGAGGTAAAGCATCATGTCAGAGTCCAGAGGGTTGTACATTCTGCTTGTTAGTGTTCATGGGTTGACCCGAGGCGAGAATTTAGAACTGGGTCGCGACGCAGATACAGGCGGACAAATCAAGTATGTGGTTGAGCTGGCACGCGCCCTCGCCGAAAATCCGAAAGTTGCCCGAGTTGACCTCGTGACGCGCCTGGTCAACGATCCCAAGGTTAGCCGCGACTACGCTCAGCCCGTTGAACCCCTATCCGACAAAGCGCGAATCATTCGTTTAGCCTGTGGCCCGCGCCGCTATCTGCGGAAGGAAGTTCTGTGGCCCCACCTCGATAGTTTTGCCGACGAGCTGATTCGCCATGTTCGCCAGGTGGGGCAGGTGCCTGATGTGATCCACTCCCACTATGCCGATGCGGGTTATGTTGGATGTCGGGTTGCTGGATGGTTGGGCATTCCCCTGGTGCATACGGGGCATTCCCTGGGGCGTGTGAAGCGCGATCGCCTGCTAGAGCAAGGCACCAAGCCCGAAACCATTGAAGACCATTTCCACATCAGCACCCGGATCGAAGCCGAGGAGAAAACCCTGGCCAGCGCTTCGTTGATCATCGCCAGCACGCGGCAGGAAGTGACGGATCAATACGGCATTTATGACCAATACCAGCCCGATCGCATGGTGGTGATCCCGCCCGGTGTGACTTTAGAAAAGTTCTATCCGGCTGGCGACGATTGGCAATTTCCACCCATCTACAATGATCTGCAGCGCTTTTTGCACGAACCCGAAAAGCCCATCATCATGGCACTTTCCCGTCCAGCGGTGCGGAAGAATGTGAGTGCGTTGGTGAAAGCCTATGGGGAAGATCCAGAACTCCAAAAGCTGGCCAATTTAGTCTTAGTGCTGGGCAACCGAGACGACATAGCCACGATGGAGTCTGGCCCGCGCCGGGTCATGAACGAGCTTTTGCAGATGATTGACCGCTACGACCTCTACGGCAAGGTCGCCTATCCCAAGCACCATCAATCGGACGAAGTGCCCGACCTGTATCGCCTAGTGGCGAAGAGCCGGGGCGTGTTCATTAATCCAGCCCTGACGGAACCCTTTGGCTTGACACTGATTGAAGCCACCGCCTGTGGTGCGCCCATTGTCGCCACCGCCGATGGGGGGCCTCGGGATATCCTAGCCGCTTGCCACAACGGGCAGTTGATTGATCCCCTCGATATTTCCAACATTCAATCGGCGCTACGGAAGGCGCTAACGGAGGACGACCAGTGGCAAGAGTGGTCGCAAAACGGATTGGATAATGTGCGCCATCACTTTTCCTGGTCAAGCCATGTCGATCGCTATATCGAGCAAGTGCATCAGTTACCCAAGCGCCGAGTGCAGTCGTCCCTCAGCTACCTCCCCATGGCACCCATTGCCCGCCTGCAAGAGGAATGGAACCTGCCTACCACCAACCGCCTAATGACTGCCGATCGCTATCTGGTTTGCGAAATCGACGATACGCTGCTGGGCGATCGCGATGCCCTGCACCAACTCATCGAGCGGCTGAACCAGCAGGGACAAAGCACGGGGATCGGCATTGCAACAGGGCGATCGCTCCAGAGTGCGCTGACGATGCTGGAAGAATGGCGCTTCCCCATGCCCGATGTGCTGATCACCTCCAATGGCAGCGAAATCTACTACGGCCCCCAGGTCGTGCCCGACCCTAACTGGGAACGCAACATTCACCACCGCTGGCAAGCCGGAGCCATCCGCGCCGCGATGCAAGAGTTACCAGGAATTGAGCTGCAACCCCCGGAAGCCCAGGGCAAGTTCAAAATCTCCTACTTCGTCGATGAAGAAAAGGCTCCCAGCTTCGATGAAATCATGCGCCAACTGCGCCGCAAACGCCTGCATGTGAACGCGAGCTACAGCCACAACATGTACCTGGATCTGCTTCCTATTCGTGCATCCAAGGGCAATGCCATTCGCTACTGCGCCTGGAAGTGGAACCTACCCATCGATCGCTTCCTGGTGGCCGGGGCATCGGGCAACGACGAGTCGATGCTAAGCGGTAATACGATGGCGGTGGTCGTCGGTAACTACAGCCCTGAGGTCGAAAAGCTGCATGGCTATCCCCAGGTCTACTTCGCCGAAGGGGAATACTCCTGGGGCATCCTCGAAGCGTTGGATCACTACGACTTCTTCGGTAGCCTCAAGACCGCAATGCCCGAACCGCTAGCGGTTCAATCTGCACCCACCTCGCGGGTTCTCGCCGCAAAGACCTGATTTGCCGTCAGGTCAAGGCGTGGGAAGGTGGGCGATCGCAGCGATCGGTGCGTTGCCCCGTTTCATGAAAGGCTTCCCACGGGTAGCCTGCCTTTTCAATTTCTGCGTCGAGGATTTTTTCTAGAAATTTGGCGATGCGATTATGCTGCCAAAATATCAATGTATTCCTCAAAGCTCACACCGGGTCTGATAGCTGCCTGGATCCTAGCAAGCATCCTCGCTTAGTGCTCTCTCAGTCAAGCTCAAATTTACACAGCTAGTTCTGGAGAATTTGCAACTCAGCTCTCAACTTGCTAATGAAGTCATCAACATAGACTGGCGGAGCGGGACATTGAGTCAACAAATCAGCATCGATTAAAACCGCTTCAATTGCCTCAGCCTCTACTCCTGTCTCAAGTAGCGTTTCCAGGTGTTGCAGACCCAACTCTGATTCACCCAAAGCGAGAGTATAAAGAGCTTTGTGCAGATTATCCCAATTTTCATCCTCAAAGAGGGAAAACGCATCTTTCCAAGCTGAATGAGCATCATCTAGTTGATTCTGGAGTGCATAGGTAAGACCAATTTCAGTTTTCGAGTAGGCGCTGTTAGGTTCTAATTCGCCTACTTTTTTGTAAGCAGCGATCGCTTCCTCATAGCGCTTCATGTCGCGATACACATCGCCTAACTCATTGTGAGGATAGGCATTGGTTTCATCAAGGGCAATGGTTTTTTCATACGCCGCGATCGCCTCCTCATAGCGCTTCATGTCGCGATACACAATGCCCAAGTTATTGTGAGGAGTGGCATAGGTTTCATCAAGGGCAATGGCTTTTTCATACGCCGCGATCGCCTCCTCATAGCGCTTCATGTCGCGATACACAATGCCCAAGTTATTGTGAGGAGTGG
>JBCBSL010000428.1:0-5030 GCA_039819145.1 Cyanobacteria bacterium J06638_22
GGTGCTGCCCTTCTCGCGTTTTGCAGGTTTCGATGAGCACCTCATCCATGGCTGGAATGTTCGAAATCCGTTCCTGGACGGCGAGAATTGGTGCAATACAGGTTAGCTCTCGGTTTTGGTGGGCGTGGCTAGAGACACCATCCAGCTCCTGCCGAATGCGGGTGCTAAGGGTGTCGGAAATGGCCAGATTGCCTCCATACCAGCTAGGGGTAACCGTTGATTTTTTGGTGGTTTTGCGAACGTAAACCACCATATCTTTAATCATCGAAAACTCAAGCTGCCGCCCTGCATAAAAGAAGGCATCCCCTTTTTTGAGCCGCGCCACAAAGTTTTCTTCGATCGTGCCCAGATCTTTGCCTTTAAGAAACGAGATTCGAAGCGTAGAGTTAGAAGAAATGGTGCCAATGCCCATCCGATGCATTCGCAGGATTTGGGCGTCTGTGACCTTGAATTGGCTGTCTTCGTAGACGACCTTGCGGTAGCGGGGATAGGCACTGAGGCATTTCCCTCCTGTTGTGATAAATTCTAGGATCCAGAAAAATTCTTCGTCACTGAGGTCTTGATAGGCCACAGTTTGGCGTAGGTGGGCAAGGGTTTTCTCGGCCTCAAAGCCATCGCCACAGGCCAGGGTGACGAGGTGTTGGGTCAGCACATCGTAGGGTTTGCGTAGGGGCGATCGCGCTTCCAGTTCCCCAGCTTCTAGCCCCCGCCGAAAGGCAGAGATCTCCAATAATTCCAGCGCATTAGTAGGTAAGAAGAAAACCTCAGAGGTTCCCTGGGGAACATGAGCCGATCGCCCCGCGCGTTGTAACAACCGCGCTAGCTTTTTGGCGCTGCCGATCTGCACCACTCGCTCGACGGGCTGAAAATCCACCCCCAAATCCAGGGATGAGGTGCAGACAACCCACTTGATGTCCCCGGTTTTGACCCCCGCTTCGATCGCCTCCCGCGCTTTTACATCGATGGAGCCGTGGTGCAGGGCAATGCGATCGCCATCCTCAGGCATGGCAAACTGGAGCGCTTGAAACCAGCGTTCCGATTGCGATCGTGTGTTGGTGAAAATCAGCGTGGATTTCTCAATATCCAGTGCATCGACCAGCTCCTGGAACATGCGCAACCCCAGGTGACCCGCCCAAGGAAAGGAATCCACAGACTCCGGCAAGATGCTGCGAATCACCGTCTTCCGCTTCAGATTGGCGGAAATAATCACGGGGTCGGCACCCAGCCCCACCGCCGTTTGTGCTGCTTCCTGCACATTGCCCAGGGTGGCGGATACAGCCCAGGTTTGGAGCGTTGGCTGCAATCCCCGCAAATGGCTGAGGCATAGTTCTGTCTGCGTGCCCCGCTTGGAACTAAGCAGCACATGCCACTCGTCTAGCACCACCGCTCGCAGGGATTGAAAGCGCTCCGCTGCGCCGGGGTAAGACAACATCACCGACAACGATTCTGGTGTGGTGATTAGGATGCTGGGCATCTTCTTCAGTTGGCGGCTTTTGCGTGAGCTGCTGGTGTCTCCCGTGCGCGACTCCACTGTCATATCCCAGCCACAATCCTCAATGGGGCGGCGAATAGCTTGCTCGATATCGCGGGACAGGGCACGGAGGGGAGTGAGGTAGAGTAACTGCAAGCCTTTGCAGGGTTCGTTGAGCATAGCGGCGATCGCCCCCATTACTGCCGCGTAGGTCTTCCCCGATCCCGTTGGCACCTGAATCAACCCATTCTTTCCCGCCAGCACCGCCTGCCAGGTTTGCCACTGGAACGGCAAGGGCTTCCAGCTTTGCTGCGCAAACCAGCCCACAATTGGCTTCAGTCGGGGATCAGAAAAATCAGCCACAAACTCTCTCAAAAACGCCAGGTACGTAATGTAACATCCACTTCCTAACCCTGTGGCCTGGCGATCGTTGACATCTCTTGATTTAGTAATCACTATGTAATTACCATCGAGATTATCTAAGGCTCCTCGTTCACATGAGTAACGCCATACGCAGTCACATCATCAAAATTGGCAACTCTCAAGGAATACGCATTCCCAAACCGCTACTAGAGCAAAGCGGGATCAAAGGGGAAGTCGAGATTGAATTGCAGGATGGTGGCTTAATCGTTCGCCCAGTTCAACATCCGCGTCAGGGATGGGAAGAAGCGTTTGCAGCCATGTCTGCTAACGGCGATGATCGATTGCTGGATGCGGAGACGGTAACAGTTTAGGATGAGACCGAGTGGGAATGGTCGTGAAACGGTTTGATGTTTACTTGGTAAACCTTGAACCAACCCTTGGGCGGGAAATTCAAAAAACGCGGCCATGCCTCATCATTTCGCCTGATGAGATGAATCTGTTCATCAGCACCGTTATTGTGGCTCCGATGACAACAGCTAGCAAGCCATACCCGACCCGCGTTGATTGCAACTTTCAGGGGAAGCAGGGACAAATTGTGCTGGATCAAATTCGCACTGTAGACAAATCTCGCTTGGTGAAGTGCTTGGGAAAGCTCGGAAAAGCTGAGCGCAGACTTGTATTGTCTGTTTTAAGCACGATGTTTGCTGAATAAATAGCTTGCTGGATAAACACCCTTTGCATTGACGGCGGTTACCCATCCAACCTAATCTGCGTCCATCCGCGTTCATCTGCGTTGAATTATTCGTTAGTCCACCGATTAACTGAGTTGAGCTTGCTCCACCGTTTCCATCAAGTTCCACCAGCGCTTGAGGGGATAGTAGACGACAGGTGCCCAAAGACTGCTGAGGATGGCGGAGCAGAGGGCAATTTGTTGATGGAACAGCCAAATCTCTCCTAGCGTTGGGTACGTTCCCATGGGATTGCTCAGACTTCCTAGGGTGAATTGCAACGCCACGACGGTTTCGGCGATGACGGCCATGCCAAAGACGATCAGCGCAACTGAGATGAAATCTTCCTGGATATAGCGTTGTTTGTGCAGCCGTGCTGTCAAGATGCCGACGACTGCCAAACTGATTGCATGGGTCGGATCCGGTTCCGTCATGGCGTCTTGAATGAGACCGAGGGTCAGTCCGGCGATCGCCCCTTCCCAAGCGGTGCGGTTCACACTCCAGACCACTACCCAAATCAGCATCCAGTTGGGACCAACTCCCAGTAGCTCCATGCCGGGAACCCGAGTTGGCATTACCAGCAAGCAAACCAGGACTGAAAGCGCGGTGATGCCCCAGTTGAGCGATCGCCGCAGGGAAGGAGACCAGAGGAATGGATCGAAAAGCCTCGTCATAGTTGTGCTATTCCGTCACCTCAGATTCGACGAGTTCACTTTGTGGCGTGGTGTTTTCAGAGACGATGACCCACTCTAAATAGCCGATAGGCGAACTGAGCTCGATCACTGCTTCCGGAGCCGGACTCTTGCGAAAATCGATTGATTCGACCTGCCCGATGGGAATCCCGGCAGGAAAGAGTTGGCTGATAGAGGAGGTTGCGATCGTGTCCCCCGGCTGGACATTGGGTTCCTTCTCAAAAAACTGCATCACAGCGCGGTTGCCCGCCTGTCCCCGCAGGACGCCCATCACGCGAGTACGGCTAACGGTCACCCCCACTTGGCTGTTGGGATCCGTAATCAGCAAAACGCGGCTGGTGTTTGAGGTTGTATGGGTCACGCGCCCGACCAACCCTCCCGTCCCAGACACGATATCACCAACCTGAACCCCATCATTCTGGCCGCGCCCTAAGATAATTTGCTGCCACCAATGGTCGGCACTCCGTCCGATGACGGGGGCGACGATCCCCTCGGTGTGGGTCGAGCTGTAATCTAACAACTGCCGCAGTTGCTGGTTCTGGCTTTCTAGCTCCAGCAAACGACCCTGTAGTTCGCGCAGTGCTGCGGTTTCCAAGGCGGCAGATCGGGCGTCTTGCTCACTTTGAAATGGCAACGTCAACCAGTGGTAGAGCTCATAAATGGCTCCCCCGCGACTTTGTCGTAAGCCCCAGGCAACTAGCAGAACTAAGGCAACTAGCCCAACCTGAAGACCTCGACGCCCCCACCAGCGACGTACCGTTAACATCCTGCCTCTTCGTTTCTATCTACGCGTTCGTTATTCGGGTATAAAGATGATGAGCCAATGCGTGGGCGATCGCCCTACACCGTTCGGGAGTGGCCACTGAATACCCGTTCCAACTGCTTGAAGTTTTCGAGCACCCGTCCCGTTCCCAACACAACACAACTCAAGGGATCCGCCGCAACATGGGTCACAATCCCTGTTTCATGGCTGATCAAGGTATCCAGCCCGGTGAGCAATGCTCCACCACCTGCCAGCATAATACCGCGATCGATAATATCTGCGGCAAGTTCTGGCGGGGTGCGCTCTAGCGTGCGCTTCACTGCTTCGACAATCACCGCCAACGGCTCAGCCATCGCCTCTCGAATTTCGGCACTCTTGACGCTGACGGTTCGCGGTAGCCCCGACAGCAGGTGTAAGCCCCGCACTTCCAGGGTCACGCTGTCATCATCAGACGGATAGGCGGAGCCAATGCCAATCTTGATTTCCTCCGCGGTGCGTTCCCCAATTACCAGGTTATGCACCTTTTTCATGTACTGGGAAATGGCATCGCTCAGTTCATCCCCAGCAACGCGCACCGACTCGCTCAGCACCGTTCCTTGCAAACTGAGAACGGCTACTTCTGTCGTCCCGCCACCGATGTCGATAATCATGTTTCCGGTCGGCTCGGCCACGGGCAACCCCGCTCCGATCGCCGCCGCTACGGGTTCATCGATTAGGTACACATCCCTTGCTCCAGCCTGGGATGCGGCTTCCATCACAGCCCGACGCTCCACACCCGTGACACCGCTGGGAATCCCGATGACGATGCGGGGAGAGACCAGTGTCCGGCCTTCATGCACGCGCCGGATGAAATGCTTGAGCATCAGTTCGGCGGTATCGAAGTCGGCAATTACGCCATCCCGCAGGGGGCGGAGTGCCGCGACATCGCCAGGTGTCCGTCCTAGCATTTTCTTTGCATCTTCACCCACCGCCAGTGGAACCTTCTGGTTCTGATCCATTGCCACGACGGAGGG
>JBCBSL010000429.1:0-5009 GCA_039819145.1 Cyanobacteria bacterium J06638_22
ACCGACTTAGGAATAGAACCTAGCCCTTTGTCTCAGTACAGGACAAAAAATCAAACCCCACCAAAAATCAAGAGGTCTCTGGGTTTTTGCCCTGTACCCAGGCTCTTTGTAGCGTTCGTGGAAAGGAAGAGTTTATTTCCCAATTCAAAAGAGATTTAAAAATTGTTAATCAATATTTCCTGGCAGATTATTTGTGGGTTTGCAGCCTTGCGCCATTTCATGGATTGTTAGTATCTGTTGCGGAGATTTACCGCAATTTGGAAATTGCTGTAGCTTTGAAGCTAAATCATCCAATCAGGTGAGAGGAGTTGGCACAACAGAAAGGGGGCGCACCCAGAGAAAAACGATGGCTTTCCAAAAAATCCTTGCAGCGGTTGATGATACGGAATTAGGACAAAGCGTGTTTGAGCAAGCCATGTCGCTTGCAAAATCCCACCAGGCCAAGCTTTTGCTATTCCATAGCCTGACAGAAGATTTGGTTCCGAAGTTTTTGCTGTTGCCGGGGGAGATGGGCCTATCACCGCAATTGGTGACGCAGGCTTACCAGTCCCAGCAAATGCAACTGGAAATGCAGACGCAGCATATGCAAACGCTGTTTGCGGAGTTGTGCGATCGCGCGCGGCAGCAAGGCGTTTCAGTTCAAGTCAGTACCCAGCCCCATGAACCTGGCCCCGGCATTTGCCACATTGCCAGATTCTGGAACGCGGATCTGATTGTGATAGGACGGCGCGGACGGCGTGGTTTTACCGAAATTCTGCTGGGAAGTGTGAGCAACTATGTGTTGCACCATGCTTGCTGCCCAGTGCTAGTCGTGCAAAGCGATGGCGATTCAATGATGCTGGAGGAGCGATCGCAATCCCTCGCAGCACTGTAGGGTCGTCGAATTGCCCTGTTTGCTTTTGTCGAACTCCGGTGGTCTACAAGCTGAGCCAAGCGGCGATCGCATCGGTCGATTGCACTCGATGCATTCCCGCGTCGGCAAAGCGCTGATAGGTCTTGTTGGATTGATCGGTAAAGTCCACCACTCCCGGTACCACCACCGGAGAGGTGCAGTCTTCCAGCAAATAAATCTTCTGCGCTAGTGCGGGGTCGATCGCCTGAATATCATCGAGCAAGTCCGATACCGTCCAGGCGACGCAGTGACTCTTGGCCTGTCCGGCAACGATTACCGCATCAAACTCCAGCAGAGCCTTGAGTAGCGGTTGATTTTTCTGCCCAATCGGCTTTTGGTCTTGGTCTTCCATGACCTCGGGGCGCAAGACCGAGTAGTTTTCGGAGAGGGGGTTGTCGCCCTTAATTTCAAAGCGCGTGGGCACCTGACGAGCCATGCTGTGGAAGAAGCAGGCTTCCTCGACCGCTGGCACAAGGGCATGTCCGATGCCGCCGAGCATCGAGTGATAGGGCCAAACAGTGAGGAGGTACTTGCCGTTTTGGCTGAGGCGGCGGACATAGTGCAAGGCATAGGCTTGCAGATGGTCAACATTGCCGTCTGTGACATAGGGGGCGATCGCCGGATTTGCCTGCCACAGGCCGCTTTCCACATCATCGGTCGCAATCATCGTCATCGCAGGTGGATGCTCACCCACCGCATTCACCCAAAAAACCGGATGAAAAATCTGCATCGCAGCGTGGGTATCCATCGTCACGATAATCTCAGTGATTTCGCTCAAATTGCGATAAATAAACTCGCATAGCCGCACATTGTCTTCAACAGCACCCATCCCCGATTGCCCGCCAACAAACAACTCATAGTCGGGGATACAAAACGTGTTCTGCACATCGATCGCCAACAAGCAAATCCGTCGAGCATCATTCGCTGCTAGAGGAATAGAATGCTGCCGCGCCCAGGCAACAGCCGCCTCTGCCCGTTCTTGATAGGGCACACGCCAAACCTCCCCAACACGCTGAGCCGCAAAATGTTCAGGGAGCGGTAATTCGGTTAGTGTCGTCATAGGAGTATGCAAAGGATGAGGAAAGAGAGCACATCTGCCCCGATTATTACTCAAACCACGGAGCACGCAAACGCATCCGTTATGCATCGCTACCCAGTAAGCTCGACAGCGCAACGAACGCATCCAGCCATCCCCCTTTCAACCTTGGCCTATAGCGTTACATCTGCGCCCAAAAGCATCCTACACGGCTAACCTTGCCACAAATCTGAGCGACTTCCCGAGATCGATAACTATCTGCCTCCCATGCAATGCGAAGCGGCCTACGCAGCTCCACTGGGGCACCTTTTGAGGGGGCTAGGGGAGGGAGATTTCCCCCAGCGGGGGGGGTGGGGGCTGGCCCCCAAGAAGCTTCTGACCGAGGATCGACAGTAGCCTTGTCTGCTTCTCGGCGGAAGCCTCTGGCGAGAAGCAGACAAGGCTATCCCTTGAGGAGGGAGGTTGTGGGTGAGGAGTCTAAAGCTTGATTGGGGGCGCGTCGCCCCCCAAACTCCCCGACTGGGGGAACGAAGCTCGTTCCCCCAGACCCCCTTCCGCAAAGGGGCGTTGCATTGGCGACGTTGAGCCGCTTCGCATCGATGGGGGGCATCCAGCTGATGTCGTTTTCAGTTCCTCAGGCTATGAACGTAATAAAAGAGTTCTATCGATGTCGTTACATCTGAGGGGCACAGAGGCTTTATTCTGTAACTATGGGTATTTGTAAATTCTCTGTAATCTATTAGGGATAGATGCCCCGGGCGATACCTACTCAGGTTCAGATACAGACGAAGACGTAGCCACAAAGACGCAAAGACGCAAAGGACAAGCCGCTATGCCACTCATCATTACCGGAAAGCGATTCATCAACCAACTGGAGCAAGAAGGCGCACTGGCTGCCTATGCTCCTCTTGAAGGTGGAGCTGAAGGGCGGTATCAGCGTCGCGTGCGTGCAGCAGGGTATAACCTAGTTTGTCTGACTGCTAGAGGTTTAGGCGACCCTGCTTCCTATCTCATGCAAGTGCATGGGGTGCGTCCGGCTCACTTGGGGAAGAAAACCACTGGACGTGATGGGGCTGTGGGCTATCGCTACTATCTCCCTCCAATCCTGACCTATCGCCTGGATAACCTTGCCTCGAACGAAAAAGGCGTTGTGCTGTGGCTCATCGAAGGCAACATTCTCTCCCAACAAGAACTGGCATTTCTGGCCACATTGCCTGATAAAGAACCACGGGTGAAAGTTGTCGTTGAAGTTGGGGGCGATCGCACCTTTACCTGGAGCCCGCTCAAAAGCCTGATATCAGCCGCCTGACATGATCCCGCTGCCGGAACTTGTGTGAGTGTAGTACACTGATCCCATACCGCTACCCAACGTACTAACCGGAGTGAGTCGTTCAGAACTCAGGGTCACGCACTGTTATTCTCCTCTCCGATCCCTCAAAGACGGGCATTGGTTCAAGTTAATCTGCGGCGCAAGCTTCCAGTCGCTGCCCGATGTCCGTAGCCTGACCCTTGCCTATGCGTTGGCTGGCGCTGATTGTATTGATGTTGCGGCTGATCCCGCTGTAGTTGCTGCGGCTCGAGAGGGCTTGGCAGCATTTCGGTGTTTATATCCTCACGGGAATCAGGTAACGGTAGAGGCTCCAGAAGCCCCTAGATTTTCAGCGTCAGGACGAGGAGGCGATCGCCCGTGGTTGATGGTGAGCCTGAACGATGGCGATGATCCCCACTTCCGTAAGGCAACCTTTGATCCCACTCGCTGTCCGGCAGATTGTCCGCGTCCCTGTGAAACGATCTGCCCTGCCGATGCCATTCGCTTTGGCTCCGAGCTCGAACCGTCGGGCGTGATTGAGAGTCGGTGTTACGGCTGCGGGCGTTGCCTGCCTGTTTGCCCAATCCAGCAGATTGAGACGCGATCGCTCCGGGCATCGCCAGATGCAGTAATGGCCGATGTGCTGCCCCAGGTGGATGCCCTCGAAATTCACACCCAGGTCGGACGCTTACAAGACTTTACACAACTATGGCGGGCGATCGCTCCTGCTTGCCAAACCCTGAAAGTCCTTGCCATTAGCTGCCCCGATGGGGATGGGTTGATCGAATACTTACAAGCCCTGCATCGCGTGATCACACCATTATCATGTCCTGTGATCTGGCAAACGGACGGGCGTCCCATGAGTGGAGATATTGGTAAGGGAGTCACCCACGCTACCATTCGACTTGGGCAAAAGGTGCTGGCAGCAAACCTGCCAGGATATGTCCAATTGGCGGGGGGAACCAATGCCTACACCGTCCCCAAGCTAAGGGAGCTAGGGCTGTTGAACAACGTCTCCCGATCGTTATCATCCTCTAACGAAGTTATTCCACTGTCGGCTGCTCCGCGCTTCATCAATGGGGTGGCCTATGGTAGCTTTGCCCGCGTGTTGCTGGCTCCCGTGTTGCAGGAGTTGAGCGATCGCCAGGTGCAGCGTTCCTCAGCGCTAGCAACACCTACAGCGAAAACACCGATGATTCCCACTCTTTCGCCCTCTGCCCAGATCGCGAAAGAGTGGGAATGGCATAGGCGATCGACTGAAAGCTCACCATCACCCACCGCCATCGAGCTAAAGCCACGTAACGGTCTTCCTCCACCAACCGCACAGCATCTAGAAGATTTCCCCGATTTACTCCACCAAGCGGTTCAACTAGCAACGAGCCTTGTTTCCCCCCTTAAATCTCACGTTCACACCTCTGCCTTGTAGCCTGTTCCAATCCACTTTCACCGTTCATTAACCTGTCAACTACTCCTCACGGTAATTCCCATGATTCAACTCGAAATTGCTTCGCAAACGATCCGTGGCTTCCGATAGCTGTCAGGGCTTCTACCCCATCATTTGGACTTTCAGAACTACCTACCACTCATGACGTTCAATTCTCGTCCGCTCATCCCACCCTCCGACTCATCTCCGTCTCCAAACGAGTCTATGCAGCTACCAACTGTTTCGGTGCAACCGCTGCAAATCAATGATGATCTGGATCAGTTGTTGGCCATCCTGCCACAGCCGCTTCAAGAAAAACTGACGGATCACCCGGAACGCGATCGCCTCA
>JBCBSL010000430.1:0-5000 GCA_039819145.1 Cyanobacteria bacterium J06638_22
CAGGCTCATCGGTCGTTCAAAACCGCAGAGCCTGCGCACCAATACCAAGGAACAAAATATTCGTGAGAGGCATCATATTGCCTGTTCAGATGTGTGGTTGCGACTACGGATACGATTTGATTGCATGGCACATCCCAGTGGTGTCCCTTCTATCGATCCGCTCTTCGCGTGTGGCCTCCTTTGAGATCTGCGAAGAAGAATGCCCGCGTTGATAGCGTTGGGCATTTTTGAGTAACGGATTCCATGCATGTTTACGCACGCGTGTTTACGACTGACAGTAAGGCTAAAATCGTGATCCCTAAATCGACTGAGTCAAACGTGAACGACGAGGCATATAAACGGGACGGCTCGCCGTCGATCGCCGAAGCTCAGTTGAAGTTGGCGATCGCCTACGCCGAACAACGAGATTTGGATGCTGCGAGACGACACGCTACTATCGCTGCCGAGCAGGCGGTATCAGATTCGTTCATTATGCTCTTTCTAGGAGCGGTGGTGTTTGGGTTGAATGCGATCGCGCAACACCCAACTCAAAACGAACCCAACTTGATTCAAATCAAACCGAATCGAGTTGGATAATAAAGCAACTCAATTCGGCTGATGTAAATACAAGTTCAATTGAAACAAAACCTATCTCCGAAAGAGCCAAACTCTTCAAGGCTATTCCAAAGATAAGTAAAGCTTGAATTTAAGGATATAGCTTAAAGCAAAACTTATCCCAGAATGATTGACGGATGAGACAAGGGAAGCGATCGCCCCTACCTGAGATTCGGGAATAGGGGCGATCGCTCTCGCAATCACCATCACCCCAATGATCCTCATGGACATTTGGGCATTGATAGCAGTGTGCAACCGCACCCCACAAACCGTACTTAAGCAATGCGCATAGCGCTCTGGGCGATGCCATAGCCAACGCGTATAACCCTCCTAGATGAGTGATTAACTGTTAGAAGTGACGCATAAGTACCCCACTGCCCATACTTAACGGCCAAAAGTGACAGTTAACATTCTGCTTTCCCGGAATTATGCGTCAAACGTGACGTATAAGTTCTGTAAATCAGGGCGTTATCACTCAAAAGTGGCATATAAGATCCTCATTTCCGGATCTTATCCACCAGATCTGACGCTGAATATGCTGAATATATAGTTAGCTGGCTCTGTTTTTCGGCTCGGACGTGCAGAAAGGTTATCTACTGGTATCTGAGTATGCTGATTCTTGCAGTCTTGGTATAACCAAGGTATAACCGAGGAGTAGAACTTCAAGCTAAGGTCGCTATGAAAACTGCAATTTCGCTTCCAGATCCGGTTTTTGAACAGGCGGAAGCACTTGCTCAGCAATTAGGGTTATCGCGCAGTGAGCTTTATGCAAAAGCGTTACAGGCGTATCTGAAAAGGTACAATCGTGATCAAATCTTGCTCAAATTGAACCAAGTTTATGCTGATGAGTCCTCTGAACTCGATCCAGTGATGGCAAGGATGCAGTTTATGTCTTTGCCCCGTGAGGATTGGTAATGTATCGGGGAGAAATTTGGTGGGCGAACTTACCCGATCCAGTCGGTTCAGAACCCGGATATCGCCGTCCCGTCTTGGTGATTCAGGCTGATACTTTTACCCAGAGCCGGATTAGCACGATTATCGTCGTTATTATTACTTCAAATATTCAGTTGGCGGAAGCACCGGGCAATGTATTACTACCTCGTAGGATATCGAGTTTGTCGAGAGACTCCGTTGTAAATGTCTCGCAGATTTTTACGATCGATAAGACGTTTTTGGTTGAGCGTATTGGTTCGCTACCTGACTACTTGCAGGAGGAGATAGATGAGGGTTTACGAACGGTCTTATATCTCTAGCAATGCCAGCTAACAAGTTGATGGAGCGGCAAATATTAGTTGTTTGCTTCGTTTTAGTCTTACTCATCGCCGCTCATCTTAGTCGTTACCTGGCTTCATTTGACCGCGATGATTCCAGGTAAAATCACGCGATTCATCAACGAAAAGATTCGTAAAATGGTTTTGTTTCTGCATCTACTTCCTGCCCAAATCGCTATGCTTCTGAATCTGCGGTTTTGAACGACCGATGAGCCTGCGCACCAATACCAAGGAACAAAATATTCGTGAGGGGCATCATATTGCCTGTCCAGATGTGTAGTTACGACCACGGATACGATTTGATTGCATGGCACATCCCAGTGGTGTCCCTTCTATCGATCCGCTCTTCGTGTGTGGCCTCCGTTGAGATCTGCGAAGAAGAATGCCCGCGTTGATAGAGTTGGGCATTTTTGAGTAACGGGCTCTGGGCGTGTTTACGCGCGCGTGTTTACGACTGACAGTAAGGCTAAAATCGTGATCCTTAAATCGACTGAGTCAAACTTGAACGACGACGCCTATAAACGGGACGGCTCACCAGCGATCGCCGAAGCTCAGTTGAAGTTGGCGATCGCCTACGCCGAGCAACGCGATTTGGAGGCTGCGAGACGACACGCGACTATCGCGGCCGAGCAGGCAGCACCCGATTGGCCGCATCTAGAATCGCTCGGCATCCTTCTGTTCCAGCTGAGCAAGTTCTCGTCAGCCCGTTCTGTGCTAAATCAGGCTTCGCAAAACGGGCCTTTGGGGGTTGAAGCGCTCAAAGCATTGGCAGCGCTATCCCGCCGCGCTGGTGAGACCGAAACTGCGCGGCACTGCATCGCGGCAGTAGCACAGCTTGAGGCGATCGCAGAACCCAGTCATCCCCATCCAGACCGCCCCAACATCCTTCGGCTCCGCTCCGTGGAAAAAAGCTACTTCGGCATCAAGACGAACCGAGAAACGGGCTTGCGGTACTGCTGGCTCAAGGGCGGCCACTTTTCTAGCAAAAATCTACTGGATCGGGACCGCTTCAACATCTATGTCGCGACCGTGTTCGGTGACAACCTGGGTCGGCTGGATGCGTTGCCAGACGTTGACATTTTCATGAACGGCGTCAGCTGCCCTGACCTGGATCCGGTGGGGTTGGACAACGTCGAAGCCTTCCTATCGCAGTTCCCGGACGTGCCCGTTATTAACCCACCGCATAAGGTGCGCCGCACCACCCGCGCCGAAAACTCCCGCCGCCTTGGCGTCCTACCTTACGTCATCCTGCCGCAGACAGAGTTGTTCCGCCTGGAAGGACCTGTGGAAGCGATCGCCGCTCAGGTGGAAGCAGCCGGACTCGGTTACCCACTAATCGTGCGCCATCGCGGCACACAGACTGGTAAGACGGTGGAAAAGGTTGACAGCCGTTCGGCTCTCGTCGAATGGCTAGCGGCCCAACCCCTTGGCACCGAGGTCTATGCCACCGCCTTTATCGATTGTCGGTGGCAGGACGGTTACTACCATAAGTCACGCGTCTTCTTCATTGACGGTGAATTATTCCCCGTTGCTAGTTTGGCCAGCGATACTTGGCAGATCCATTCGGGCGATCGCTATCGCGTAATGTCATCCACGCCTTCGACCCAGGAGGACGAGAAACGTTTCTTAAGTGACCCTGTAACCTACTTAGGCTCAAAGGCGATCGATGCGCTTTACGCCATCCATGACACCATTGCTCTGGATTTCTTCGGCATTGACTTCACCCTCGACTCGGAGCACAACGTGATCGTGTTCGAGGCCAATGCTGCCATGCGCCACAACTTTGACCATGCGGAGAACTTCCCGTATACACGCCCCCATCTGGAACGGGTCTCGGAAGCGTTTGCAACTATGATCGAACGGCGTGCGATCGCGAGGACGTCGCCATAGACTCTGTCAGCGTTCTCCCAGTTACGGTGACGCTCCTTGGTTTTTAACGTTCAGTATGCTTGACCAATACTCCACCCAGACAATGCCCAAATTGCACCTCGCCCAATTTGTTGCTCCGAACGGACAACTCTCCATCGAGGCGATCGACGAAATTGCCGCCGAGCTGATGGCTCGGCTGAGGGCATCGCCGCACTGGCTGGTCTTGGTCACGGAACAGAATCCGATTGACCTCGATAGGGTCGTCAACATTTTGACCGCCATGGGCCAGAGTGACGCGACGACAGTCGGTGAATTGCCGCGCATTTCGAAGACAAAGATCCGAGTTGATGCGAAACAGCTCGCGCGCAAAGGAAAGGTGACACGCTACAGCCGTACCCCGGATGCCTTGCCGCTGCATACAGACTGCAGCAATAAGACCATCCCGCCCAACTTGGTCGCATTTGCGATGGAACGGCCAGACCCACAAGGCGGCGGTGAGAGCGTGATATTGTCAGCGGCGGATCTCGTTCACGAATTGCCCGAAGACTTGGTCAGTCTCTTGCGTCAACCCGTATTTCCTTTCACCAGTGAGAAACAGTACCCGATTCTCCAGGGTGAAGGAGACGATTGGCGGATTCGCTATTACCAGAACCAGATCAACTCTGCGTTGGGCGAGCATTGTACGTTGTCGGACCAACTGCGGGAAGCGCTCGATGAATTGGAGCGCTACGTAGAACGATCCAAGCAATCGGTACACTTTGCGATGCAGGCCGGCGAGGTTCTAATCATGGATAATCAGCGCGTCTTGCACGGTCGCAGCGCGATGTCTGCTGACAGTCCACGGCTGATGCATCGATTCCGTCTGTCGGTGCCGACGCTGTCCACCCATAGAGCACGAGCCACTGCAACCGGCTAGCCGACTCGGTGAGGCGCGGACAAGGGAATACCGATCGCGTTGTCACACCATACTGACTAACCAATATCCAATGGACTTCGTACTCCCCGTCCCCCTCGATTCAGCACATGGGTGTAAATCATCAATGCCTCAATCTCGTCTCGTCCCATCTCTCTAGGATGTCGTTTGTGGTGGAACAAAATGTAGCGCTTTATCCATTGGACATATGTTTCTTCGGTGCGGTAAGCATAATGCCGCAGACGCATGACCTCACGGACTTGCTCTAGCAGCTTCTTCGGTTTTGGTTCCATAGATTTTTAGGTAGACTCAGTAGCCAAGGCGTCAAAAAGCACAAAATAGTCTCCTTGTAC
>JBCBSL010000431.1:0-4988 GCA_039819145.1 Cyanobacteria bacterium J06638_22
CCAGAATGGTGCCGTGGAGCTTGTCGGTTCTGGGCGAAATCCGCATGACGCGCCCGATTTGCTGGAAGTGGAGGGCGCGGGATTGAGTGGGGCGTAGCAGCAGCCCCACCTCAACGCTGGGTTCATCGAAGCCAATGCTAATGACGTTGCAGGAAGTGAGGACGAGGATGTCTTCATCCCGTAGCGCGCGGTAGAGGCGATGGCGCTCCTTGATGGGGGTGTTACCTTCCACCGTGGCAGCAGGAATGCCCGCCTGATTGAAGGCGTCAGCCACGTGATGGGCATGCTCCACATCGACACAGAAGGCAATGCTGCGCTTGTCGGGGGTGAGGCGGTGCCATTCTTCCACAATGCGCTGGACAAGCTCGGGGCGATCGCACGCAATCTTCAAGTCCCGTTCATCAAAATCACCGCCAACCGTCCTTACCCCGTCCAAGTCAATCTGATTTTCGAGGGGCATCCCGTAGTATTTCATCGGTGCGAGGAACCCCATCCGCTGTAGTTCGGAGGGCACCGGAGATGACACCAGGGTTTCCATGTGATCGCCCAACTGCTCCCGTCCCAGGCGATAGGGTGTAGCCGTCAGAGCCAGGTGGGTTGCATCGGTGTGGGTACGATAAATCAACTGCTGCCCGACCTGACTAAAAATCGTGGTGTGGGCTTCGTCATACAGCACCACATCGGCTTTCCACTTGCGCCACCAGTTGCGCTTGGCCATCGTCTGCACGCTGGCGATTTGAATCGGCGCTTTGGGGTCTTCCTTCCAGCCCGCTTTGATAAAGCCGCAGTGCAAACCAAAGGCTTGCATCTTCTCGTAGGTTTGCCCCACCAGCACATCCAGATGCACCAGGAAGAGGAGGCGGCAGCCCCGCGCTTCGGCATGGGCGCAAATCTGTCCGGCAATCACCGTCTTCCCCGCTCCGGTGCCTGCTACGATCGCGACTCGACGATAGCCCATGCCCAGGGTTTGATACAGGTCTTTGATCAATTGCACCTGGTAGGGGCGCAGCTTGGGTGGCGACGGGGCAGAACTCATCGGGGGAACCCCAAAAATTAGTAACCAGAATTAGTAACCAGTTAGTAGCCGAAGCTAAAAAATTAATCGAAGTGGAAAAAGTGAACGCAATAGAAAAATGCAGCGGCGGCGATCGCAGAGTTTACCATCGCGTCCTAAGCCACTCTACCAAAGTTCATCTGTTCAGTTCATCGGTATCAGTAGCTCGGCATCATGAAAAACCAGATCCTAAGAACCTGCGCCGCCCGCGCTGCGAGCGACGTAGGTTCTTAGGGCTTTAGGTTTAATTGCACCTACCGACTTATATCAAATCCGTTTGAAGAACCCAACTATCGTTTGCACCCGCTGCGTTGCAGCGGGTGCAAACGATAGTTGGGTCTTACGGCTATTCAACTGGACTTGATATTCGGTCGGGTTGATTCAGAGAATCGGTCTTACCAGTGCCCCATTTGACGCTCTTTGGTAATGCGTTCATAGATAGCAGATGTTTCCTTCGCCAGTTGCGCCCAGCTGAAGCGACTCTGCAAATCTTGATAGGCGCGATCGACCAGCCCCTTGGCAAATTCTGGATCTTGTAAAACCTGAAGGATACCCGTTGCTAGAGAAGAGGGGCAATTGGCTTGGGTGACCATGCCTGTAGTGCGATGCTGCACGACCTCTGGCAAGCCCCCGACATCAGACACAACGACGGGAACCTGTGCTGCAAAGCTCTCCAGCACCACGATTCCAAATGGCTCGTAGAGGCTGGGAAACACCGCGCAATCAGCAATACTCTGAAACAGATTCAAGTCCTCATCGGGCATAAATCCCGTGAAATGGCACGAGTCTTGAATGCCCAAGTCTGTAGCAAGGTTCTTTAGTGGCTCAACTTGCCCCGTGCCAATGATGACAAACTTCACCAGCCGCTCCATCGCCTTGATGACACGAGGAGCCGCTCGGAGCAAAACCTGAACCCCCTTTTCGTAGGTAATGCGCCCAACATAATAGACAATTTGCTCATCATCTCTGGCAAAGCGACGACGGAAGTCGAGATAGTCAAAGGTGGAGCGATTGGGCTTTTTCTCGGGGCAAATGCCGTTGTAGATGATATCGACTTTGTCGGCGGGGCTGCGCAGCGATCGCTCCACCTCCTGCTGCATATAGCGAGAACAAACGATAATCCGCCAGGCTTCGTGGGCAAACCGCAACTCCTTGCCGTGGATGTAGTGATGGGTGGCGTTGTGCAGGCCATTGTGGCGTCCGGCTTCCGTAGCGTGGATAGTAGAGATCAACGGGACGCGGAAGATGTGCTTGAGGGCGATCGCCGCATCCCCCACCAACCAGTCGTGGGCATGGATTAGGTCGAACGGCCCTTCTTGGGACAGCAGTTTGCCGCCATACTGCCCCATGCTGTTGTTCATGTTGCCGACCCAGTGAAAAAAGTCATGCCCCGGCATCACCCGGACACGATGCACGTGGATGCCATCGACCACCTCATAGTGCGGGGTCTGCTCAAACTCGACGGTCAACAGGTCAACATGGTGCCCCAGTTGCACAAGTTCTGGATATAGTTCTCCCACATGGCGGGCAATTCCCCCAACAATTCGAGGGGGAAACTCCCAGGCCAACACCAGAATTTTCATCCCTGTATCATCCGTGCAATTTGAATAGACTCATCCAAACGAGCTAATGTGTGCGATTGTCCTATGATCCTTCATCCAATTGCGCAACAAGTTTCAGATACAGCAGTAACGCAGCACTGGAGAGAGCCCTAGCAGCATAGAACCGTTCACCATAGGTAGGCGTAACACGTTCTCTATGAGGGGAGAAGGGAGGATTGAGAGAAACGCATTGTTAGGGGGCGATCGCCATCACGGTCATCATTGCCAAATACCTACCATAGTGGGGCAATTCGTCCGAGCGTGAGGCAAAGCAACCGTGGCACTAGCTGCACGGGTTGAGTGCTTTACCCCCATCAGCTAGATCTATGCTCTCTCAATTTCCAGGCGGCTGGCGGAGTTTGGGGGTGTCTTTGCACAACTTTAATTAACACCTGCATCAATGACCGATTAATGACTGCATCAATGGCCACCTATAACCTCATCGGTTTTCCGCGATCGCACAAAGCAGAAACCCATGCACGCTCTGGCTTTGATGCCGTGTGATCAGAAGTTAAAATCTCTCCAGAGTATTATTTTGCCCTCCCAAATCGGTGACTAGCAGACCTTAACCTGTCCCTAATTAAAATTTAGACAATTTAAGCGTTGCCACAAATCAATCTCTACAGAAGTTACAGAAAGATTTAAGCTATGACCAAGGACACCATGTTCGCTTTCTGAGTTTCCGCTCACTCCACTTTGCCGACCCTTCCAACGTTGCTGATTATGGCAACGCTGAGTGAGTTGGTGACCAACGCTGAGTCGGAGGAACGTTGGAATGAGATACAAGTGTCCAATATCCCCAGTCAATCCTGGTTTGGTGCTTTACCCACAAGTGATTTGCTCTTATACAGGATGGTTGTTTTGGTCAGGGTGAAAGGGGGGGCAATGCCTGTATTACGATTGCCCTAGTCGCCAGCATTGGTTCTGCATGCCAAACTGCTGGTTGTTATAGGGTTCTGCCCCAGGTTTTTTGTATGATGGCCTACGGCCTAGTCAGGACAACCTTTTGCTCAGATCATGTCCGTTTCTTGGGGAGCCTGGAGTCACCATTAATGATGGCTCCATTGCCTCTCTCTATCGCTGTTTTCCGTTCTTTCTCACTGTGACATTGCTTCGACGTCATGGAAGCGCCTTCTAACTTTACGACGAGTCCTGAAACCCCGCTCCAGCTCCTTTTGTTTGTCGACAAACGTCCCAGTTCTGGCGAAAAAATTCGACAGATTCGCAACCGGCTCAATGCTCTGGGAAAGGACTATCCGTTCGATTTACAAATTATCGATGTAGGTGATCAGCCCCATCTCGTCGAACATTTCAAGCTTGTAGCAACCCCGGCCCTCATTAAGTACCATCCAGAACCCCGCCATATTCTCGCCGGAAGCGATATTGTGGCGCAGTTGGATCATTGGTGGTCGCGTTGGCAGCAAGCGGTTGACGAATTCTGGTTGGAACAACGAGCGGCACAAGACACCGCACAAACTCCAGACGTTCCTGGGGATGGTTCACGTCAGCCAAATGTCCCAAAGCAGAACCCAATGGGGTTTAGCTCCATTTCCCATATCACCGAAATCACTCAACTCTCCGATGAGATCTTTCGGCTCAAGCAACAAAACGATGGACTGCAAGAGCAGTTGAAGTTCAAAGATCGGCTAATCGCGATGCTGGCCCATGATTTGCGCAATCCCCTGACCGCTGTTTCGATCGCCCTTGAAACCTTGGAAATGGGGTTTGGGCTATCGGATGATGGTGGCTATAGCAAGCGCTTCAACCGTGATACCGTTGCCCAGGTGATTCGCCATGCCCGCACCCAGGCAAAGGCTTTGGATCGCATGATTGCTGATGTGCTGCAAGCGGCACGGGGATCGGGCGAGCGGCTAGAGATCCAACCAAAAAGAATAGACCTAGCAGCCCTGTGCAACGAAGTCTTGCGCGATCAACACAAACAGGTTGAGTCCAAAGGGCAACGGATCAAGACCGACATTCCTGGAGATTTACCCAACGTATATGCCGATCCGGAACGGGTGCGGCAAGTACTGACGAATCTACTCGACAACGCGATTAAGTACACCCCAATTCAGGGCACAATTCAACTTTCGGTGCTGCACCGAACGACCCAGAAAGTGCAGGTGAGTATCTGTGACACTGGCCCTGGCATTCCCGAAGAAAATCGCGATCGCATCTTTGAAGATCGCTATCGCCTCAAGCGCGATGAAAGTAAAGATGGCTACGGAATTGGGCTAGCGCTCTGTCAGCGAATCGTGCAGGTTCATTATGGACAAATATGGGTCGACTCGGAGCTGAACCAAGGCAGTTGTTTCCACTTCACGCTTCCGGTC
>JBCBSL010000432.1:0-4963 GCA_039819145.1 Cyanobacteria bacterium J06638_22
CGCATTGGACACGAAAAACCAAATCAGTAAACTGCCTAAGCCCTGTTTTGAAAGCCCCGCATTGCGGGGCTTTCAAAGAGAGATAAGAGCGCCGCACGATAAGTGTTCAGTCCAGTCACATGATGGCGACTGAACTGAAGCTAAGTTGCTAAACGAAAACGTCTGAGGTGAGTGCCGAGACGTTGACATTGTTGAGGAGTAGCAGGTTTTCGCCATTCGCAGCAATGACCGCTCCATTCACTTGTTGGGAGAAGGTGAGGTCACCAAAGCTCAGCCCGAGCAGGTCAACTTTGTCCAGGTTGACATTGAAGTCTTGAACCCGGTCGAAGCCTTGACCACTACGGATAGCGACGCGATCGCGCCCGCCATCCGTCACGATGACATCGTCGCCCAACTCACCCACAAAGCGATCGTTGCCTGCGCCGCCCCGTAGCACATCGTCACCCGCGCCGCCCCGTAGCACATCGTCGCCGCCCTGAGCATTGAGGGTATCACTGCCATCACCGCCGAAGAGGGTGTCGTTGCCCGCGCCACCATTGAGCAGGTCGTTGCCGACGTTGCCCCGGAGGGTGTCATTGCCACCGCCACCGAGGAGGCGATCGCCATCTTCACCCGCCACCAGGTTGTCATCGCCCGCGCCACCGAGGAGGGTATCAACCCCGGCACCACCGACCAGGCGATCGTTGCCGATGTTACCCGCTAGGCGATCGTTCCCTGCGCCACCCAAGAGGACATCATCATCGGCACCACCGACCAGCTTGTCCCGTCCGGCGTTCCCCAGGAGGCGATCGTTCCCTTCGTTTCCAGCGAGGCGATCGTTACCACCGCCACCAGCGAGGCGATCGTTACCACCCTGTCCGCTCACGCCATCGTTTCCGGCCAGTGCATCGACCGTGTCCCGCGTACTCAAACCACGCAGCACATCCCGCTCTTCGGTAGCAAAGTCTTCCAGGGCATAGTCGATGGCGAAGAAGTCTGTACTGCCGCTGACCTCATTGGACACAACCAGTAAAGGATCGCCCGTTGGGCTGTCGCTACCAGAAATGAACGCTAACCCTTCAGGGCCGAGGGGGCCTGCCGTACCTGCTTCGGCATCGCCACTGAAGTCGCGGGGGTTGATATACTGCACAAACTCCGCATTGCTGGGGTCGGAGATATCGTAAACCATCACGCCACCGATGCGCTCCAAACCAATGAAGGCAAAGGTTCGACCGTTGATTTCGCCGAGTACCACTCCTTCAGGCTCTGGACCCTTGGCATCGCTACGGCTGTCGAAGCTATCGTTTTCATCGTTGGTGGAGTTGAAATCATCCGGCAAGAGATCTGCCGTGATGTCTTCAAACGCGCGGCCACTGTCGAAAACGATATTGCCGCTGGTATCCCAAATGGTGAATGAACGCGCACCGAAGGCATACAATTCATCGAAATCGCCATCGCCATCGGTGTCACCCAAGGTGGTGGTGACAGTCAGCCGACCGAGACGCGCTTCGTTTTGGAGCGCCTCGGCATTGGGAAAGGCCGTGGGATCTAAAGTGAGGTCTTCGATCCGTTCTTCTTCAACAAACCCAACGATTTCTTCGTCGCCATCTTCGAGGATGTATTCACGGGCATCCCCTTCGTTTGCGGTTACCAGGTAGGTGGTGCCGTCGACCTCGTAGGCGGCGATCGCATCCGGTTGATACATCCCAAAAACGGGCCAGGGGCGAATGTTAATGGCATCGTCGTCGTCACTTGCATCCAACCCATTGCGATTCAGGCTATGATCCTTGAACCCCAGGGGCACGACTGCGGTCACCTCGCCGGATTCAATATCAACGACAGCCAGGGCATTGTTTTCCTGCAGCGCAACATAGGCCGTGGAAGAGTCTGGGGAGATAGCGATGTATTCAGGTTCCAAATCCTGAGAAACCGTTGCACCGGGACCGAAGATCCGTACCCCCGACTCTCGCAATTCATCAATTTGTGAGTCGAAGGCGTTGAAGTCAGCGGTAGTCACGTCTGACTGCTGCAGATTCTCGACTCCGCCGGAAATGTCAATGATGCTAATCGAGCCTTCAGGATCCTCACTGTAGTCAGCGTTAGGCTCCCCTTCATTTGCCGTCAGCACGTTAGTGCCATCAGGGCTAAAGACGATCATGTCGGGCAATGCCCCTACTTCCACTTCGCTCAGGGGCTCGATATCATCTTCTTCGACATCGGTTGAGAAGAATAACACTCGCCCATTTTCTTGGGTGTCGTCGTCTTCGAGGGCAACAGCCAGCACACCATCCTTCACGGCAATACTATTTGGCAAGCCCCCACCCAAGTCAGAAAATTCGATATCAAATAGCTTGACGGGTTCGTTAGGGTTGCTCGCATCGAGAACTTCGACGATACCGTTGTCGGCATTTACAACAAACAAGCGTTGCGTCGTCGGATCATAGGCGGGAATTTCCGCCGCCGATTCATCAAAAATACCCGTCTCATAGGTGCCAATTTTTGAGAGCGTAATTGCCATGAAGACCTCTTATTCGTCCAAATATTTGCGTTAACAATCTCAACTGTTATCTGCTCAACCTGTGGTCTGCGCTAAAAGGGCAGCGGGAGAAGCCATTCAAGCACTTCTAATGGTTCACTGGCTTCTATACGTTTGCTGCTGCTAGTCTGCCAACGGTTGGCAGGACGTACCGCTGCCGCTGCCTTGATGTAATGGCAGTATTCCGTAGTTCCACCTAAGTCAGAATTTGCAGACAAACCGGGAAAAAGGATGACATACGGAGATAAAGCCCAGGTAAAGACCACATTAACGATGATGGTGAAATGTTCGTAGGGAACTAATAAGTAGCTCGCCATGATGAAAAACCAGACCTTAAAACCCTGTGCCGCCCGCAGCGCGGGCGACACAGGGTTTAGGGTTTTAGATTTCATTACACTTGCCAACTTATCTCTAGTTCTCGTAACCCTGCGATATAGACGTGGCGATTCTCGAAGGGGAAGGAAGGTGATAGCCTTGATTGTTGGAAGGGGGCGGCTGCAGCGATCGCCTGGATTGGCTGCCTCTGCTCTGGCATGTTTGGTAGATAATGTCGTGGACAGGTTGTTACGGAGGATTTAGGGAGATGGCAGAAACCGATCCGGTAAAGGTGATGAAGCAGCAGGTAGGCAAGGCGGCGGCCGACCTGGTGAAGTCAGGCAACATTGTGGGACTGGGCACGGGGTCTACCGCAGCGTTCATGATTCAGTTTTTGGGTGAACGGATGCAGGCCGGGACGCTGACCGATATCAAAGGCATTCCCACCTCTTTTCAAGCATCGGTTCTGGCTAAAAAGTATGGCATTCCGCTGACGACGCTGGATGAAGTCGATCGCATTGATGTGGCTATTGATGGGGCCGATGAGGTCGATCCACAAAAGAACCTGATCAAAGGCGGCGGTGCAGCCCATACCCGCGAGAAGATTGTTGATGGGCTAGCTGAGCAATTTGTTGTAGTGGTAGATAACTCCAAGCTAGTAGAGGCTCTAGGAACCTTTCCGCTGCCGGTAGAGGTTATGCCGATGGCGATCGCCCCGGTCATGCGTGCGCTGGAAGGGCTGGGCGGCACCCCCGAAATCCGTATGGGTGTGAAGAAAGACGGTCCGGTGATTACCGATCAGGGGAACATGATTTTGGATGTGAAGTTTGCGGCGATCGCCAACCCCACTGACCTAGAAAAAACTATCAACAATCTTCCCGGAGTTTTGGACAACGGGCTATTTGTTGGACTAGCTGACACGATTCTGATTGGCGAAATTAAAGACGGCCAACCCTCCGTTCGCGAAATGTAGGTGAAATAGCTTTCGATTACGACAAATCTAATGAGGGATGTATAAAAAACAGCGAGAGGATGGGTTACTCATCCTCTCGCTGTTTTTTAGAGATTTATCGTTGCGCTAATCCCTAATGGGTGCGGCGCGATCGCCCACCTCAATGCAGATAGCAGATACTTGTCAAACCATCTTTCCCGGTTTCAGCTCCGGAACCTTGTCGATGAGTCAGAATTGAGATTACGTGGGAATACTGAGCTTTAGCTCTGAATTTGCCTAGGCTGCATGATTCTAGGAGCCGCTCTATGTCCAGATTGCTGGGAACACGGCACCAGGTGGAGGTCGAAAAAATAATTCGCTATGCCGGTTCCAAGAAGAAAACCAGCATTCTGCAATGCGGGACTTTAAGACCGACTATAAAGACAAGGGGATTGACCTGCTCGATGGGTCTGCACTGTCAGCGATCGCACGATGGAACTTATCCAGCAAATGCCAGATACCGTTGAGTAAACAGGAGGTTGAATACACCATGACACAGGCACTTGAACAACGCACCTATACCCGTGAAGAATATCTGGAATTTGAATTGGCTTCGGAGGAACGCCATGAATATGTGAACGGAGAAATTCGACTCATGACGGGAGGCACACCTGACCACAATGAATTGGCAATTAACCTCGCAACCCTGCTCAAATCTGCTTTGCGAGGCAAGCCCTACCGGATTTTCGGAGCCGATCAACGGCTGTGGATCGCCGATCGCAATCTTTACACCTATCCTGATGTCATGGTTGTCGAAAAACCCTTACAGCTTCAAACTGGGCGTACCGACACCGTGACCAATCCCTGCTTTATTGCTGAAGTACTATCTAAATCAACCCAAGATTACGATCATGGTGAGAAGTTTTCTGCTTACCGTACCGTTGAAAGCTTCCGCGAGTATCTCCTCATTGATCAGTACAGTACTCACGTAGAACACTATGTCAAAACGGCTGCTAATCAATGGCTGCTATCAGACTATGATGATCCGAATGTTACGTTGTCCTTAAGTGCATTTGAAGCTCAAATCGAAATCATTGCCCTCTATGAAAACATTGAGTTTGATACGTAGGGCTTACTGAAAAAGTCCTTAAAAACATTCTGGACGCCATACATCTTGAAATTTGAGGGATCTATTCCTCTGT
>JBCBSL010000433.1:0-4949 GCA_039819145.1 Cyanobacteria bacterium J06638_22
AACCCAAGGGGTAGCAATGTCGCGTTCCCAATCTGTCCACTCTCGAGCGACATCAGCCTCAGTCGTACCATTTCCGTCATAAGCGTATAGCTCAGGATTAGCCGCTATCAATTCCTCAAGTTCTTGGCGACGTTGAGCAGCCGGATCAACAAGTGGTTCTTGCTCCCCCCGTCCACGCTCTTCATTTGAAGATGTTTCAGAATTTTCAGTTGAGGAATCTGTCTCTGTAGAATTGTTATTGTCCTGCGTGAGAGAATTTTCATCAGGCTCTGTTGCAGGATTGGGGGTTTCGACTGGACTTTCTGAAGGATTTGGGGTTTCGGTGGGGGTGGGAGAAGTTGTTGGGGAGGATGGGCTACGGCGAGATGGGAAGGGTGTCCAGGGACGTGGCCGCAAACTGCTAGCCGGGGGAGGCGGTGGCGGTAATGTGGGGAAAATGGGTGCAAAGGAAATCGGTGGATCACTCTCTAGATTTCCAGAAGAAAAATCTGGATCGGCAAAGTCTGGGTCTGCCACATCGGGTAAGACGGGCGGCTGAGTCAGGGCATCGGGTAGCCGATTCTGATCGATGGGCGATAGTTCGACTAGCTCGACAGGGCGCTGCACATCTGCCTCCGTGCGGCGATCGCTCTCCGGCAGCAAGGGACTGATCAGCCACAACACCCCATGCGCACCTAGGGATATCATGGCTCCCCAAAACAAGGGATCCTTCCACAACGAGCGCGAAGGGGTGGGCAAGTCGGGAGGGCTGAAGTCGGGAGGACTATTGGTATATGCCATAAGCGCAACGGGGGAAATGCAAGGGTGCGATCGCACCGCCTTAAACAGCAGTCGTAAACCGAAACAGGTGAAGCAACGCCCAGCTTTTTCAAAAGGGTTGATCCTTTGAAAATAGCCAATCAAAATGGCCGATCAAAGTCTAGCGCCTGACGCCCGCGAATGGGTAACCCAATCCCCTCCAACTTCACTTGAGCAAAACGTTTTCACGGATTTCTCTCCCTATTCCCTATTCCCTACTTCCTCTCTCCCAGATACCTGCACCACCAACAGGGAGAAATAGGGCAATTGTAGGGACGGGCGATCGCGCAAATCGGCGTAAATGACCTGATGGGGTTGGGTTACTCGCTCGACAACGTAGCTGTGTTCGAGCAGATCATGATTTTCTAGCACCTGCCAGACTTGCGCATAAACTGAACTCACTTTCATTAGAACAATGACGTCGGCATAGGCGATCGCGGTTTCCAAATCTGCAACGGTGTAGAGCGCGGGGAGAATCGTGAGGCGTTGCGATCGCACCGTCAGTGGCAAGCCCAGTGCTGCTGCTGCCGCCATCGGTGAAGCCACCCCTGGCACAGTCTTCACCTCCACAATTGGATCGAGGCGTTGCACCGTTTGCGCCAGATAGGTGAACGTGCTGTAGAAACTCACATCCCCTTCAGAGACAAAGGCCACATCTTGCCCGCGCTGCAAAAATCCCCAAACCGTTTTAGCTGCAACCTGCCACGCCTCCTCCAAAACAACTTCATCCTGTACAAAGGGAAAGGTTAGCGGCAGTTCCGCCTGTCCCGATCGCAACCAGGGCGCCACAATTTGCTGCGCGACCCCCGGCTTCCCCCCCATTCCTGCGGGAAACGCAACCACCGGAACCTGCTGCAACACTCGCATCCCTTTAACGGTAATCAATTCGGGATCGCCTGGACCAACCCCTACACCATACAAAATCCCGACCATACCCGCTGATGCCTATGGGGCTATTCTCCGGTAATGGAAAGCTCCTCGACCCAGACACGGGGAGCCAGCCCACCGCCGACCAACTCCAGTTCCTCCTCCACATAAAGGATGGAGTTGAGTAGCTTGAGGAAATCACCGGCTACCGTCGCCGATTCGATGCTAGTGCGTTTGCCGTTTTCGATCAGCCAGCCATCGAAGGGCAGCGAGAATGACCCTTGCAAGGACTGAACCCCCGCATGAAGCGCTTGCAGATCATCGATGAAGATCACGCCATCGGCCTCGTCCAGGCTGTAGGTTTTCTCGGCAGGTTTGCCCCGCATGGCGTGGAAAAAGTGCCGCCCAACGGTCACTTTGGATCCCATGTTGGCGTGGCCCGTGGGTTGGGCATTCAGGCGCTTGGCGGTTCCTGCACTATGGAGGAAGTTGGTCAGCACTCCGTTTTCAATCAATGGCAGGCGGCGCGTCGGTGTGCCCTCACCATCAAAGGTTTCGCCGCCAATGTTTTCGGGGTGGAGTGCGTCGTCGTAGAGAGAAATGAGCGGCGAGGCGATCGCCGTTCCCAAGGACTCTGGGGTTGAAAGGCTCTGCTTGTCCAGAATATTCTGCGCATTGAACAGGTTGGAGAAAGCCCCCATCAAACTGAGAAACGCATCAGCCGATAGCACGACAGGATACTTGCCCGACTTAATTTTTTCGTAGGCCAGGTGGCTAATGGTCTTCTCAGCCGTCTCCTGAATGCAACCGTCAATATCCAGCCCAGCCACATTTTTGGCCACTTTGAAGGCTCCGGCACTGCGGGGCTTTTTGCCCTCTTGCTCAGTTTTGCTGTAGAGGTAGATGGAAGCTGCCGAGCGAATATCATGGCGTCGTGCCCCCTGGCTGTTGAGATAGAACCGATCCACATCCCGCTGGGATAGACCGTTGTAGGGGACGGAGGCGATCGCGTCGTGGGTACCGAGGAGCTGTTTTTCCGCCCCAATCAGCTTTTCGATCAGCTCAGCAACTGGAGCAGTCGGTGCAGTGTCTTCGTTGGCGGCGGAAATTCCAGTCGTGGCTTCGGGGCTGAAATCCGGGGCATTGTCTTTGATCCCAAACTCACTAGCTTCATAGGCTGTCTTCAGCGCCAGTTCCAGACCTGTCGGATCAATCTCACTTGTCGAGGTAACACCCACTCGACCCGCATCATTCCATACTCGCACGGTGACGCTAGAGCGGTTGGACGCTTTCACCTGCTTCGGCTCGCCTTGATCCACTTGAACACTGGTGTCGTCTACAGATGCGCCATAGATATCGTACTTGCCGATGCTGAGGCGCTGTGCGGCTTCTTGAACCTGAGTCGCGAGGTTGTCAATATTGGTGGGCATAGCGTTCTGTGCAATGACGGTTGAGGATTGCCTTTCTGAGTGTATCGCGTTGAGAAAGGTTCCGCAGGCTCGGGCGCGTCATCAATTGATTGCAGAAGCCTTACAGAATAAGTGTTTACGCGCCCGCCCCAAAACCATGAGCTAGAGGCTGTAAACACATCTGTGAAAAGACTTTGACACCTAATTGATGACAGCCTCCTAGCAAGCAGAAGGATTAGCCTTGGAAGTAGCGATCTCCTGGAAATACATTTGTAGCCCGAATCGCCACACCCTATAGCCCTCTCGGCTGAGGTGCAACCCATCGGTGCTCAAGTTCATCGGTAGGTTGCCCCGATCATCGGTGAATAACGGATAGAGGTCAAGAAAATCGACCCCGCTCTCTGTGGCGATCGCCTCTAACTCACGATTGAGATGGATAATCCGTTGGTTGGGCACCACCAGAAGGCGATCGCGCCCCTCAAACGTGGCGGCTGCGGCTGCGTGCGGCAAAATCAATTGCACCACAATCTCTGTAGCGGGATGAACCGTTTTCAGATAGCCAATAATTTGCCGATGATTACTCAAGATCAAGTCATCGGAAGCCCCACGCAACAGAGCATTGATGCCAATCATCAAGAAAATGATGGTGGGACTCGTCGGATCCAGAAGCTTTAGGCGGCGCAACAGTCCGGTAGAGTCGTCTCCCGGAATACCCTGGTTCAGCCAGCTGCGATTGCTCAAGAGCAAGTCATTGGGGAACCACGTGCTGATGGAATCGCCCAGTAGTATAGTCAAGCGCTCAGGCTGTTGCACTACCGAAACCTCAGCCTCCTTGGCGAATAACTCCACCCATTGCTTATAGGTGAGGCGATGGGGAGATCCCGAAAAGAGAGAGCGAATCATGTTGCCCGCCAAGGCAATATAGAACCGCAACGACAACGATCGCCGTAGTTTCCAATTGGCTTTCCAGTGCCGCCATGACCACTGTACTTGCCGCTTTATTGGCCGTAGGCGAGCGCGCCCTTGGCGAAAAATTCCCCTTAGATGGCGATCGCCTGACCGACGTAGCCAATTGTTCATGAAAGTACTGATTTATAAATGAGAGAATATTGCTCTTCACCCTGAAGAAACCCCTTGATTCTGCGTGGTCTAGGGGCGTTGCCCGCATCACTCAGAATGAAGAAGTTTCTGGACTATGTCCCGTGCTCAGATTGCACCTATTCCAACAAAGAAGCCTTAAATCGCTTCAAATCAAAAAGTATAATCGTCCGACAAAGTTGTAAAAATTGTGTATGAGGAGACTAAATATGGAAAAATTTGAGCCTCACTAAAAAATTTTAGATTTTGGATGAATGGAGCAGTCTTAATACCATCCAAAATCTAACGTTCTCTATTTTTCTTATCATTAGAAAATAAACAGAGCTTACGGAGTTTGATGGTTTTCGTACCAAATGCGTCAGTCCTAAACGCTCTTATTTTTTTCATTCAAAGATAATTGAACCGCCCATTTTCCTACTTTGACGACTGATCCATGGGAGTGCTTTTCTAGGAAAAATCATTGGTTCAGGTTTTATCTGCCTAGAGACAATAAAGAGTGCTAAGTAGCTCGGCATCATGAAACATCAGATCCTAAAAATCCGCGCCGCCCGCAGCGCAGATTTTTAGGGTTTTAGATTTAATTACACCTAACGACTTATAGGGGTGGCCTCAGTACAGGGCAAAATCCAGAAAATCCTTGATTTTGTCCTGTACTGAGGCCACCCCTATAAAAGGGAGCTAGTGCTTAAAAGATTCCGCAGGTTAGTCAGCAATATCAGGTCTGGCTAAATAGCCGTAAAACCCAACTATCGTTTGCACCCGCTGCAACGCAGCGGG
>JBCBSL010000434.1:0-4942 GCA_039819145.1 Cyanobacteria bacterium J06638_22
CGACCTCATTATTCCTAACGACTATTGTCAATAATAGGTCGGAAGAAAATTTAAAGCTGACTTAGGAAGCAAGCTAAGATCTTTTGCTAACCATGGCAAAGTAGATTTTTTAGAGAAGATTATAAATACTGTAACAGGAGTATACGGAAGCTATTGGCCCGAGGCATCAACAAGCCTTAGTCATGCTCTAATGTACGATCAAAAGGGAATGCCCTCCGACACCAAAAAGCGTATCAAAGATTTTATTGAGCAGTTAAAGCCGCAAGACTTATCTTCACGGATTAAGTTTCTAGTAACAGACATGCCGTGGGATTATCCTTCAGATAAGGATTTAGAATATCAGGAACGGAATCATTATCAGGAAAAGATTCTCTTTGATCTTGCAAAGGATGTTTTACGCGAGTCTGCTGTGGAAAAGTTTATTCCACAGCTATGTCAGGGTTCACACCGTATGTCAGTGGTGTTTGGAAAGGCCATTGCTGAAATAGCAGAAAATCCTTCGCGATTTCTTAGTCCTATAAAAGATGCCCTGAAATCAATACCTGAAAAAGAGCGAGACTTTAATTTCTTGTCAGGGTATCTGCTCGGCCTTTATCCAAACTACCCAGCGGTTATTGAGAGATTCAAGCAAGAGGCATCCACAGACCCCGTCTTTGCGCCGTCTTTACCAATTGTTTGCCTGAGAACAGATTTGAAAGACGGCGACATCTCCTTAGCTATCAAAGCGCACAAAGATAAACTATTCCCCACATGGCTTTTGAAAAACTGGGCTTTAGGGGGAAAGATTGCCAATGTATCTGCTCCTACAGCAGCGAGTCTCTTTGACTATTTATTTGCTGGCGATGCTGAAGCCTTCTCGGTTGGGCTGGACTTAATCGGTATGTATGCCTATCGCAGGCGACATACTTTGGAAGATTTACGGCCTCAAATTAAAAACGTCGCCCTCGCCGCTAGACGGCTCTCCGGTAAAAGCCATCGCAATGACGAGTATCATTTCAAGGAATTGATGCTTTGGTTGCTGAATCATGGCAGACAAGATCAGGATGCGCGTGATCTTGCGCTGATTTTGGTCAAGACCGCTATTGAGGCTGAAAGTTTCAGCGAGCGGCGTTTTATCAAGCCATTGATGCCTAAACTTCTCCACGAATTTACTGAGGTCACTTGGCCACCAATTGCAAAGTCTGTTATGGACAACCCGCTTAAGCGTTGGGAGCTGAGTGGACTGCTTGGAGAGCGCTTCTCCTTCGGGGAGAGAGCAACGCCTCCAATTCTGTCAATGCCCGAAGATGTCTTAAAAGAGTGGTGTCGAAGCAATCCTGATATCGGGCCAGAATTCCTGGCTAATATTGCACCCGCTTTAACATCCCGTAACCCTACGGATACAAACCGTACTTTTCATCCCCTGACCCGCTGGCTGATCGATGAATACGGAGAAAAGGAAGCTGTTCTCAGTGGTATCGCAAACCGCATGCACAATTTCACTTGGTCAGGTTCCTTGACTACCTACTACGACCTCTTTCACAAGCCGTTTTCAGAATTGCTGAATCACCCTAAAGGAGCCGTGCGGCGTTGGGCAGAAACGATGTGCGAGGCGGTTGGTCGTGAAGTCGATAGAGAAGCACAACGCGATGAGGAACAAGCAGCAATTTGGGATGTGTAAACTTAATAGGCTCAGGAATCATTGAAATTTTGATGATGGAGCAGCAGCGTACAGCAGATATCAGAGAAGATTCCTATCAAAACATTCCTATATCCCGTCCGCGATCCTGCTCCTGTTCCTGCCCTTCTGTTGCCAACCCTAGCCGATCAAGCCTCCGCTCGTACCGAAGCCCCTTCCCCCGTCGCCAGTCCCACATTTCCTGCTGGGCTTGTTTGACTTTGGGATGGGCCAGAGCACTATCAATGTGCTGGCTACAATAACGTTCTTGCCCCTTTGCATCTTTACCAGCCAATTGCGGAGAAGCTTGGATGATAGCTTGCCGGATGTCCAGCTTACTGAACCCTGCTCCATACAGCCGGATGGCTATGTCGCGATCGGTCTCAATACCCAGCTGTCCGTCAGTCATAGTTTGGCCATGGACGTTGATCTTGCGAGCAAGTTCCTTACGATATTCACGAATTGCTGTGCCTTGATAACCCTCAAAATCCTTAGAATCCAAGGCTAAGAAGGCTCGCTTAATGAACTTCTGACGCAGTTTATCGATTTTAGGGTTATCTTGCCCTTTCGTCTGCTTCTGGCTTGTCGGATTTGGCCAGGTATTTTTCAGTGCGAGCGGTGCCTCCGGTAGGTGTGTGGATGATGGTAACTGCCGTGGTTGTTTCTGGGTTGCAACCTGTCTATTTGCTGCAAGACGCTGTTGTTGTTCATGGCGGTGATAGACCCGATCAACCAACTGTCGTAAGTAAGACACCCGTTGTCCGGGTTGATGATCCATCAGCTCCGGACTTGCTTCCGCCAGAATTCGTTTAGTTTGCATCTGGGAATAGCCCCGACGTGCCAAGCGCTCGGCTAGCCAGCGGTCAGCGAGTTTGTAATACCCCCTGCCCTTCTCCCGTAAACGTCGCCCAAGAGTGCTCAGATAGGTCGCAAACGCCGATCGTTCTACCTGATCATCACCAGAGAAGGCGATCGCCGCATCAATTCGCCGCTCCCGTTCCTGTTTTGCTTGCAGTCCGGTGTACGTTCGCAAAACCGTTAAGGTTACTGCATCAATGCCCCAGGATTTTGCCTCCTGCCAGTGGGAGGAATCCTGGGGCTTACTTCGTTCCGGCCCTTGCTCCTGATACTGTTGCCACTGATAAATGAGCGCTCGTTCATCTACGAGACCCGTATCTTCCGGCGTTGGTGCTGAGCCTTTTCTCTCTCTTTCCTTGCTTTTCCGTCGTGTTCCAGTGAGTGAATCTTCACTCATCAAGTCCTGCTGCTGGGATACCGGCTGTTGTGTTGTGTCCGTAGCAGGGTCTCTCTTATCTGAGGCCGGTTCGGGTTGCTGTAACGCTGCTTGGCGACGATTGTCATTCGCGATGGCGATCGCTCGGTAAGTATCACCCATTTCGGTACGAATGCCTCGCTGCTCCATCTCAATGACCACAGGTCCCAGGTGTATTTGTGGTTCTCGATCGATTCCTCGATCCTTGAGACTACGATGATCGATACGCGCGCTATGCCCTTCTCGTTCTAAATGACGATTGGCGTGATTCGCCCATTCTTCCCGCCACTGTTTGACCAGCTCGCGTTTATTCCAACTGCGCTCCTTCTTCCCGAAGCCCTCCGGTGTAATCTCCCGCATGGTGAGCAACACATGAGCATGAGGATTGTGCTTACCGAAGTCGTGATAAGCGATATCGGCGATCATGCCTCGGGCTACGAAATGCGTCTGAACATAATCCCGCACTAACGATTGCCTCTGTACGTGTTCTAGTTCTACAGGCAGTGCCAGGATTAATTCCCGCGCTAGCTGTGCGGTATCACGACGGGTGCTGGCATCTTCTTTTCGTTCAATGGCAACCCACAGTTCTGCGCGATCGTAGACCCACTCTGGTGCATTTTTGGGTGCGAGAATTTCGTTGCCAAAAATGTTGCGTTTGCGGGTATAGTCATAGGTCTCATCAATGGTGGGATCGTAGATTTTTTCACCAGAACGGTAGGCGGCTTTCGCTGTGACCGTGGTCGCAGACTTGCTTCGGGAGATGACTTTAACGTCGCAGTGAAAAATCGCCATTTTGAGTTTTTGCAAACGCGACATCCAGGGGGTTCGGGGGGCTACCCCCGACGCACACACATTCGAAGAATGTATAGGGTGCGCCCTTCGTCCCCCAGCAGCAGTGCCAGTGTCCAGGGATAAGAAGCACGCGAGCGCGGGAACGAAGGAGGGGTGTTGCCGGAATGCCCCAGCAGCTAATGTTTTTTACGCAGAGCTGGTTGAGCAATTGCTGTTTGTGCAATCTATAATTAGTTCAAGTGTACCAAGAGGGTTTGGGCAATGGCGACACGCGAACAGATGCTTCGGCAGCAACGCGAAAAGCATCTGGAACGGGCAGCAAGTTCGCACAAAAAAGCAAAGCAAATCGAGAAAATGCTCGCTGCCGAGAAGCGTCGGAAGGAGAATCGACAAAAGTACATCGCGGGCGGCTACTTCTTGCGAGCACTGCTTGAGAACAAAACACCTTGCCAAAGCTATGAGGAACTGCTGGCGACCCTCGATCGCACCCTGACCAAAAACATCGACCGCCGTGCCTTTGATTTGCCGGAATTACCAGAAAAAGGGAAAAAGCCCCGCAAGAACGCTGCCAAAGCCCAGAAAGTAACGCCGAGCAAACAACCAAATTCTGATAGGCAACCACCAGCAACTGCAAAACCGAAACAGGCACTTGAAACGTCCCTGCCCGACTCTTTGGTGGCAGCAACAGCGCAGCAGAGGCAATCCTCTTCCCCAGAACCTGCTCAGAATCATCAGATTCAACCCTCAGTGGCCGAACCAACTCAGCCACAAATCCCTCAACCAACCAAGAACAAGGTCTTGCCTGAACGGCGCGAAGAAGAGTTGATTGAGGAATTTAACCTGTGAGGCACGGACGGCACAGCCAGGAGCAATCTGACGATTTCATGATGGAATTTGTTGTGCACGCAGCGTTTGAACGGGCACTTTAACGGCACGCTATGGCTATCCCTGCCTGGTCGCCGGATTTGCTGTTGTGCTACCCCTTGCAGGGAAAAGCACACCACCCATCTGCCCTCAAGACAAGCCCGCAAGCACCAGCCTTGCCCGCGTGGGTGCAGGCTTACCGGCCAAAACGCTTAAAACGCCCCAAGGGTGGCCGAATCTTTCAGGTTCCTCGACAGAAGACTGCCATGCGGGATGCACGGGTGATCCTGAATCGGTTACGGCATGAATGCCGTGACTCTTCCTCTCGAATGCAAACCGATTACATTCAGCAAGTT
>JBCBSL010000435.1:0-4940 GCA_039819145.1 Cyanobacteria bacterium J06638_22
GTTAGTAATCCTAACACCGACGAAAAGACTAGTACTCTTACAACTATTGACTGGGGTCTAGATCAAGCCACCAAGCATAAGAATGGCCAAAACATTGATGTTCAAAGCGATAACCTGAGAATTGATATAAAGCGCAGAGCTTTTGGGAATGTTGTTACCCATGCTTTGGCAGAGGAACCCGTTCTTGATATTCATCATGGATTCTTCTATTGCGAATCTGGTGATAGCCGAGTAACTACTGAGTTATAAACCAGTGATTACTCGGCTATCAACGATGACTAATTCTCTACTACAGCAACGATTACAACGGGTATAGAGATGAGCCCCAATGATATCCTATCCTGCCTCAGGACAAGGCTTATAGCCGTTCGCGTAATTTTTAGTGTAAGTCAAATAAGTTAAATTATTGGAAATCAACCTCCTGAAGCGTGGACGTTGGCCCCAAAGTAGCGAAGCTGCGATTTGGGGCCATTTAGTTCCTCTGTATTATCTGAATAGCTGCGCGGCGGGCAACCATTCAACGAGAGAATGGGGATTTCAGGCCAAAGATCAGGGGGAAACGAGCTTTGTACTAGTCAGTTTTCAAGGAAAATCAGTTCACTATCAGTCCAGATGCTGTACTACTCAAATCGCTTGTGACGTAAGGGATTGGGTGGGAACTGGCCCCAAATCACAGCTTCGCTAGTTTAAGGCCTAAAACTGGTTGAGGAGGCACAGGTACAGGCGGTTGGGCCGGAATCAATCCTTGAGAGGCTTGGCCATCACGCCAGCGCACTTCCTCTAGAACCGCTTGATTGGTAATTAGGCGGCATTGGCGGCGGCGGCGACGACTAATGGCTTTGGCTTCGGCCACCGACAGTATCTCCGTCTCTAAATCTTGGGCGTGGGCGCGGGTCAGGAACGTATCTTTGCCGTTCTCGTATTGGTACACCCAGAGGGTGGTGATGTCTCTCGGGTTATAGCGAATCACCACTTTCTCTCCGGCATATCCCGCTAGGTGCTCGCCGCGATAGGTCACATTTTGGAATTGCAAATAGCCGCCGCGATAGACCGTGCGCGATTCTCGACGCATCAGGCAGATATCCAGTTCGCGCTCACTCAGCAGCGGCAGTTGAGCAATGCACCCGCTTGCCAGCGTTCAAGGGGTGCTGCAAGCGTAGCTGCAACGAAGTGCAATAAGCGCAGCGCTGCCTCCAAAATACCGAAAACAGGGGCCGGTTTCATAAGTCCGGCTTATATTTTCGGAGACAGTTTTTTCCCATCTCACAGGCTCAGGTGATCGCTAAAATTGAAGGCGTCAACTAGCTATCGCTTCAATCGGCAGTCGCTCGGCCATGACCAACCGAAAAATGCCGTAGGGATTGACGTGAGCATAGATAAGCGGCGTCAACGCTCGTAGCTCATCCGGCCCCATCGTCTGCATCCAAACCGGATCAGCCAGCACCTGCTGAATCAGCAGCGTGTTGATATAGACCAAACTGATCTGGAGCAGATGCAGGCAGAGCATAGAGATCTCCTGTAGCACCACCCGAGCAGCGGTAAAGTCACCATTCTTGGCATAGAAAATGAAGTCGTTGGCGCTGTTCCAATTCTCGACGACATTCAAGCCTTCCTGAATCTCTTGTCTGACCCGCTCATCATGCAGATAGCGACACAAGAAAATCGTTTTCACCGCTCTGCCCAGTTCTGCTAACGCCAGATAGACCGGATGCTTAGCGTTGTTGCGCGTAAAGCGAGCCAGAATCACTTCCGGATCTGCTGTCCCCTGTTTGAGTGCAGTGGCAAACTTGACCATGGCGTCGTACTGCGCTCGAATCAGCTGCCAGCGAATGGGTCGCTTGATAATTGACGTCAAGTTTTCAAACTGTTGTTTCTGCCCCTTCTCTGGCAGATAGAGCGTCTGCTTTTGAATGTTTCTAATCCGAGGCATCAGCTGAAAGCCAAGCAGATGGGCGAAAGCAAAGCCGACCTCACTTTGGCCGTGGGTATCGACATAATTTTTATCGACCGACATCTGGGTGCAGTGCCTGAGCACCCCCTTAATCATTGAGGCCACCTCAGAAGACGAACAGCGCTTGAGCTGCGAATGAATACAGACGGCATTCTTCTCCACATGCCAGTAGATCATCACTCCACGCCCCTTGTAGCGAGCGTGCCACTCCGTCATCAGATTCTGGTCCCAAGTGCCAAACTGCTTTGAGTCAGAGGCACAGGCGGTGGTGGCCTCACCCCAGATGTGGGGCAGCCTGACGCGAAAGATAGCATTGGCCACATCGCTAATCGCCTGAGAGAGTGCCGTTTTCGAGACAAATTTACGCTGGACATAGCGCAGGTCAGGCGCACTGACTCCATGCTCACCGTGGGCAATCCGCTTGATTCCGAGATTAGTACCTGTCGCGTAGAGACAGAGCAACAGCCGTTTGCGCAACTCCTCTGGGGAAAGCGCTTCACGGTTACCCGTACTCTTGAAGTGCTCAGTGAACTGAAGCCGCATTTCTGTCTCTTTCAACACATCAAGCAAGGGCACCATGGACCAGCGACGGGTGATCTCGTTCTTCAATGCCTGTAAGTGCTCTGGCTCTGGCTGTTTGGCGACAGGCGCCAGGTGAATCCAGCCGCCACGATTATTGAGGATCTTCACCTTTGGATTATCAGGCAGTCCTTGATTGAACTCATTGAGCGCCTCTGTCATCTCCCTCTGAAGTTGATCGATAAAAGGGGCGGCTTCTAGCGGTTGTTGAAGGTCTTGGTAGTACTGCTCTCGCTTGGCTTCAAAGTCTTGGGGCAGGTCGTCATCTGGATTCCGATAGCGCTTAGCACCAACGACCCACAGCTCCTTACAGCGCAGCTTCTCGCGTACAGTGCGTAAGACTCCCAGCTCGTAGCTGGCGCGGTCAATCTCGGGTTCACCCTGCTTCCCGGTGATCATCACGGTCTCCTGCCACTCGGCACCGAGCACCCCATCCATCGGGACATCTGTCTCGGATGGGTAAGGCTTAGCGCTGGGAAGCTCAGCAGAGACTTTCAGCAACTTGATGGCATCTAGCAACGGCTGTAAATTGAGGCTATCAGAGCGAAACTCTAGCGCTTTGAGAATTAGCGGTAGCAGGCGGCGATAGTAGCGAGTATAAGAACGACGCATCTTGGCGTGAAGCCTCTCCTTGAAGGTCTTGCCGCTCTCACCTAAGTTTTTGACGACGGTCTCTAGCTGCGTTTCACTGGCGACTGGGTAGATCACGTCTTGAACCGTACCTTCTGGAGCTGAGAGTGCCGCAACCGCAATCTGGTACAGCAGTTGGTCATGATTCTCGTTTTCTTCGGCTGTGGCGACAATCTCCGAGGATGTCCGCCTGCGGCTACGGCTCTCTAGCCGATGCACTAACAGAATGAACAACTCGATGATGTTATCGACGATCTCTTGCGAACGCTGATAACAGAACGCCGATAGGAGCGTGTAGCGAATCGGATCTGGATGTCGCCGAATCTCTGTGAGCGACTCGGTTTCGACCCGCAGCCGATAGCGTTCTACCCACTGCTCATTCAGGCCCTTGAATACGTCTGTGGGTAGCGCCAGTTGCTCGATTGTTTTGAGCTTTGACAGCTCTGCTTTCAGGCTCTTGAGACCCACGCCCCCGGCCTCCTGTTTAACCTGATTGAGCGGAATCTCATCGGCCTCTAGAATCCAGGAATCTGACTGTGGCCCGGTTAGCCTATCCAACGCCCGACGACACCTAGCAGACAGCTGCTCCACTATCGAATCGCACAGCTGGATCTCAAACTGATGCTGAGCTGAATTAATTAGCCGCTCAATTTGCGCGTAGGTCGGGGGCTCAAGCTTACGGCCTCTCATCTCTTCATAGAGCAAGGCTTTGAGTCGTCTGTCATCAACTGCCTGTGGCACAATCTCGTCAATCAGCCACTGGCGCAGGCTTTCCAGCTCTTGCTTTCCCGTCCGGTAAAAGCCGTATAACTTACGGATCTCGACCCGGTGATACTTAGGGGCTCTACCAGCCCAGTTGTATTGTTCATATCGGCTTTCGTCTAAGCCCAATTGCTCAGCTACAAACGTACGCACCACACGAGGAATTTCATACTGTTTCTCAGGAAACCGTCCCTTCAGTTGAAAGAACTTCAGTAGCAGCGCGAAGCCTAAGCGATTGATACCGCGCTTCTGACGAATCAATTGCTGATCTTCCTCATCGATTGTCCAGTGCTCAACCAGCTCATGATTTTCCCACTTTCGTTTCATCCCACGCCTCTAGAATCACGTCTCTAGTGAGCCTAAAACAGCGGTAGACGATATAAGCCAGACTTATGATTAAACCGTGACATCAGATTTTTACTTCACAAAAATCGATGCTTGAAACCTATGTATAACAATCAATTTGAGCTTATTGCACTTCGTTGCAGCTACGCTTGCAGCACCCCTTCAATGCGGCTTTGGTCGCCCATCCGCGCATCGAGATTGCGATTGTAGCGATCCACGATTAGCGCACTAGGATGCGCTCTAGAGCCATTAGCGTCAAGCTGACAACTCTTTCTCGCCTTGGGGCGCTGGGATGATGTCACCAAAGACACGGCTCACAGCCCGATTGATGGTGGCGTTCTTTTGGGAGTCAATATCTTTGAGCGCCTTGTCTTGCAGATTGAGCACCGAAGGATGACGGCGGAGCCGCTGAAAGGCATCGATAAAGGTCACGCTATCCACTAACGTCCAAACGCTGCCAATCGCCTTGTCGCCGCGTTTCTGGGCTCTGGAGGTGAATTCTAGCGGCGATGGGCAAGATCGCTAATGGGGGCAATGCCGGTAACGTTATGATATGAGCCACCGGCATTGCCCCTAGATCGGAAGGAGATCGGATCACAGTCTAGAATCCCTGGCCCGGTTAAAGCGTCTGTTAAGCTCTGACAGTATCCGGTCTATCAGCGCCTGTGCATCT
>JBCBSL010000436.1:0-4939 GCA_039819145.1 Cyanobacteria bacterium J06638_22
CTGGCTTCTCCACGGATTATGACTCAGCCACATGCCTAGGGGATACGGTCTAACACTACTGCTCTCAACATACAAGGTGTAAAAATAATCGGAATTAAGTTGGTTTTGCCACCGATTGCCGACGAGACTGGTATTCTTTGCAACAGGTATGAGCGGCACGACTAACCTAAATTGGCGCTAGCAACGACATATTGGCGCTAGCAACGGCTCACATAGACTGAGCATTCTTCGAGTCTATCGAAACCCACCTGATTCTTTGTGAGGTTCGCTTTTCTCACCTGCGCCCTGTCCGACGCTGATTTATGAATTGACACGGATACCCCGCCATGTCGAACGGATTATTTAAATATGCCCTCCGAGCGTTGCGTTCGGAACCTGTCCGACCTTTTACACAAGTGCGAATGTTCAATCGTCGCTTTAGCCAATGGTTTAAATGGCTGTCACCGGGGCTTTCGGTGAAGCGTTGGCTATTTGTTAGTGCGGCAGGGGTGTTGTTGTGTGGCTTGGGCATTGCGATTTGGTCGCGGCAAACGCCTGTCTTTCGCCTCGGACAGTTCATCAGTGAGACTCTGAGCTTGGTGACGCAGCTCATTCCTAACTATGTGAGTGGACCACTTGTAGCCGTTGTGGGGTTGTTGCTGGTGCTGTGGGGGCACACCCGCAGCCTCAATACGCTGACGGATGTGCTGATGCCGGAGGGCGATGAGGAGTTGGTCGATCGGCTGATGACCCATCGGCGGCTGAATCGTGGACCACGGATTGTGGCGATTGGTGGCGGAACGGGACTGTCGGCTTTGTTGCGGGGGCTGAAACAATACAGCACCAATATCACAGCAATCGTGACGGTGGCTGATGATGGGGGGTCGTCGGGGCGGCTGCGGCGAGAAATTGGCGTCTTGCCACCGGGGGATATTCGCAATTGTCTGGCGGCTCTGGCCAACGAGGAAAAGTTACTGACGGAGTTGTTTCAGTATCGCTTTAGTGCGGGCAATGGCCTGAGTGGGCACAGCTTTGGCAACCTCTTCCTGACAGTGATGACGGAGGTGACGGGGGATTTGGAGCGGGCGATCGCCGCCATTTCCAAAGTTCTTGCGGTACAAGGGCAGGTGTTGCCCTCGACCCTCAGCGATATTCAACTGTGGGCAGAATTGGAAGATGGTCGTCTGATTAAGGGCGAATCCAAGATCACCGAAGCGAACGGCAGAATTGTCAATATTGGCTGCACGCCGTCACATCCTCCGGCGCTGCCTCGGGTGTTGGCCGCCATCGAGAAGGCCGATTTAATCGTCATTGCCCCCGGTAGCCTTTACACCAGCATCATTCCCAACCTACTAGTGCCTGAAATTGTGGAGGCGATCGCCCGCTCGAAGGTGCCGTCGGTCTATGTCTGTAACATCATGACGCAACCGGGGGAAACGCAGGGTTACACGGTGTCGGATCATATCCGGGCGATCGATGCGGCGACGGGGGGACGACCTATTTTCGATGTGGTGCTGGTGCAACGGCATGTGCCCTCGGCTAATACGCTGATCAAGTACTCTCAAGAAAATTCACACCCTGTTTACTTTGACCGGGAGGCGGTGATGCGCCAGGGTCGCCGTGCCATTTTGGCCAATGTGATGGATGAAGATGCTGCCATGGGCTATGTGCGCCATGATAGCGATCGCCTGGCTCGGGTTCTGCTGCGCTGGTATGGGCGGATTCAAGGGCTTTAGGTGACGTTTGGCAGGCTGTCTATAGGTTTATAGAGCAAGGCTGGCGGAAAAATCTGATGGTTATTTTGAATCGAAATTGGGGGTGCTTCGCCCCCCAAACCCCCTGACTGGGGGAACGAAGCTCGTTCCCCCAGACCCCCTTCCGCAAGGAGCTTTGCATGGGAGGCGTTAGGCCGCTTCGCATCAGCGGGCAGCATCTGGTTGATGCGTTTCTTTCTTCTGCTATTTGTTTGTAAATCGAATCAAATGGCTTGCTAGGATAAAGCTTGCTTTGATGTCTGTTTGTTTGGTTCCATCCACTTTACTTCTCGCGCTAGAAATTTATGTCTCAGGAATTGTTGCGATCGCTCGTTTGGACTGATTACCGTCTGGCCGTTCTATTTACGATGCTGCTACCCTTGGTGTTGCTGCTATGGGCAACGGTGAAGCAACGGGAAGCGATGCAGCGGCTGCTCATCATTTACTGGCGGGTTGCTAGTTTGCTGGCGATTACGGTGTATCTGATGATTGGCAATTTGCCGATCGCGTTCCTCACGGGCTTTCTGGCACGCGTCCTCATTCCTGTTGGGCTATGGTTTTGGACGGATATCAATGAGGAAATCGATGACCAGATGGATTCGCCGGTGAAGCTTTGCCTCACCTCATGGCGCTGGGCGGTGAGTGTGTACTGCGGGTTGGGGGCGATCGCCACGATTCCCTTTCTGCGCTGTGCGTTCGATCGCGGCATCTATGAGGCTCCCTTCTGCCAGGTGTGGCGTCAGGCTCCACTGATTTACCAGGACATCCTCCATGCCAATTACACCCCCGGCTTTCTGGCTTTCTGGGGCATCGTTGGACTCATCATCTACACGCTGTACTTTGCTTACTTCATCGTCGTCCGTTTGGGACGCGAAGGCCGCTCCGCGCTGGATCAGTAGGATTTAAGCCTTTTGTTATTAATGTTGTGCCCGCGACGGAACGAGCAAAATCTGCCATCGCGGGGTTGCTAACTACAAGGTTCGGAGTCCGCGACGGAAGAGTAGGCTCATATCAAATCCGGTTGAAGAACCCAACTATCGTTTATGGCCGCTGCAGAGTAACAGCCATAAGCGATAGTTGGGTTTTACGGCTATTTGACCGGATCTGGTATTACACCGCCAAGATGATTCCCTGGCGGGCAGGGATAGTTAGGTTTAGCGTTGCGTCTTCCCAGGTCACCTTACCTTCTCCATACACTACTCTGGAGGGATGCACCTGCAACCCATCAGTGGGTATTCCTGCTTCAGCGGGTGTTTCACCCGCGTTGACGGCAATGATGAGCGTTTCAACTGTGCCATCACCTGCGTCTAACTGTCGCGCAAAAGCGACCAGGTTTCCGTTTGCCCCCAATTCCTTGTACGCGCCGATGCGAAGGGCAGGGTATTGGTGACGCAGGACGATGAGGCGGCGGTGATAGTCCAGGACATCTTGCTCCCACTGGTCTTCGGGGAGGAAGCCACTGCGACAATCTGGATCCACACCCCCTTTCATGCCAATCTCATCGCCATAGTAGATGCAGGGCGCGCCGGGCAGGGCGAACATGAGTAAGGTGGCCAGTCGGACGGTGGCGCGATCGCCCCCGACAATCGACAGTAACCGAGCCGTGTCGTGGCTATCTAGCAGGTTGAGTTGAGTGAGTTGGATCTGCCAGTCATGCTGATGCAGCAGGTCTTGGAGCTGCTGGGCATAGTCCGGGGCGTTGATGGCGGGGTAGGGTTCGTAGGCGCGATCGCGAACTTGATCCATCAGGACGCGATCGCCCCCGGTAAAAGCGATCGTAGCGGCGGTTAGCGGATAGTTCATCACCGCGTCAAACTGGCTGCCATCCAACCATTCTGTTGCATCTCCCCAAACTTCTCCCACGATATACGCTTCGGGGTTAATTGCCTTGATGCGCTGGCGAAACTCTTGCCAGAAGCCCTCTGCTTTTACCTCGTAGGGCACATCCAATCGCCATCCATCAATGCCTTTCTGTACCCAATATTCGCCAACCTGCATGATGTATTCCCGTGCCTGGGGATTGTCGTGGTTGAACGCAGGAAGTGCCCGGTTGTTGGCCCAGCCTTGGTAGTTGGCAGGTAGGCTGCCATCGTAGGCCGAGAGCGGCCAGCCATCAATCCGAAACCAGTCCAGCCAGGGAGATTGGGGGCCATTTTCCAAAATGTCGTTGAAGTAGAAAAAACCGCGCCCGGTGTGGTTGAATACTCCATCGAGGACGATGCGGATTTGGCGAGCATGGGCGGCATCGAGCAAGGCATCAAAGGCGGCGTCACCCCCGAGCAATGGGTCGATGTGGTAGTAGTCGTGGGTGTGGTAACGGTGGTTGGAGGTGGACTGGAAGATGGGCGTAAAGTAAATCGCGCTGATACCCAGGTCTTTCAAGTAATCCAGGCGCTCGATGACGCCCCAGAGATTGCCCCCTTTGTAGCCCCCGAAGGTCGGCGGTGCATCCCACGTCTCCAGTGGCACATGCTCGGCAGGGGACGCTACAGAGGGTACAACCCGTGAAAAGCGATCGGGGAAAATTTGGTAGAACACAGCGTGCTTGACCCAGTCTGGTGTTTGAACTGTCATCAAAAACCTCGTATTGCCGATACGACATCCTTATTGTGTGGGGTCGTTCCCATGGCGGCAATTGCGAGGATTACATCAGCTTGGCTACGTTCCTTTCGACTTCGCTCAGCCTACGTTCCTTGAGCGAAGTCGAAAGGAACGGCTGTAGTGCGTAAGGCTATATCTCCAAGAATTGGGATCTAAAAATTATGATCAGTGTTGCGCAACTGCCAGGGCTGCGGCATCGAAAACTGATAGAAAAGAGGCAGAAGATTAGCGAGAATGCAGGAAAACTCTAGTCAAAATCGTTATGACTATGATTAACGCTATGATATAGTCGTAACAGTTCGTAAACACAGGGTAAAGCCCTATCACATTGGCTCTGCCTGCTTTTGAGCTGGATTGGCTTGATAGGCGTTGGGCAGATTCGATGGAATGATGAGCCTATTTTCGTAGATGGCTGTTGTTACCAGAACTTGTTATTGCAGCAGATTCATGGCAGACGCTGGATAGCAGATGCTGAATTGCAAATAACTAATCGCAGACACTAATCGCAGACAATTTAGGAGTGTAGATTCATGACTCATCACGAGTGCCTACGGGTTGGACAGGCGGCTCCTGATTTCACCGCCACAGCCGTTGTAGACGAGGAG
>JBCBSL010000437.1:0-4929 GCA_039819145.1 Cyanobacteria bacterium J06638_22
GTAAGACGCGACAGTCCCCTCCCGTAAGCCGGCATAACGCTGGTGTACGTCCGCAAGAAATGCTTGTAACTCGGACACCGATCGCGCCATCTGCGGATCTTCGCCGGAAAGAAAATCGTCGGGGTTGGTCATGGATTTGCGCTGGAGTGAACTGTCCTCTGGGATTCTATCCCAATGTGCTCAGAACCCACTACCGATTAACGTTTCAACAAGGCAGAACCAAAGAAGTTTGATGATTTTTGGGGCGCGTACACCCCGAAAATCATCAAACTTCTTTGGTTTTTTGTAGCAAATGCGTAAGTTCTACAAGAGCGTGTATCCGCTGGCTTCGGCTGCGCGCAGCCAGCGTGCCCTGAGCGCAGCCGAAGGGCAAATCGCACATCCATCGCTCAGAGCAGATGCTTTTCCTCAAAGTGGCGGCAGTCTTCGCACGGCCCCATCGGATTGACAGCGCAGCGCAGGTAGGGCGATCGCGCGTTGTGCTGACAGAGGATATTACCAATCACCAGTCCCAGACCCTCTACATAGTGCTGGTCAGCGGGGCGAGGGGGACGCGGTACCGTCCGGTGCTGAACCGATTCTAGGGATTGCTGCAGACGCGCCTGGCTTTCTGCCCGCGATTGCCGTAGGCACCACAGTGAAACCAGCGAAGGCGTAAGTCCTACTCCCAGGATCAGAATTGCAGTCAACATAGCCACAGACCCGATCAATCCCTGTTACAGCGCTATGCGCGTTCGTTAAGTAGGTTGTGTGTGGGCGCGGGCGCGCCCATACACAACCATTTCTATGCTTGACGCGGTTTTACACCGCTATAGGTGACAACAAAATAGCAGCATTTGGGATTGAATTGTAGCGAGTTTTGGCCCTATAGGGTCGAAATTGACGGCTAGAGGTGCAAAATCAAGCGGGCGAGGTTGAGGTAAATCAATACGCCCAGCACATCGACAAAGGTGGTGATGAAGGGTGCCGACATCAGAGCTGGGTCGAAGCCGATGGCCATGAACAGGAAGGGTAGGGAGGAGCCAGCAACGGAGGCCAACACAGAAATCGCAACCAGACTGGCGCCCACCGCTCCGGCCACCACCACACTGCCCTGCAACACGAACGCCCAGACCGTGACGACCACCCCCAACATGAGTCCTAGAAACGCCCCGGCGATCGCCTCCCGCCGGATCACCCGCAGCCCTTCGCGAATACGAATCTCATTGGTGTTCAAGCCGCGAATGACGACGGTTGAGGATTGCGCTCCCACATTCCCTCCCGTGCCAATGAGCAAGGGGATAAACGCGGCTAGGGCGACCACTTCTTGCAAAATATCTTCCTGGCTACTGATGACGGCACTGGTTCCGGTGTTGGTGATGAGTAGCACGAACAGCCAGACCACACGCCGCCGCGCCACGGTCAGCAGGTTGGTTTGGAAATAGCTATCATCGCCGGACTGCACCCCACCCAGTTGATAAATGTCTTCGGTGGTTTCGGCTTCCAGGATGTCGAGGATATCATCAACGGTCACAATCCCCACCAGGCGGTGCTCGTAGTCCACAACGGGGAGCGCCAGTAGGTCATAGCGCTGGATTAAGTTGGCCACTTCTTCCTGGTCGGTTCCGGTTTGGACGGAGACGATGTCCCGCGCCATGATGTCGCTGATCAGCTGGTCGGGTTGGGCGACGACAAGGGAGCGCAGGGATACGACCCCGGTCAGTTGGCGAGAGCGGTTGGTGACATAGAGGTAGTAAATCGTCTCGCTCATGTGGGCGAGTTTGCGAATTTCTTCTAGGGTGCGGGCGGTGGTCCAGGTTTCCTTGAGGGCGACGAACTCGGGCGTCATGATCCGCCCCGCCGTGTCGGGCTGATAGCCCAGTAACAGCGCAGTGGCCTGCCGTTCTTCGCGGTTGAGCTGGGCCAGCAGCCGGGTCACCACCTTGGCGGGCAACTCATCGAACAGGCGGGCACGGTCATCGGGCGACATTTGCCCCACGATGTCGCGCACCTCCTGCCGCCGAAAATCTTCGATCAGCGCTTGTTGAATTGAGGAATCCAAATGCTCGTAGACTTCGATTGCCTCATCTTTTGCCAGCAGCCGGAAGGCGATCGCCTGCATCGTACTCGGCAGTTCTTCGATGGCTTCAGCAATATCCACCGGCTGCACCGGAACGAGCAGCGCCTTTGCTCCCTGCAAGTTGCTTTGCTCTAGCAGGGATTGCAATTGATCTCGCACCAGGTCTTGCAGTTCCCGACGCGAGATCGTTGCAGATACTGGAGAATCGTCTTCAATGAACGCCAACGTCTAACCCGCCTTCTCGAAAAGGGTTGCAGTCTCTTTAAGCTTCTATAGTCTAGAGGTAATCTTCTACAGTCTAGAGGCTCGCAAGACGCAAGCAAAACGCCCTGCACCAAGGAGGGCACCCATTTCTCTCAAATCTTGCTCCTTTTCTGCCTGATTTGGGGCGAATCTCGTCAAGACGCACGCCTTGTGTTGATGTTATGGCTGTGTCGCGGTTCTGATTGCAGGTCAAAACCCATGAAACCCTTGATTTTGTGTAGGGCGAGCATCGCCCTACACAAAATCACGCATTGCCGAATCCAAGGATGATTTTTTCTGAGAGGGGGCGCGGTGCGCCCCCTCTCAGAAAAAATCATCCTTGGATTCGGCAACCCCCAAAATCAAGGGTTTTAGCAGGGGTCGTTTTTTTGACCTGTCCTGAGGTTCGGTCTAGTCGATCTGAGGAATGAACAAAATCCGGGTGTAGATATGGCGCGGGTCATCCATGGCCTGTAGCGTTTCCCACTCCTGCTCCACCCAGTCCGCTAGGGTTGCCAGCGGCGGGGGCACATCCGCTAGGGGCGATCGCTGACTTGATAGGGTTGCCAAAATTTCGGGGAACGTTGGCGGCTGCGGATATTCCACCAACTCCCAGTTGTCACCTAGATCCGCTTGCTCAACGGCGGCGGCGATCGCCGCGCTCATTCCACCCAGTTCATCCACTAGCCCGATCTCCTGGGCATCGACGCCCGACCACACCCGACCCTGTGCAATTTCTTGCAGATCCTCGCGGGACATCGAGCGTCCCTCCGCCACAATGGTCAAAAATGAGTCGTAAACTTGGTCAACGAGACTTTGCAGGCGTGCCAATTCCTCTGGCGTTTTAGGCCGCGATAGGGTATTCAATCCCGCATAGTCGCCCGTTTGCACTCGATCCCAGGTAATGCCATTGTCACTGGCCAGTTCTTCGATATTGGGAATGACCCCAAACACACCAATGGAGCCTGTGATGGTGTTGGGGGAAGCAAAAATCTGATCGGCAGGGGCGGCAATTTGGTAGCCACCGGATGCGGCGATATTGCCCATGGTAGCGATGGTCGGCTTGGCCGCTTGCAGCAGTGCCACCTCGCGGGTGATGCGCTCTGAGGCCGAGGCGCTGCCACCGCCGCTATTGATGCGCAGAACAACCGCTGCGACATCGTCATCTTCCCGCAGGTCGCGCAGCAGTTCGACAGTGCGATCGCTGCCAATTTGAGCTGCACCGGTTGTGGTGCTCACGATATTGCCATCCAAGTAAACCAAGGCCACCGTTGGCGTGGGGAATAAACTCCCCGCGGGCAAGCTAGTACTGGCATAGGCCACGAGGCTGATCTGGTTCAAGTCGTCCAGGTCGTCTGCTCCTGTGAGGGATTGCAATTCCGTCAGCACTTCATCTTCAAAGGCTTGACCATCGATCAGTCCTGCTTCTTCCGCTTCGGTTGCGACCAAGAAACCCTGCTGGTCGGCGATCGCCTGAAGCGCTGAGGGTTCGAGTTCCCGCCCCGCTGCGACCGCTGTGACAACTTCGTCCCACAAATCGACGAGGAGTGCCTCGGTTTGCTCCCGGTCTTCTGGGCTGCGTTCCTGGCGTACGAAGGACTCCCCGCCTGATTTGTAGTTCCCAGCTCGGATAACCTGGATGCCAATGCCAAATTGTTCGAGGGCTCCAGCAAAGAAAGGGGTTTCTGCAATCAGTCCATCCATTTCCACCAATCCCGTCGGGTCGAGCATCACCTGATCGGCTCCCGACACCAAATACAAATCGCGCTCGCTCCAGTTGGAGCTGTGAGCATAGATGGGCTTGCCCGATTCCTGGAAGGTGTCTAAGGCTGCCCGCAATTCCCGCAGCGTGGCATACCCTGCCCCCCCCCCTTCTAGGAGAGATCCTTTGATGTATAGTGCCTCAATGCGATTGTCGTCGGCTGCTTCATACAGGGCATCAATGGCCACACGTAGGGCGATCGTCCGCATGGGGGGAGTGCCACCGAAAAAGTCTCCGACCACCACTGGTTCGTCGATGTTGGCATCGCTAATGCCAGCCGCCAAATCCAGCGTTAGCACGGTGCCCCGTTCAATATCCGACTCGGGTTCTGTTGCCGTGAGTGATGCCAGCACCACCAGCATGATCAGGCCACCCAGCCCCAGCGTGACGAATAAGACAAGACCGACCATGGTCGCCAGGACTTGCCGAATGAACGCGCCCATACTTGGTTGTTCTCCTTAATGTGTACTGAAAAATGTGTGCTGAAATGTTCTGTACTGAAAATCTCTGGCTAGACAATCACCCATCAAAACTGACCGGAAGGGAGGAGCCGTAGCATGAGTGAAAAGATCCCAAACCCGACCAGGAGAGCGCCGCTTGCCGGAGTAATCCAGCCCGACCAGCGCCGTAATTCCAGTAACTTCTTCAGGGAAGCGGTGAAGGTTCCCGCCAAAATTAACGGAGCGACATAACCTGCGGTATAGGCCAGTAGCAAACTCCCCCCCAATACTGGATTTTGGGTGGTTGAAATCCAGGCCAATAGAGTGGCCAACACAGGGGTGCTACAAGGCGAAGCCACCAGCCCGAAGGTCAACCCCAGCAAGTATGAGCGCACGGCGCTGGGCATTTCTTCTGAAATCCATTC
>JBCBSL010000438.1:0-4907 GCA_039819145.1 Cyanobacteria bacterium J06638_22
AAACGATAGTTGGGTTTGATGGCTATTTAAACGGACTTGATATCACTTTGAGTGAAACGTTCGGAGTAGGTGCCCGTAATCAGTGCCAAAGTAGTCTCATCAACCTCTCTGAGGAAGACAAAATTAAAAGAATTTGAATCCATTGCACCGCAATAGTTTCGGAAATTAGTTAATGACTATTACGTGTGGCGAATCACTATTTTTCCAATGAATTTCTTTTCTAGAAACGTTTCTTGTGCTTGGCGAAGTTCTTTGAGCTTAAACTCCTGAGCGATGAGCGGTTCTAGTTCGCCACGCTCGACATAGCGAATAATATCTTGCAGGATGTTGTTCGCCTGAAATGTTGAACCGTAGAGCGTCAAATCATGCAGATAGAGGGTGCGAACATCCAGCTCTACAATTGGGCCGGCGATCGCTCCAGCCGTCACATATCGACCGCCCCGTCGCAGTGCCACCAGCATATCTGGCCATCGTGGGCCAGCAACGACATCAACAATGGCATCAAACGTATCCGGGGGAAATGCATCATTACGATCCAGAATCTGGTTCGCACCAATGGCTCGAATGGCCTCAGCCTTGTCAGCATTTGTCATCGCTGTGATGTATGCCCCACGACGCTTGGCTAGCTGAATTGCTGCCGAGCCAACGCCACCCGATGCCCCGGTAATGAGTACATGCTCATCCTTGAGGCTGATTTTCTGTAACATCGCCTCTGCGGTTGAATAAGCACAAGGCAGTGAAGCTAGCTCGGCATCAGACCAGTTGGATTGAACGGGCAACGCATGGACGGCGGACGTCTTTGCGAATTGGGCAAAGGCGCCATTACACTCCGAGCCAAAGGTCCAAATTGAAAACGGGTCGTCAGCCGTCCCGCATTGGAGCGCGCGAACCAAAACCCGTTCTCCAATGCGAGATTCTGGAACATTAGCCCCCACCGCTACGATCGTCCCACAGCAATCGGCGCCTTGAATGAGGGGAAAAGCAAGGGGGTTCCCCGACCATCCACCATCGGCCAAATCAGCCGAAGCACTTGCCGTGTCAACGCCGGAGGCTGTACTGCCACGGACGGACTTAGAATACCAACCGACCCGCGTATTGATATCCGTGTTGTTCACGGATGAGGCCAAAACCTGGATCAACACCTCATTTTCATTGGGCTGAGGAACAACGAGATCCTCTCGCCATTCCAATTGCTCCATGCCGCCGTGTCCGTTCAGCACCACTCCAAACATCGTTTCTGGAAGGCTCATCCAATTAGTCCTCAAATGTTTCATTGGGCATGTTTCATCGGTCGATGGCTCCCAGTTGAAAGAGCCAATGGCCTGGTACTCAGCAGGAACATGCACACCTTATGCTATCGCCCCAAAGCGTTATATCAAATTATCGTTTGTGGCCACTGCAGTGCAGCGGCCACAAACGATATAGGCCTTATGCATTGGATATGAAAAACCAAAGCAGTTTGATGATTTGTGGGGCGTTCTGCGCCCCACAAATCATCAAACTTGCTTAAGCCATGTGATAGTTGGGTTTTAAGTATATTAGATAGCTTCGTAGGCAGCTACCTGCAACACAGGCCCAATCATTGCTGTCGTCATCACATCCTCTCGGACGTTGCCTGTCACGCGTACCGTTTGACCATCCGAAAGCAACCCATCCGGTACGCCTTTTTTGTAGATTTCGTAGGTTTGTCCATCCTCTGTCGTAAGTGCCCATGCGCCCATACCAACGGAGGATTTTTTGACAATGCCTTGGAGTTGAAGTGCCATTTATGCCTCCTGTTGCTGATAAGCCGCTTTGGCTGCCAACGTTGCGAGTAGGAAACAGATGACCGCGTTTCCTAGCAAGAAGAGACGCGCGATCGCCCCACCACCTAACCACATCATGCCGGGGTCGGCGATCGCACTCACGCCGAGACACGCTGCAACACCAATGCAACTGCCAACCGCAAACCATTTGAGACTAGAGTGCCCCAAGAACAGCGCCACTAGAGCGAGAGGAATGAGTAGGCTAGCGGTGATGGGATTGAGCAGCGGACTGGCCTGAATCGCGCTGCCCAACTCGGGAATAGAGCTACCAAGGACGCGGAAGGGAGCCTGGGGCAAGTCAAAGGCGTAGAGGCCGCGCAGGAAGAATAGCCCAGAGCTGCCGAGCACCAGCCCGCCGGAGAGAGAGAAGCTAAACCAGGGCAGGTAGTTGCGCAGGAACCAAGCCAGCAAGTAAGACCCCAGCACCATCGCGATCTTTGTGGGGAGGACGACCACACCACCATCGAACCAGAACTTCAGGTTGAGGTAGCCGTTCTCTTTCATCCAGCGGAAAAAGTCGCGGGGTGTGATTTGTCCTTTCAGTGCCAACTTAACGGCGGCGTCTGCATCCAGATGTCCGGCACCGTAATAGTTGAGTTCGTCATTATTGATCACGCGGGCAGACTTTTTCAGAATCTCTGTGACCTCATTCGGTTGGTCAATGCCGACCGATTTCACGAGTGCTGCCACCGCCGCCACATGGGGCGATGCCATGCTCGTTCCTTGAAGCGCCAGAAAAACAGGTTCGCCTGTTTCTGGATCAATGGTGTTTTGCAGGATGCCGCCACTGGAGTCGTCCTCAGCAAGCGCCCCTCCGGGGGCGGAAATATCGACCCCTGCACCATAGTTGGAGTAGGGCGCTTTGGTGCCCCTAGAGTCTAGTGCTGAGACGGCAAGAACCTGGGGATATCGGGCGGGGTAAGACGCGGCGTTCGTATTTGCGTTGCCTGCTGCTGCGACGATGACCACGCCTTTGTTGGAGGCATAGGCGATCGCCTCCCGCAACACATCCGCATCACCCCCACCACCGAGGCTGAGGTTAATCACATCGGCATCATGATCGGCGGCAAACCGAATGGCTTCAGCAATATCCACAACGGTGCCGCCACCACTGTCGCCCAATACCTTCAGGGGCATCAGCGTCGCTTCATAGGCGATCCCCGCGACCCCCAAGCCGTTGTTGGTGGATTGGGCAATGGTTCCAGCCACATGGGTGCCATGGCCGTTGTCGTCGATCGCCAGTTCCTGGTCATTCACGAAGTCATAGCCCTTCACCATGTTGGTCTTTTCCAGGTCGGGCACCGGGCTAATGCCTGTGTCAATTACCGCCACGGTCACACCACCGCCCTTGGTTTCATCCCACGCGGGCTCAATGTTGATGCTGCGGAAGTTCCACTGCTTGGCGTAGTCGGGGTCGTTGGGCGAAAAGTACGCCTGATACTCGTAGTTGGGGCTGATGGATTCGGTCAGGTCATCCACTGGCGATCGCCGTAAGGCTCTTAGTGTATCGCGATCGCCCTCCATCACATACACATTGTCGGCAACCGAAAACTCGCTATTTAACCGGGGCGTCATCCCCGTTTGCTGGGCGATCGCTGTCAGCGCTGCGTCTCGCTCAGCCACCGGAATATCTTCTCGAAAGTCCAGCACGATAGAGTTCCAAACTCCCTGCCGTGCTAGCCCTGGAAAGCTGCCCAGCGCTAAAAATACGCCAGCCACAAACAACAAACCCAGGAGGAACCTTTTCATGGTGCGATCGCCCTCTGCCAATTTTGAATTTTAGATTTTGGGTTGGTAGTGTTTCCACGCCGTTTTCAGGTGATCCCCTGATCCGAAATCTTCTCCCCACCATAACTCATGGATATGGCTTACGCATTTTGTTCCTGCCGTGGGTATATCGTGCTCACAGCATCAACAAATTCAATCAGGATCACATCAGGATGACGCGGGGTTTGCGTAAGTCCTGATGGATTTTGTGTTATTTGTAATTGCCCTTCTCTCAATACGAGACTGAATCTAAATGATGGTGTTGGAAACGGAGCGGTTGCTTTTGCGCGAAATGGGGCTTCAGAATATAGACGCCTTACTCGCAACCTTTGCTGATGCGGAAGCCATGCGGTTTTACCCAAAGCCCTTTGATCGGGAAATGATGAAAGCCTGGGTTGAGTGGAACATGCAGGGGTATGCCGATCGGGGATTCGGCCTGTGGGCGATCGTTCTAAAAAAGAACGGTGAGGTGATTGGAGATTGTGGGTTAGTAGTTCAACAGATAGAAGGCGTTGACGAAGTGGAGATTGGCTACCATGTTCGTCGCGATTTGTGGGGGCAGGGCTTTGCCACAGAAGCCGCACAAGCCTGTCGAGAGTATGGATTTCATCAGCTCGGGCGCGATCGCCTCATTTCATTGATCCATCCTGAAAACCTAGCCTCCCGCCGTGTAGCCGAGAAGAATGGCATGGTGCTAGTCAAAGAATTCACATGGCGCGACAAGCCAACTTGTTTGTACGCCATTGAGCGGAATCCTAATGAGTAATGACTTAAGTTGACCTGAGTTGCTTGGGCGATCGTTCAACAGCTTGCTTGGGCCGCGTCACGGTTCGAGGGAAGGAGGAAATACATATCGAGCGTGCCTTTGTTTTTGGCTTGGATCTTTCCTCTGTGTTGGAACTCGAAGTGATTTTTGACTAAGTCATAGGTCGCTTTAGAAATATTGATACGTCCAGGTTCGCTGCTTTGTTCCATCCGGGCTGCTGTATTGACTGCATCGCCCCAAATGTCGTAGGCAAATTTTTTGATACCCACAATACCCGCAACAACGCTGCCTGAATGGATACCGATGCGATGCTCGAAGTAGACCGCATCTTTTTCTAAGCGCTGTTCTTGGTACTCCTTCATAAACTCACAGATGGCGATCGCTGCCTTCACTGTATCCAAAGCATGGACATCCGAATATTCTGGCAATCCTCCAGCTGCAATATAAGCATCACCAACGGTCTTGATTTTTTCGAGTCCAAACTTGCTGATAATTACATCAAAATTCTTAAAGCAATAATCAATTTCACTGACCAACTCCCGAGGTCCCATCTGTTCTGTGATGTTTGT
>JBCBSL010000439.1:0-4898 GCA_039819145.1 Cyanobacteria bacterium J06638_22
GTGGCTTGCGCGTGCCTTCTAATTCCTCAGCTTTTGTTGGCCCATCTGACCAACAACTTGGGCGGTTCATGGGGTCGGGTGCCTTGAAGGCACCCGACCCCTGGCCCCTGAACGTATCAGTTTGTAACAGGGATTTGCGAAAAAAGAATAAGCTTTTCGGACTTTCAAATCTTGTTTTTTAGGATGATATTAGTCCGAACTGAGGAACGCCGATGTCGAGCGCCCAGGAATATAATGCCTCCGGAGCGGCGGGGATTGCATCACCCGCTGCCGTGTTTCGAGTGCGGGATGTGGGCAAGACCTACCACATGGGCGAGGTGGACGTGAATGCCCTACGCCATGTGGATCTGGAATTGTATGAAGGGGAATTTGTGGTGCTGTTGGGGCCATCGGGGAGCGGCAAATCCACCCTGCTCAACATCTTGGGGGGATTGGATGTGCCCAGTTGCGGCGAGGTCTGGTTCCGCAATCGCAATCTCTCCCAGGCCAACGATGCCATCCTCACCCGGTTTCGGCGAGAGGCCGTAGGGTTCATTTTTCAGTTCTATAATCTGATTCCCAGTCTGACGGCACGGGAGAATGTGGCGCTGGTGACAGAGATTGCGTCCCATCCCTTTTCGCCTAAGGAAGCATTAGAAATGGTGGGGTTGGGCGATCGCCTCGACCATTTCCCGGCACAGCTTTCCGGTGGGGAGCAGCAGCGTGTGGCCATTGCCCGGGCGATCGCCAAGCGGCCCGAAGTGTTGCTCTGCGACGAACCCACCGGAGCACTAGACTTTCGCACGGGGAAGCTGGTGCTCGACGCGCTGGCACGGGCGAACCGAGAATTGGGCACAACGACCGCCGTCATCACCCACAACGCGGGGATTGCGGCGATGGCCGATCGGGTCATTTCCCTGCGGAGTGGGCAAATCTCCAACATCCAGGTGAACGACACGAAAGTATCCCCAGATGAGTTGGAGTGGTAGGCCATGCGAGCACTGGATCAAAAACTGGTGCGGGATTTGATGCACATGCGGGGGCAAGTGTTAGCGATTCTGCTGATTGTTGCCTGCGGCATCACCGCGATGGTGACGATGATGAGCGCCTACGATTCCCTGAAGCTGTCTCAGTCCGCTTACTACGCGGAATATCGATTCGCGGATGTATTTGCGTCTTTGAAACGGGCACCGGAGTCCCTTGCGCCTCGGCTGGCCGAAATTCCCGGCGTGGGTCAGGTGCAAACCCGCGTGGTGGTGGATGTGACGCTGGATGTACCGGACTTGGATGTCCCAGCCACTGGACGCATCATTTCCATTCCGACCACACCCCAACCCATGCTGAACGATCTGTTCATCCGCGAGGGGCGCTATATCGAACCTAATCGGCGAGATGAGGTGCTGGTCAGCGAAGCCTTTGCTGCGGCCAACAACCTGGCGCTGGGCGACACCATCGGGGCGGTAATCAATGGGCGCTGGGAGGAACTGCGAATTGTGGGGACGGCGCTGTCGCCGGAGTATGTCTATGCCATTCGCCCAACGGACATTGTGCCGGACGATCGCCGCTTTGGCATCATCTGGATGGGTCGCGAGGCTCTGGCCGCCGCATTTGATATGGAGGGGGCGTTCAATGATGTGGCGCTATCCCTATCCCGTGAGGCCAATCTGCCGGAAGTGCTGTTTCAACTGGATCAGCAGCTAGAGCGCTACGGCGGTTTGGTCGCCTACGGGCAAGAGGATCAGGTCTCTAACTTTTTCCTGACCCAGGAGATCGCGTCACTCCAAGTGACGGCGGTGTTCATGCCGACGATCTTTCTCGGCATTGCGGCCTTCTTGCTGAATATTGTGCTGTCGCGCATCATCAGCACCCAGCGGGATCAAATTGCCGTTCTCAAAGCCTTTGGCTACAGCAATTGGGACGTGGGGACGCATTACTTCAAGTTGGTGTTGCTCATCACTCTAGTCGGCGGGGTGATCGGAACTGGACTGGGGCTATGGTTTGGTTCTGGTATTACGCAGTACTACACCAACTTTTTCCATTTTCCTGTGTTGCGCTATGAGGCGGGGACGGGGTTGATTGTCACGGCGATCGCCTTCAGCAGTGGTGCAGCCCTGTTGGGGGCTTTCTCCTCGGTGCGCCGAGCGGTTTCCCTGCCCCCCGCCGAAGCCATGCGCCCCGAAGCGCCCCCCCAATTCCGCCCGACCCTGGTGGAACGCTGGGGCTTGCAGCGCTTTTTCTCCGCCTCTGGACGGATCATTCTGCGCAACTTGGAACGCAAGCCTATCCAAGGCTCGTTGTCGATCATCGGGATTGCTCTTGCGGTCGCCATTTTGATGGTGGGGCGCTACATGGGCGATGCGATTTACTACATCATGGATGTGCAGTTTCGGCAGGCGCAGCGGGAAGATGTAACCCTGGTCTTCAACGAACCCCGCCCTGCCCGTGCCCGTTATGCGATCGCCCATCTCCCTGGTGTGATGCAGGCCGAGCCCTTTCGCAGCGTTGCCGCCCGCCTGCGCTATGAGCATCGCACCCACCGCACGGGCTTGACAGGGCTGGAACCGGAGAGCGATCTACGCCATCTGCTAGATCAGCAATTGCGCACTATCTCCCTGCCGCCTGACGGCGTGCTGCTCACCCGCACCCTGGGCGAAAAGCTGGGGGTAGAACCGGGAGATTCCCTAACGGTGGAAGTGCTGGAAGGCACTCGACCCACCCTCACCGTCGAGGTGATGGGGTTGGTCGATGAACTGATCGGCGTGTCCGCTTACATGGATATCCATGCCCTCAACCGCTTGATGCAGGAAGGGCAAACCATCTCTGGGGCTTACCTGGCGGTAGATTCCCTTGCCATTAATGAACTTTATGACGAAGTGAAGCAAACCCCGGCGATCGCCGGTATCGCCATCCGCCAGACCACCATCGACCAGTTCGAAGAAACCATCGGTACCAGCCTCGGTGTTTTTACGACGGTGCTGGTGATTTTTGCCTGCATCATCGCCTTTGGGGTCGTCTACAACGCTTCCCGCATTGCCCTGTCAGAGCGAGGACGCGAGCTAGCCACCCTGCGCATCATTGGCTTCAGCCGTGCAGAAATTGCCGTCATTTTGCTGGGCGAGCAGGCAATTCTCACCCTACTGGCTATTCCTGTGGGGATTGGGGTCGGCTGGGGACTGATCACGGCCCTCGTTGTGGCCTATGATTCCGAACTCTATCGATTTCCTCTCTTCGTTGACCGTACGACCTACATGTTTGCCACTGGAGTCGTAATCGTAGCCGCATTGATTTCTGGCTGGATGATTCGCCGCCAACTGAACCATTTGGATTTGATCGCTGTCCTTAAAACACGGGAGTAATCCTTCATGAAGTTCAAATTTACCCCCACGGTTAAACGCATGCTCTACCTTTTGGCAGGATTGGCGATCGCCATCTTGCTAGCACTGGTGCTACGTCCTGCTCCTTTGCTGGTCACCGTGGCAGCGGTAGAACGGGGCACACTGGCGGTCACGGTCACCGAAGAAGGCCGAACGCGGGTGCAATCGCGCTACGTGGTGGCCGCTCCCGTTGATGGACGGCTGTTGCGGATTGACCTGGATGCAGGGGATACCATTGAGGCAGGGCAGCTTGTCGCCCGCATCGACCCACTCCCCCTCACCAGTGAAGTGCAGTCAGCCCAGGCACAGTTGCAGGAACTAGAGGCCCAACGGCGCGGCGTCGATACCCAGCGCCCTAAGACCGAAGCCCTTCAACAGGCCGAGGCTCGCATCCGCGCGGCTCAGGCGGCTCAACAACAGGCCGAAGCTCGCATCCAGCAGGCCGAGGCAGCCCTGGCTCAGGCCGAGCGCGATCGCCAACGAGCGGAAACCCTACAGTCCGAAGGGGCGATTTCCCAACAAGCACAGGAAGATGCCGCCCTGCAAGCCACCACCCGCGCCCGCGAGTTAGACGTAGCGCGCCGGGAAGCCCAGGCCGCTGCCGCCGAAGTTGCTGCCGCCCAAGATGCCCTCGCCATCCTACAAGCCGAGCAATCGGATCCGGACTATCTGGAAGACGCCTTCACCGCCCAGATCGCCAGCCTGGAAGCCCAACTGGTACGCCTTGCCGATGATGCCGCCCGCACCAACATTAATGCCCCCAGCAGCGGATCCGTCTTGGAGATCATGCAGGAAAGTGCCCGCTTCGTTGCTGCCGGAACGCCCTTAATGGAAATTGGCAACCCCGATGACCTAGAGCTGGTGATCGATGTGCTCTCCACCGATGCCGTGCAAGTAGAAGAGGGCGATCGCGTTTGGATTAACCAATGGGGTGGCGACGAAACGCTCTATGCCACCGTCAGCACCATCGAACCTTCCGCCTTCACCGAAGTCTCTGCCCTCGGTGTGGAAGAACAGCGGGTCAACATCATCGCGGCGCTAGACGGCACCGATGTGCCTTTGGGTGACGGCTACCGCGTCGAATCTCAAATCGTCGTTTGGCAAGAGGAAGACGTCTTACAAGTTCCCGTCAGCGCTCTCCTGCGCTGCGACTCCGAGCAATCCGATGCCCCCGGCTGGTGTGTCTTCGTGGTCGAAGACGGCCAAGCCCAACAGCGCGAAGTGGCGATCGGGCAACGCAACCCCAGCCAAGCCCAAGTCCTCGATGGCCTCAATGAAGATGACACCGTCATCCTCCACCCCACCGAACAAATCGAATCCGGTAAACGCGTGCAGTTTTAGGAACAATTTTTTATATCAAATCCGGTTGAAGAACCCAACTATCGTCTGTTCCCGCTGCGTTGCAGCGGGAACAGACGATAGTTGGGTTTTACGGCTATTTAACCGGACTTGATAGTACAGTGTGAACGCTTTAGAGAAGCGTCTGACTTCAATTTTCGTGGAATAGGTTCTAATAAATCACGCCTCGGTAACGGCGCTTGACGG
>JBCBSL010000440.1:0-4891 GCA_039819145.1 Cyanobacteria bacterium J06638_22
TTGCACTTGTTGGAGAGGAAAACGGTTGAAGTCCTTTTCCTGTAAGCAATTTCAACTTTTTCAGGAAGCCCTAGTTAGGAGCGATCGCCCACCAACAAACGCTCGCGATTTCTCGCGAACCGAAGGCGTATAAATCATGTCTGGTGAAGGGTGGGCGATCGCGATCGTTATTCATCGCCTGGGCAATCGCGATTAGGGTCTAGGGCGATCCCCTCTGGCAGTATTGTTCGGCAGAGATAGGATTGGGAGAGCTGTTCTTTCTAATAGAGATGTCGTTGAAGTGGGGTAGGAGAACAGCTCAAGCTAAGATTTTTTGGATCATGTCTCCGCGCCCTCTGTGCTTCCGGAGCTTAATGACTTGGGTAAGTACACGACGCGATTTTTCCGTGCCAGCCGCTCCGCGTTCGCCCGAAACCCGACCAGATAGCAGTGAGCAAGAATATCAGTTTCCAACGTCGAGGGAACTGAGCAGAGCACCATAAACTGGGTTAGATCATTCTGCGTAATCCAGCGGGGAGTTAGCATCCAGCGGGCGCTGCGGTCGGTGCGTTGGGCGTAGACGCCCCAGTTGTCGCCGGGAATGCTGCGGCTGAGTTGCGACGCGATCTTTGCTGTCACGAAGCGGCTGGTCGGCAAGGCGTTGAACTGTACCGAGAGGTTGCTGCGCAAATCTCGGTGATCTCGGCGGGGGAACAGCCCCCCGGCAAACCGGACGCCTGTGGTCTGCACATCAATGCCAAAGGCAATACCCTGGAGCGATCGCCACCGATATTTCCGTTTCACTTGCCGTTCGCGAAAGTGTTGCACAATCACCGAAATGCGATAGATGGCGCGATCCGTTGGCTCCTCTCCCAGAGCCAGAGCAGTCTTTTCTTCCTCGGTTAAATCCCAAAACTCTACCTTTTCCGCTGTTTCCGGCAAGAAAAACTCGAAATTCGTTTTCTTTGAACTCGTTTCCTTTGACATAGCGATCGCATGGTTGAATTGGCGTGGATCCAGGCTTAGGGCAGGTATCGCCCATTGATAGACATTCAGCGATGATTGGGTAGCGCGGGAATGTATCCAACCTCTGACTGCTATCTTCACACTATCGTTCCCTTTCACTAAAACCGAGTGAGTTCCGGGCGATCGCTCCAAATTCCTTCCGCTTACAGCGATTTTCGCTTCAGATATAGCCATGGCCACTTATAGCGGTCTGCAACCGCATCAAGTACAAAAAAGGGTTGTGTGGGGCGCGGCGCGCCCCACACAACCGTACTTAACCAACGCGCATAGCGCTGTATGTCGGAGGTATAGACATCCTTGTCGTTGCTCTGAAAATAGATTTTCATCGTTTGGGGTGGCGCGCCAGCGCCATGAATGATTCCCGCGAAGGCAGGAATCCAGAACCGATGAACGTTATGGCCAACAGGTTGTCTTGTCAATCAGGAGCGCACTTCCAGGAGCGTGGTGAAAGCGGCGATCGCTCGGCTGCTGACGGTACGGGAGCGGGAGGTCACCTCAAATTCAGCTTCGCTACTGCGAGAGGCGCGATCCACATCTCCCAGAATGTCGTCAATCAGGGAAATCGGATCGCCGTCGCTGGCTCGAACTGAACCGCGCGATTGACCGCGTCCTCGTGCGATCGTCTGGAGTCCCTGCAACGCATTGCGCAGGGGTTCGGTGCTTACCAGGGTAATCATTTCCAAAAAGCCATTGCCCCGCAACGTGACCATAACGTCATCTTCTTGGCGGGGAATGACCAGGCTTTCGCCTGCTGCCACCCGCGCGGCCTCCTCCGGAGCATCCCACCGCGCTGGATGCAACACATCCACTTCTCCCCGAGAGTTGACCAGCAGGCAACTGACGTAGAGTGCAGTGGATTCATCATTGCGAACTTCCAACTGCATCACATCGCCATCGGTAAAGGGTTGTACCGTGTTCGCATTGCGGCTCCCCGGGCTGTCCAGGGTGCGAGTAGTGATGGGAAGGCGCGGCCCACTGGGGCGATTGGCTGAGAATACATCGCCACTGATTTGCAGGTCGGATGTTGTGCTGGCGATCGCCCGCAATACCTTCGCCGCCAGTAGGGTTTTGAAGCGCGAGGTCAGCCGATTGACCGCGGCGGTAACGGATTCACTGCTGCTACCATCCGTCCGCGAAATGAAGGCGAGAGCTGGGGTAAACAGACCATAGGCCTCGTTGCCGGGTAAGTTTGCTTGGGTACTCGGCGTCACTCGTTGCCGCAGATCGTCGTTCATCCGCACCAGAATGCAATCCACGGAGGTTTGTTGATCCATAGCCACCGGGCGCAGCCGACTCACCGACTGTCCCTCTGCATTGGTGGTTTGTAGGATGGAATCGAGGGCGGCGATCGCCGCATCAGCTTCGTCTTCCAGAGACGGATCCAACCCAACCACCAGCTCTGGATTGGCTGGCAAGCCGACAATCCGTTCTCGCAAGAACATACCCGGTTGAAGGCGCGAGGAATCACCGGAGATGACGGTGCCGCGACCGACCAAGGGATTTCCCGTGATGCCACTTTTCTGGACGGCGATCGCCTCTCCATCAGGACTTGTGATGGCCTGTCCCCGTTGATCCCACACCGCAAATACGGTGTCTGCTGCACTCAAGGTTTGGGCGGCCGTGCCTCCTAGCCAAAACTCAACGGTGCCATCCGCCGCGACATCGGTAATCACTCCATCCGCTGCAGGGGTGCCCCATTCCGGCAAGAAAAAGAAGGATTGACGACCATTCTCACTCCCCGGTTTCACTTCCATCACGGGCTCCTGCTCAAAGCCCCGCAGATCGGCTTCTGCATAGGTGCTGCGCCGGAGATTGGCCTGCACTGCCGTGAACGCTTGAGCCGCCGGCAGTTGCCACAAATATCGGGTCAGCATGTAAGAGAACGCCCCGGCGTTGAAGTTGCCAAACACCGCATCAACCGCCTCCTGGTTACAACTGGCCGACCCGATCGCCACGCCCTTCGCAATTCCCTGGCTCCGCCGTTGCTGGAAGTCGTCCATCGACCAGCCATAGTCCGCCATCAGTTTTTCCTGAAAGGCCAGCTCTTCCTGGCTGGCGACCAGAGATATTCCATTCCGCGCCAACCGCGAATTGCCAACCGATCGCACCGTGATGTTGCCTCGTGTCCCCGCTCCGGCATAGCAGCTATCCAGCACCATCGTCACATTTTCGGTTTGCAAGGCGTGGCTTAGCAAAAACAGCGTGCGTCCCATGATGTCGGACACCACAATTTCTGAACCATTTGGCGTCAGGTCAACCGGATCATTGGGCACCAGAGTGCCGTTGAGTCCGGGCGATTGGTTCGTCCCACAGGCTTCGATACGAATTGGGTTGGGATCCACAATCCGCCCCCCATGCCCGGAGTAATGAAACACCACGACATCCCCTGGGCGCGCTTGGGCAATCAAATGTTCCTGAAACGCCCACAGAATGTTTTCCCGGCTGGGGGTGAGGGTTGAGTCGGTCTGGGTGTCGGAAAGGGTCACAATGTCCGCTGGATTGAACCCAAACCGATGAACGAGCAGATGATATTGCAGCGCCACATCATTCACACAGCCGTACAAGTCGGGAATGGGGGTGGGATAGGCGTTGATGCCCACCAGCAACGCCAGTTTTCGCGGCGTGGTCTGCGCTAACACCCGTCCAAAGCGATCGGCCTGGCTGAAGAAGTTGGCCTGACTGAGTCCCACAGTTGCCAGGGTAGACCCAAACAATTGCAGAAAGTGACGACGCTTGAGGGAGGGCATGAACGAAATCTCCTGATCAGAAACGCAAAATAGCTGGCGAACGTTACCCTCAGGCAACCCGCTAGAGAGACGTAGTTAACATTGCCTTGGGGGTATGCGATCGCCCCCAATATTCCCTATCCCTCTGAGTGGATCTCATCCGGGTCAATTCCTAATTCCCTCAGCTTTGCCGCGAGTTGTTCACTCCGTTGCCGCTCGGCCTCTGCCCGTTGATTGGCGGCCTCTGCCCGTTGCCGCTCAGCCTCTACCCGTTGCTGTTCAGCCGTTGCCATTTCCTCTGGGGTCGGGATGAGGATTCCCTCAGGGGTGAAGAACCGGAGTTGGCGATCGCGAATGCCCAGATATAGCCCTAACTGTGCGCTCCAAAGCCATCCCTGTTCGTTGGGTTCAAGGGGTTCGTAGCGTCCAGCAACCAGATGAAAACCTTGAAACTCTAAGGTTTCGGGGTGGAACCAGAAATAATCTGGGGTGCGGAAAGTCTCTTGATAAAGCTCCTTTTTTAATCCTCGATCGACCTTAGCGGTGGAATTTGATAGCAACTCGATAATCACATGAGGATATTTGCCGTTTTCTTCCCATACCGCCCAACTGCGGCGAGGGTGGTTAGCAACGCCCAGCACAACGAAGAAATCGGGACCTCGAAATTTGTGAGTTTTGCGCTGGTGGGGGCTGTAGTAGATTGTGGTGTTCCCGGAAACATAATAGTCCTGGCGATCGCGCCATAACCAGCGCAACAAACGAATCAGTAGATCGATCTGGTCACGGTGTAGGTCACTTTCCAACGGAGGTTCGTCACTTTCAAGATTGCTTGGAGGAAATACCACACCATCCGCTGTCGCCTGCTCCAGAAGAGTCTGCTCAGCATCTTCGAACTCTGTTTCTAGCAGCAGCATTTGAGGGTCTGGAGTAGGGGCAGACATAACAGCTAATGAGTGGAAAACACTATGGTTTTAGTGTAATCGAGACGCCCGGGCTTATGGTCTCTCCTGAGTAAAGGCCAACGGTTTTCTCAGATTCCTATAGCGTTGTGCAACCATTTCTATGCATAGGGTTAGCCAGAAAATAAAATCCCAGAGAGAGGGGCGACGGGCTTAGCCCGCCGCCCCTCTCTCTGGGATTTTTGGGATTTTATTTTCACG
>JBCBSL010000441.1:0-4870 GCA_039819145.1 Cyanobacteria bacterium J06638_22
ACTGTTGCTCCTCCAATCCGCAACGATCCAATGGAACGACGATGAATGATCAGTTCCATCCAATCGCTGCCTATCGTTAACCGGATCATTTACGCCACGCTGCCAAAATAGGGGCGATTACGGATTTCCTTGACAGCGTTCGATGCTAAGCCTAGCGTTTTCTCGACTCGTTTTACCGTGCTCACCGTTTCCACCCGAAGATCGTCTCTACTAGGGAAATATGAGCCATCGGATCATCCGCGCATCGTGTCCCAAAGCACAGGCGATCGCGCAGAGAGACAGATGACACTGATGACTATGATGAACGCCAATGTCAATTTTGACCCAAGTTCTTTCCTGGATTTCACATAGATTATTTCCTGGATTTCGCCCCGACGAAAGTCCGGATCTCAGGACGACGCCGTCTTACGACTCGTTTTCCGTTTGCGAGCGGCTTTCTTACGGGGTTTTAGTAGCGGAATACGGCGAACCGCATTGGCCGGGGCGGCTTGCAGCGCACGGTTGAGAAAATCCAGTGTGAAGGTGGGGTCTCCAGACTTTTGCCAGTCGTAAAGTGCCGTCTTGGCGATCGCCCGAATTTCTCCCCCAGTCAAGGTTGCACACCGCGCCACCGCCGCCCAATCAATGGCTTTGTCTAGTGGCACGTCATTGGCAAACGCCTGCTCCCACAAACGCTGGCGATCGCCCACCGTCGGCATTGGAAACGAACACACCATCGTCCAGTGCTGTCGCCACCGCACCGCCACCGCTTCCTCATGGGTCACCGTTAGGATCGTCAGCCCTCCCCCCAATTGCCGTTCCATCAACCAACGGCGCAAATCACCAGGCACAATAGCTGCCGATCGCCGCAACCAGCGCTCCGCCCCCCGAATCAGCACGACAGGAGCGGCCTTAACCGTCAGCCGTTGCCACGCCTTCGGGAACTGCTCCGGCTGCATCTGCGCCAGATCCGCCACCACTAGGGATTGTTCACGGGCATGGGCGATCGCCTCGGCGGCTAGGGTTCTTCCCGTTCCTGCTGCACCTGCGAATAGCACCGTCAGCCCTTTTCCCTCCTCCGCAGAATCGGGCGCGGCCTGGGTCAACGTTTGCAATGGCTGCATCAAGGAGTCTGGCAACACCAGTGCCTCCCACGAGGTTGCGGGAAAACGCCGCAACAATCCGGGAATCGATTGGGTGTCTTCCTTAGGCGAGGGTTTCAGGGGCAGCGGCGCAACCGGATCCCGCAACAGGCTGTCCAAGCCTTCCTGCGTCGGCACATCCGCCAACAAAAAATTCAGCAATCGAGGAACTAGCCGCACCCGTCGATTTAGCAAGGTGCTGTCCTCCCTGGGCAGCACTTCCAGCAAGCCCCGCTGGTACAGCACCGACTGCAAGAATAGATGCTGACGCGCCACGCACCACTCCCGGTCGTTGCGGCACAACAGGCGCAAACCCAGATCCACCGTCGGCAAATCTCCACTAGCGGTTTTCTCTTCTCCCTGCAAGAACTGATAGATGCCGCCATAGCGACGGTTCACTTCAGGAGCCAGAGCCATCAACACCAAGTTCTTTTCAAACAGCGGCATTTGGAGGCGATCGCTCAACTCCGGTAGCGCCAAGAAGATACCCTGGCTAACACTTGCCCGGATTTTGGACTCCAGTTGTTGCTGATAGCGTCCCTGTTGTGCCGAGCCTTCTGCCTTTTGAGGACGGTGCTCATCATAGGCAATCTTGCCTTCCAGGGACACCACCCCCTGCCACCAGTGGCTACTTACCCGATCTGCCGCCGTTTGAGCGACACGCTCCAGCCCCTTCGTGTCCTTGCGTTGCCGGGATACAGCCACCATCAACACCCGGTCTAACCACGCCAACTCAGTTTTTAGGTATGTCCAGTTGTCAGGAAATGCGGCAAGATTTGGCTGTTCATTTGCCATAGGTCATTACAAAAGTACGATCAGGAAAAGCGAGCATGAAGATAGTTGAGGGCAGTCCCCAGCGTCTCTCGCGTTTCCTTCTCTAATGTGCCCAACTCCTTCACAAAGTGGCTAAGTCTGCAACGAATCGTTGGCAACCCTCCAACCCCCAACGCCGCCCCACCAGCCGACTTAAATCGCCAGCTATCTGCCAACATCCAGCCATCTGCCGATATTTAGATGACTCAGGCAAACCTTAAGGCTACACCCCCCCCTTACTGAGTTTTTTGAAGGTTCTGTCAAATAAGTTCCCAAACGGTTTTCTCCTATCGACGCTTTATTCCTTTTCTGGCTTACTGGTAGTAGCTCTAATGCTGGATGATGGGGCAAGGTCGCATTTACAAAACCGCTGCATAGCCGCTGAGCGCAAGAAGTATATGTGTCTTAGAGTTGATGGCTGGGCGATCGCCCCTATCCCCTCTGCCAATATCTTTGCTATCCTTCTCAGAGGCTCCCTCAGAATCTCGTTTCCTACAAGCCCTATCCTGCTTTCCAGAGAATGTTCAGGATCACCGCCCCGCAAGATAACGCGTCCGACAAAATTCAGACATTATTTCCGCCAAAAGACGCATACATTGCACGATAAACGTGGTAATAATTCATGAGGAGAAATGATCAGGAAGCTGTGAACGTCAGCAAATGCCAACTGAACGACACTCTGTTTTAGCCCTGTTCCTTTGGTTCCCTCAGCTTGCTGCTCGATTCGCCTGCTCAAGGAATGACTGCTCAATTCATACCGACTCAACCCCGTTCGCTCAATTCATACCCACTCAAACCCGTCTGCTCAAGGAATGACTGCGTAGTTAATGTCTGATCAGATCTGTATATTTTGATGGTGGCCTACCATTGCGTCTTGCCAGCCTGTTCATCCATTCGTTCTGCTATTCTCCACTTCACACAACTTTCTAGTAGCTTATGTTTGAAGTTATTGCACTCGGATTGTGGCTCTGTCTTTTCTCTTTGTTACCCAACGCAGGACAACGAGTAACCCAACGGAGAAAACAGCGTTCATCCGGTTCCTAATACGTTGGTCGTTGTATAGCTTTACGCATTGAAATCAGGAAAATTTATGTTTAAAAGCCGCACGGCGCGCGGCTTTTAAACGTGTTTAGGTTCTATTTGAGCACATAGCACTATATTCTCTACGTGCTAATGCTGTGGGCATTATGGTTTCTATACAAATCCAGTTGAAGAACCCTGTGGCCGCTGCTCTGCAGTGGTCACAAACGATAGTTGGATTCTTGAATCGGATTCAATATGCTCTAGTCAATGCTGACTCCCCGCGCCGTTTTAGGTCGGGTTCGATGGGTAGGAGGCGCTTGGGCAATGACGCGGCGTTCCACCTGATGTGGCTGGAAATATTGCTGCCACATATCCGGCGCATCGAGCGTTTGCCCGCCATGCTGGGTTAGTCGTTGCCGCACCTGGCAGAGGACTGGCGTATTGACACAGGCTCCGGAAATAATGACTTGGCCTTTTGTAAGTGCTGGCAGTTCCTTCAGCAAATCTCGCCCTGCCGCTTCCACCCCATACTTCAGGCTGTCTTGATCCACAGGGTTAACGATGCGCATGATGAACTGGCTCATGCACTGGGATAGAACATCCGAGTCGAGCTTGCCGGGTCGTTGGGTAATCAGTCCCACGCCCAAGCCGAATTTGCGCCCCTCGCTCAGGATTGTACGGAGAATCATTTTGCAGCGGGACGGCTCGTGGGCCGGGGCAAAGCGGTGGGCTTCTTCTAAAAGAATGAAGACTGGATAGGGCAAGTAGTTCTCATCCTGCGGCTCAATCTGCTCTTTCTGCGTATTCATCCGCGCTTGATTGGCCTGCCGCAAGATGGCCGCACAGATGACCTGTTGCTCTTCCTGGCTAATTTCATTCATTTGAAACACGGTGACCTGTCCCGGCTGAAACAGATCTTTGGGCGAAAGGTGATCCACCGTGTCAAAGTATTCGGAGCGGGCGAGTCGTTCCAGCTTCCATTCCAATGCACTAGCAGAGGAACCGACTTTTTCGTTCCCATCCTCATCTTGAATGCGATCCGCCTGGTAGACTGCATCCATCAGGTCGTTGACGTTCCAGCGATGGTCGCGGTGAGTTTGATTCAGAATTCCAAACGCCTTGTGCAAAATGGATTGCTGGCGATCGCTCATCGACGGCAACAGGGTCATCACATCGTAATAGTCGAGCGACGAGACCCGAATGCGAATATCTTCCGGCTTTAGAATCTTGACCCTGGGAGCATAGCCGTCCTCCGTCGCAAATGCCGGGTGGCCTCGCAGCTCTTCCAAGGTTCCATATTCGCCGTGAGGGTCGAAGATTAAGACGGCAGCCCGGTTGTAGGCTAACATCAGCTCTTCCACCAACACCCCAGCCGTGTAGGATTTGCCAGACCCCGTTCCCGCGAGGATCGCCATGTGGGTGCTGACTAGTTCTTTGACATCCAGCACCACAGGCACCGCACTAGACGGTCGCAACAGCAGTGACCCCACCTGGGCTGAACCGATATCCCCAGGTTGCTTTTTATTCAACACGCGCTGCAAATAGGGGTCGCTCGCCAGATACACCCGCTCCCCTGGATTGGGTGCCACCCTAGGATTCATGAACCCCAAGCGTTCATCGAAGTGCCCCACCACTTCCACCGTCACTTCGTAAATTTCCGGGTTGGGGTGCATGAAGCCAACCAACGCGGCGATCGCCTCTGGGCTAATCTCCGTATCGGCAAAGATCCGGTCGGGCAAATGGTCAATCAGCCGTCTATCACCAATTTTCCCCAGAATTTTGAGGGGAGCGGTGCCATTTTCGGGCGATCGCCATTCGTAGTAAACAAACTCGCCCACCTTGACCTGACGGTTATTCGCCGTGATGAACACATATTGATTTCCAGATTCCCCCGGCCCTTTGACTGTACCAAT
>JBCBSL010000442.1:0-4852 GCA_039819145.1 Cyanobacteria bacterium J06638_22
ATTGGATGATTTACCGCATCATCATCGAGCAAGCGATGTGGATGGCGGTTTTGGGTTATGTTCCTAGCGTTGCTTTGTGTTGGGCTGTGGGGTTGTGGACGCTCTCGGCTCAAGGGATTGCCATTCTGATTACCCCTGTCTCGGCAGCCGGTGTTCTGGGCATCACGGTGCTCATGTGTGTGGGTTCAGCCATTATTGCCATTCAGCGCGTCACCCATGTTGACCCGGCAGTTGTTTTCAAAGCGTGAGGTCGAGGGCATGAGCAGAGATGAGATCGGCCTAAAGGCGTCTGTCGATAGTAGAACGAGAGCGCACTCAGCGCCCTAGATGTAGCCCCTTGGGGATAAACGACAGCTTTGCTACAGCTCTAGAGTGGCTCGGCCTTGTTTGCCAAAACGTATTGATGTACAAGCGACAGATTTTTGTTGGGTATTAGGTGAGATTGACTACGACAGGGAGGGCTTCTAGCCAGTAGAGTGAAGATTGGTAAATCTTGTTTGAAAAAAATTAAGGTGCATCTCTATTCAGACATACGGACAGGTTTAGCGTGAGGAAACTTCAAGGGATTGAGCATGGCAAGCGGGTGCTGTATGGCTAACTTCAACCAGATCGGAGGAATCGCTTGCCCCGCGAGTGAAGGTATAGGTGTAAGAGCAGGTTGTTGTTTTTGAGTTGCACCCCGCTGGTTTCAATTACGCGCCAAGGGCTGACATTACGCATCACTTCTTGAGCTGCGCTAATCCATTCACCTCAAATTCTGTTTTCAATACACACGATCAAACGACGTAATCAGGCGAAATGACAGCATCTCAAACCAATCCCCGAACGACTCTTTCTGTTGTGCGATCGCATGTTCCAGTCTTGCGTCCCACATCCACGGCAGAAACGGTGGCGATCGCCGCCGAGAACATCAACATGGTTTATCAGAATGGGTCTGAGTCATTTCAAGCACTGACTGATATCAACCTCCAGGTTCCCCAGGGAAACATTCAACTGTTGATGGGGCCATCTGGTTCAGGGAAGACGACCCTGCTATCGATTCTGGCGGGTATCCTCACCCCAACATCCGGACGTGTGCATCTCTTGCACCAGGACATTACATGCCTGTCGCGGAAAGCGCTAGCCCAGTTTCGTTTGCAGAATATTGGGTTTATTTTCCAGGGTTTCAACCTATTCCCGGCACTGACAGCGCTCGAAAATATTGAACTCGCAATGCAGGTTAAAGGGATTGCTCGCCACAAAGCCCGCACCGAAGCACTGGAGTTGCTAGGAGAGGTAGGGCTGTCTGACAAGGCCGGAAGCTTACCCAAGCAGCTCTCGGGTGGGCAAAAGCAACGGGTGGCGATCGCCCGTGCCCTAGCTGGCAATCCCCCGCTGATTATGGCAGATGAGCCCACAGCGGCTCTCGATTCCTACAGTGGTCATGCGGTTATTGAACTTCTGCGCAAGCTTGCCAAAGAGCGCGGACGCACAGTTCTGATGGTGACCCACGACGCTCGCATTATGGATGTGGCCGACCGTGTGCTGTATTTGGAAGATGGAATTCTGCAAAAAAGCAGCAGGTAGATAGAGCCTCACGCATTGAGATGAGGACGCATCATTCTCTGAAAGCATCGTAGCGCATAGCTTTCAGAGAATAGTTGGAATGTGCGAAGGGTGCAGCCTTGACCCTCAAGCCCCAAGCCGCGCCGAGGGTTCGTGCCATTGATACTCGAGAGCATTTTGCTCGTGGGTCTGTAGATATTGGTTGAGGATTTCCATCGCCGCCTCACGGTTAGCGGTCGGATGTTTTGCCATAAAAAGGAAGGGGCGAACACGGTTTTCGGAGAGATGGGCGGGTTCCCAGACGTAGAGAACGAAGCCGTTACTGCCTTCCTTGAGTCGGTAACGGAGAGCCGTTTGACTGAGCATTTTGAGTGGCATGAGAGGAAATGAACAACAACGAGGGTGTCGGATGTTTCGAAACAAAAGCGATCGCCCAGCCGATCTAATAAGCCGTGAGCGATTCAGGCAGGCAGTTTGCCTTTAGATGCACCCGGATAAATAGAATCCATCCAACGAATTCCATCTCCGTTTAGCCCTTAATTTTACTCTAAAGGATTGCGTTCCACTAGCTCTGCAGAGCAACATGTTTCTTTAGAAGACCAACATGTTTATTTAGCCGTACAGATAGAACCCAAATTTGATCCCTAATAAAGGCAAAGGTGTGTAGCCAAATTGAGAGCGGTGGCTACACAAAAATTAAAAATTATGCCGATAAAGCGTTGGAGCATTAGGTGCGACAAACCTAGCGTGGGGGAGTCCATGCCAAAGGCAGCGGAGTTTGCAAAGATGATCTTGAGTCGAAGATGCGATCGCTCAAACCCAAGAGCATCGGCTATGACGGCAGGATGGATAAATGAAAAGCTACGACCCGTTCATGCAGATTCGCGGAGGCACGAAGTGGTAGAGCAAGATCTATCCCGATCATAGCATGCAAGGATTTCGAGGCGGTTTGTGACGGTGTTTGGTTGCCTTTCAACGCCTAATGAAAGCGATCGATAGCATGAGTCTCTAATGAGAGGTGGATGCACTGCATCTACCTTCCCAGGGGAACATAAAGAAGCGTTGTTTCTTGACTGTTTGGATCCGTTAATCCGTCGGTTAAAACTGCGTCTAGCAAGACAAGACCCGCCGTCGCGAGTGTCAAACGACGAATGTTCCTAGTCGTGCTAGCGAACTTCGTTCCTGTCGCTGTGGCTTTAGTCTTCAGGGAATGATTCTAAATTCACGTTTCTGAGACATTTGAGATCAGACCTTGCGTCGGATTCGTTAGAATCTATCGCAATCCCTTTGCTAAGTACCCCGGTATTGTTAAAACCCAAACCCTAAAACCCTGCGCCGCCCGCGCAGCGGGCGGCGCAGGGTTTTAGGGTTCTAGGTTTAATTACACCTACCGACTTAAACGACTTGCCCCACTTCTGCGTTTCTCAGTTATCCTAGCTCCATCGTTATCTTGAAGTGTCGCTTCAATGGCTACCGCTCCCGTCCCCAGACGTCCGTCGTCCAAATCGTCCCAACCCTCCGGCAACCCTCCGTCGCCGGAGATGACGCCTGTGTTCGCGTTGAAAGAGCTAGTGGAGCGGCTCAACCGGGAACATAATAAAGTTCAAGATTTGCTCAGCTCTCTAGGGTTTGCCCTGCGGAGCTTTACCAACCTGACCCAGTTTTTGGAGTTGACCCCGCTAATTGCCAGCCGTGTGACAGATGCTGATGGAGGCGCATTGGTGCTGTTTCGCCCTGACGGGCGGATGCGATTGGAGCGGGTACATTGCCAGAACAGCAGCCAATGTACCAGCGTGCGCAAGGCGTTGGAGAAAGCAACGCGCCAGCTTACCACCTTGCCTTCGACCAACCAGAGTGGGTTGCAGATGCCGTTCCAAAAAACATCTGCAACGGCGCTCGATCACCAAATCAGCCATACTCTGGGTGCCGACGTGCAATTGTTTGGCACCACAATTCTGACAAAGACGGTAGAGCGGGGGCGGCTCTATGTGTTCAGCTATGACCCCAACTACGAATGGACCGAGACTCGCCAGAAGCTAGTGCGGTTGGTCGCTGACCAGACGGCTGTAGCGATCGCCAATGACGAACTCACCGTCGAACTCCGTAAGAAAGAGCGCCTCGATCGCGAACTGGAGATTGGTGCCGAGATTCAGTTGCAGCTTTTGCCCCGTCAATGCCCCCGTATCGCTGGCCTAGAGCTAGCGGCCCGATGCAAAACAGCAAACCGAGTAGGGGGCGACTATTACGACTTCATTCCGGCAAACTCCGACCAGTTGCGGTCAAAACGAACCGGATTTGAGGATTGCAATCGTTGGAGTATTTCCATCGGCGACGTGATGGGCAAAGGGGTTCCGGCGGGGCTCATCATGACCATGCTGCGGGGGATGCTGCGGGCAGAGGTGCTGAACGGGCATGCCCCTTCGCGCATTCTGCAAAACTTGAACCATGTCATGTATGCCGATTTGGAAAACTCCAATCGGTTTGTAACGTTGTTCTACTCGGAGTTTGATGCCTGCACGGGCAAGCTTTCGTACAGCAATGCTGCCCACAATCCACCCTTACTCTGGCGGGCAGAGACCCAGACGATTCAACGACTCGACACCCTGGGCATGCTGATTGGCCTGGACATCGAAACCCAGTATGAAGATGGGGAGGTGCAGCTTCATCCGGGCGATCGCCTGATTTACTACACCGATGGCTTTACCGATGCTGCTGGGCGGGGGGGCGATCGCTTTGACGAAGAGCGGTTGATGTTGACCTTCCAGTGGGCTTGCCAGCATTGTGAAACCTCTGAAGAGATATTGGACTACTTGTTTAATCAGGTACAAGAATTCATTGGGGATGGTCATCACGCAGATGATGATATGACCCTGATCGTGATGCAAGTCACCGATGCCATTCAGCCTGCAACGACCGCGCCCAGATCGATAGCCGAAGAGCGATCGGATGCGAGCGGCTTCGAGCCAGCCTCTCCTTCCAGCACCGACCCTGGTAATGCGGAAACCGAGTATGAGTCTTAAGTCGGTATCTGAATATGTCAGGTCTCACGCAGTTTGATGATTTTTGGGGCACAGAGCGCCCCAAAAATCATCAAACTGCTTTTAGTTTTCGTACCAAATGCGTAAAGTCTATATATTATTGGCTGGAGCGTCGTTCTCGTTCATGCTTCCAGGTCATACATTTCTTCAGCAATCCCAGCTCTGTGACACAAATCTTTAAGACAATCCTCAGGGCAACCTGTAATAAGTAGCTCGGCACGATGAAAAACCAGACTCTAAAAACCTGTGCCGCCCGCGCTGCGGGCGGC
>JBCBSL010000443.1:0-4850 GCA_039819145.1 Cyanobacteria bacterium J06638_22
GGCGGATGAACCAAGAGGCGAAGACCTTTCATCCTGTTTACAATAATATGTCCTTCCCAGACAAACTTGATGCACCGTCTCGGACAGTTACTGCAACATGCACCAGGGTCTCACGCGAGAGTATCGTTGTGTCAGATAAAGCAGAGTCGAATAAGTATCGGCGCTTGACTGTTCGAGAGCGGGCAACCCTTCAGGGTTTTCCAATTACATACCAGTTCTTTGGGAAGTCTTTTTCGGAGAAAGCCAAAATGGTTGGGAATGCTATCCCTCCTTCGTTCACATATATAATGGGCTTGGTCATGCGGGGGGAGAAACCAACACGCTTCAGTGGGCACTTGGAAATTGAAAAATCAAAGCCAGAGTTAGCACTTCCCGATAAATATGCGCCCAAAACAGCTCCTGACACAGTCGGCCGAACCTATCCTGCCAAGAGACGGTATAAGGCGGCAATTCCAAACTTGCGCTTTAAGAGCGGCATGCGGTTTGAGTTTTCCAACCACTTTGAGAATGACTTACCCATTTGGGACGTCCGCTTTTACTCGGGAAATTCGAAGCAAATTTTTACGCATATGCTCGACGACGAGTGGTATGCCCAGTTGTCTCGTAATCCACTTTTGAGTGGCTACTTCGACGAGATCGAAAATCGATTTTCTAAACTGGTCGTGGAATTTCAAAAATTCGACCCTGTAGAGCTTCAAAGGGTGTGGACGCGACGAATTGACGGGAAAGGCCCCTATTCGTGGGTGGATGGTTTGGGTGAATGCGCCGAGTGGGTTTATCAGGAGATTGTTCAAGATATCGAACAAGAAGAGATTGAACGAATTACCTTGGAGTTCTTTGGCCGAAACGCCGAAAGGGGCCGAGCAATGAACGAGGCAAAAATGACCATTCATGCCGCGCGAATTCTTTCAGGTTTGATTGTTGGCTCTTGGGTGAACAAGAATCTCTGTGCAAAGAAAGTTGCAATGGCCGCTTAAGGCCCAACGCCAATGACTATGAGCGGAACCGAAGGCACCCCACGGCCTTGACGAATGAGATTGTTCAAATCCTTCTCAAAGAATGTAGGTCCTGAAGACATTTCACGCTCCAAAACTTTCGAAGGCAGTATCTCCACACCGACATCAATTCGGTCTGTTGCGTAGAATGCGAGATGTTTTACGTATAGATCATGAGCTACAAAGCTGTATTTTCCAAATTGCACTTCGACTGCTACTCGATCCTTCACAAAATCAGTTTCGTTACTTGTCGGAAGCGGCTCAAGGCCTGCGTCGAGTATGCGTTGCTTTTGTTCGCCACGGTCGAGGTTTTGGATACTTCGGTTCACGCGCTCATCCGAACAAACGAAGTAAGAAAACTCGTCTTTCTTCCAAGGCGGGTTGCACGCAGCGAACTCAGCCTTGAATGCTTTGTTTAGCTCAGCAGGAGCATAGAGTGTGCGTCCAGCTTTACGTTTTTCTTGAGACTTCTTTATTTTGCATTTTGCCGCATCGACGCGTCGAATAACATCTTGAATTTCTTTCCAAATGGCAGGTTTCCTCGCGAGTAGAAATTCCTCGCCGTTCAAGTGCGAGTATACGTTACAAATCTGCATCCATTCTCTCTCGCTTCATCGTTCATCCTAGTCTAGTTCCTTGCGGCACGCTCCGGCTAGACTCGACTCCAAGCATGTTTTGGACCAAAAATCCAACCAGTCTGCGTGGGAAGAGTCGTGTGTTCGCTACTTTGATGGAAAAAGGATACCAGATCGAGTTCTGCTCGCACGCAAAAGCGATTCTACAAGTAGATTTTCCTCAGGTGGAGGCGGAACTCACCGAAGTCCTTGCAACTTTTACCATACCTGCTTCGGAGATTGTCGCAGGTGGCGGCGGAGAGGCCAAAGGAACCCAACGACTGCGAAACGCTTTGAACAGTCGCAGGTGGCCTAAGTATCACTTTACTGTCGAAAGGACGATCAACGGCGTCACGCTTGAGAGCCAGTCGCACGAAGTAGATCACGTTCGTGAGTTTGACGACGGCTCGCGTGTTGCCCTTGAGATCGAGTGGAACAACAAAGACCCCTTCTACGACCGGGACCTTGAAAACTTCAAGAGGCTACATGCAGACGGTGCCATATCGGTCGGAGGCATAATCACAAGGGGGACCGGCCTTCACGAAGGCCTAAAGGAAGTAGTCGAGAGTTTTCTGACAAGGCACAGTTTGTCTAGTTTTCAAGACCTTGAGCCGTGGGGCTACTTACCCACCGCGAGGCAACGAAAAGCAATATTAGACCTGCAGCAGCGCCTTGGCGGTGACGGCTATTTTGTTGAAGCATTCTCAAAACGCTTTGTGGCTGACAAGTTCGGAGAAGCGACGACGCATTGGCGCAAACTAGATGACAGGGTCAGACGAGGCGTCGGCAATCCATGTCCATTGCTCCTAATTGGTCTGCCTCGCAGCATTATTGTGGAGGACTGAAACCTAACTTGATACCGCCGACTTCCCTTGTTTTCGCCAAGCCTCATACAGCCTGACGCCTTCAGAGATTTCTTCGTCTCCCTTGGACCTGAATGTGTTTTGGTCCAGCATTTCCGAAGCGGCGAACTGTAATGCACCTTGCACAATCGTAGCGCGCGCTCTGCGCCGATCAGCAATGTCTTTGTCATCAGCCCTAATTTCAGGGTCAAACAACAATGCTTGTTGATAGATATGCGGCGAAACCCCATGTGAGGTAAGCTCGCGATGCTTTGCTAGCTCATTTGCAAGGTCCATGACCTGTGCTTCGACTTCATGAAGCTTCCCACTCCCTCTAGCTATCCGCATGAGATTGGCGGCCAAATTGCGAAGGCGGCTTTCCACCATCTTCTCATTCCAATCAATCTCTTTCTGTCGGTCATTGTCGCTGCTCTTCATAAACAGTTTTGCCCTATAGTTGTTTGCCTCGTTCTGCGCCAACCAAAGCAATGGCCCAGCCCCCTCTTGTATACCGCCGACAGATCAACCCTTGTAGCCTGCTTGAAGGGTTCCTTAGCGTTACTCTAGGAAACCGGAGAGTCATCTCTGCAACAGTAGTTGGCGCGTGACGTTGCATAAGGGCATGAGCTTAAAGAAACGCACTTTCTACACAAAGCGTGGTTCAACAACCAACCTCCACGACACACAAACTGTGGTTCTCACGACACACTTTCACTGTGCAACCACCCAAAAAACGGCGTTTAAACATTTGTAATAATACACCTTTTTGAATCTCCCCAACCCTCGGAGCTTCCTACCGCCGGAGCCAAAAAATCCCCCCGCTGACTTTGGACTGGTGAAGTTTGTTCACGTGTCAGAAGACCACATTCATGACAAACAACGACACCACCAGGAACAGGATCGTCATGATCCCGCCGCCCTTGATGAAGTCTGTCACCTTGTAACCGGCTGGCCCCATGATCAGCGCGTTAACCTGATGCGTGGGGATCAAGAAGGAGTTCGAGGTTGAGATGGCCACCGTCAGGGCAAAAATTGCCGGGTCGCCGCCCGAGGCTATGGCGATAGACACGGCCAGGGGCACCAACAACACCGTTGCGCCCACGTTGGACATAATCAGGGTAAAGACCGTGGCCAGCACCGCGACACCAGCCTGCAAGGCCCAGATGGACCAGCCATCCAGCAAGATGAGGATCTGTTGCGCAATCCATTCGGCCGTGCCCGTCGACTGCACGGCTTGGCCCAAGGGGATCAAACTGGCCAACAGGAAAATCGTGCTCCAACTGACGGCGTTATATGCCTCGTCGATATCGATTACCTTGGTCAGGATCATTCCAACCGCCCCGGTCAGCAGGGCCAGCGACAGGCGCAGGTCGGTAAACAGGATCAGCGACAATGACACCAAAAAGAACAACACCGCCCAACCCACCTTGGCAGGGCGCAGCTCTTCATGTGGAAATTCCGTGGTCACCACCACGAAGTCACGGTTGCGTGTCAGTCGGGTCAGCGCCTCCCACGTGGCATGAATGACCAGCGTGTCACCAGCGTGAAACGGCACCTCGCCCACCGCGGTGGGTTCGTGCTCGTCCGTGGCCACATAGCTTAGCGTTTCCTCGTCGCGATGAATGGCCAGAAGGCTGGCGCCATAGGTGGTGCGAAACACCAGGTCATGGGCACATTTGCCGATCACGCTGGATCCTGGCGGAATCACCATCTCGGCCACGCCGGATTTTGTGGGCGCGTAGTCCTCGGCAAACACGTCCAGTTGATCGTGCAGGATGTATCCACCATCTTCGACCATCTGGCGGATCACCTTTTCGCGGCCCAGCACGGCAAACCGGCAGGGTGGCGTGATCTTGGTTTGGATGACCGGTGCAAACCAGCGTTTGCCGCGATAGGCGCTGCCGATGATATAGACATGGTAGCGCTGCATGACGTCGTCAAAGGTTTCGCCCTCACAGGCATGTCCTTCGGGCACCGAAATTTCAAAGATATCAGCCTTGAGCCCATAGATGTTCTTAAGATAGGCCCTGAGCGATTGTGCGCTGGTGGCGTCGTCACTGTCTTGATCGGATGGCAGAATCCACCGTCCGAAAATCGTGAAATACAGAATGCCCGAAGCCACGAGGCTGACACCGATCGGAGTTACGGAAAAGAGGCCAAAGGTCTCCATTTTCTGGTCTTCTGGCAAGGTTGCATTGGCACTTATCAGAAGGTCATTCAGCAAGATCAGAGGAGACGACCCAACCATCGTCATGGTTCCGCCAAGGATTGCGCAAAAGCCCATTGGCATCAGTAGCCGGCTGAGCGGCAGTTCGGTGCGCACCGAGATCCTGCTGGGGCTGGCGCTGGCCCAGGACGGACGGGGCAACTACGACCAGGCCGAGGCCACCCTCAAAGAT
>JBCBSL010000444.1:0-4837 GCA_039819145.1 Cyanobacteria bacterium J06638_22
CTGCGGATCACCGCGTCCTCCCCCTCATGCGGGGAGGGCACCGTCCTGGACGTGGCCTCTTGCGGTGACGGTGCTCCCCGGTGCGGTACTGTACGTTATGCTATAGGAGTTCCCGGAGCCCCCGCATGTTGCGGGCCCCACGGTCAGTGGCAGCGGGGTGCCGTCGCAGTCGCCGCATGAGGCCACGTCCAGGACGGTGCCCTCCCCGCATGAGGGGGAGGACGCGGTGATCCGCAGGTCGGTGCCTATGGGCACCCCCGTGATGCTGTTGTTCGCGGTGTCCACGGAGGCCCCCGTTATGGGGTTCCCGTCGGTATCGGAGATGGCCAGTGTTACGTCGCCGGGCGTTCCGGGCAGCAGGAATCCTACGGCATAGGTGCCGTCCCCCGCGCTGCAGTCGGCGGTTCCCGCGCTGACCAGGGCGTTGTCGCACCCGCCGTTGGAGCAGTCGGGCGCGGACAGGAACCCTATGGCGGATTCGCACCCTGTCCCGTTTGAGGCAACGAGCTCCAACGGAAAGGTGGCGGTATCGGGTATGGTCCATACCCCGTCGGCGTACGTTGTGCCGGCGGGGGCTGTTATGGCGGCCCCCGTGCTCTCGGAGACGATGACGCTGAAGCCCGTGGTGCCGCACACGGGCTGTCCGAGGGCGAGATCGGGGGTGGTGCATGCGGGATCCGTGCACTGTGCGGTGGTGAGCCCGTCCACGGTGAAGACGGTGCTGGAGCACCCCCTGGCGTTGTTGGCCGCTACGGTGACGTCGGTGCCGTGGGGTATCCCGGTGATGATCCCGGGCACGGAGGCGTCCCCTATAATGTTGCCGGAGGCGGCGTCCCTTGCGAGTACGGTGCCGCCGGGCGCGGTATTGTAGGTTATGCTATAGGAGCTCCCCGTATCCTCGCAGGAGGCGGGCCCCACGGTCAGTGGCAGGGGTGTTCCCTCGCAGTCGGGGAGAGCGATCAGGCTTATTTGGATGTCATCGATAAAGTTACCTATCGATGGTTCGTTCCCAAAGGTGGAGACCGATTCAAATACAAACATCGTATTTGCCTGTCCGTCCGGGACTATGTAGGTTCCCGTATGGAAATTCCAAGTTTGTCCATTGGAAATAGTTTGCGCTACACCGGCCGTTCCTAAATCTGCCCCTATCCTAACTTGCATTACGTCAACACCGTTTCTACCCCTATGCCATAACGACCATTGGATGGTGGCACCTGGGATTATACAGATGCTTTGATAAATGGCGGTTGGTTGATGGGTATTGAGTTCGGCAAATTGATTTCCCTCCTTTGCGGAAATGCCCTCATGACCTTCGGCCCAAATTTCAATGGTATCATCTGTAGCAGTGGTAGACCATCCGGGAACAGTATCCTCTCCAAAAAAGATCTGGGCTATGCCAGGAATTACCGGTTCCTCGAACCCATTGTTTATAATGGGGCCAAGTTCACATTCTTCGGAATCCAAAGCGGTATCAATATCGTCGTCCAAAGCTATGGCATTGGAAACACCATAGATATCCGAGTCTTTTGCGGTGCTAACTACGGAGGGTAATACTAGCAGGAATAAAACGAGGGAACAGTAAATATTTCTCATCGGGGGGGACTTTAGTGAGGAAATTCATGTCTCTTGTAAGTATATAAGACAAAGAAAGAATTATTATTCAGCAATCATACTGTTATAGGGCTGAACGACTTATGTAATCGATGAAGCGTTTGATCATTGTGTCTGTTTTGGGAGAAAACGAGGTGATAATTAGGTTTAAGGATTTACAGAAACCTGAACCTTATGGTGCTCCAAATTCGCCAAATCACTTCATTATAAGTAAAGCTGAGCGGAGATGCGTTTATGGACGAAAGGCCATATGGAATTGACCCAAACAGGCTCTAAACAACTGGCCAATATGGCGATGAAATCAAGGAAGTAGTTGACAGGTACGTCCAATGGCCCGTGTAAGGCTAAGGTATCACGGATTTGGGCTAGAAGAACCTTGGCGATTTTAGGGCCCTGTTCTTGGGTGCCAGATCCCAATAGATCCCTATTTCGTAGGTGCCGTTATTAAAATCACTTAAGTTGGATAAGGTTAGATCATAGGCGGCCCCTATTCGGAGTCCCTGGCCAATGCCGAACATGGCCAATAGACTTATAGAATCATCAAATCGGTAGTTGGCCCCCAGTTCAAAGCGATCGTTGAACAAAAAGTTGGCGGACACATCCACTGATACGGGAGCCCCCTGTACGGCCTTGAGCAATGTGGAGGGCTTAAATTTTAACTGGTCGGAAAGGTAAAAAACATAACCCGTGGTAAAGAAGTAATTGGTTACTTCGGCCACCCTTGAAATCTGCAGCGCATTTCTTTCAAAGTGAAGGGAGTTCAGCATATTCGGGGCCGATAGCCCTGCGTAGAACCGTTCCGTATAGTAAAAAATACCGGCCCCGATATTGGGGAACGCCTCGTTGACAGTGCTTCCGAAAACGGCATCGATATCGTTTTCCGGCAAGATAATATTGGTAAGATCGGCATCGTAAATGGTAACCCCTCCCTTTAGGCCAAAGGCCAATTGGGAAGCACGCGAAAGTTGTACGGTGTAGGACAGGTCGGCATAGACATTTTGCTCCTGTACGGGCCCAAGGCGATCGGTAATGGCCGATAGGCCAATGCCTAAATTTCGCCCCACCGGTGCGTTTACGTTAGCCGTAATAGATTCCGGGGCACCATCTATCCCTGCCCATTGCGATCTTCCCAACAGACCTATGCTCAATGTGCCCTTACTGCCCGCGTAGGCAGGGTTTACAATGTTCATATTATACATATACTGTGTATAGTTGGGATCTTGTTGGCCGTAGGCATTCAAGGAAAACAAACTTAGGATCAAAAGGAATATTGATACGGTTTTCATTCTATGTAGATTATATTGGGACAACTTCTCTTAATAGCTAACATAAACCCAGCCGGTTCGTGGTTCTAGGTCGGCGGTGTTAAAATGGATGATGTAATAATAGGTGCCTACCGGCACTTTTTTATTTTGTCCAAAGGTCCTTTTGCCCATGGAATATCCATCCCACCAAGGAATGGCATTACCTATTTGCCCATTGTTTTGATATTGATATACTTGATTTCCCCAACGGTCGAATATTTCTATGTTAAAGTCGGGATATTCCCCTGTGGCCAATATGGCTATCTTAAAGGTGTCGTTGTTCCCGTCGTTATTGGGAGAGAATCCTGTAGGAATCAAATTACAGGGAGTGCCGTCCGAAAGTATAGGTTGTTCCAGTACAATGGTCGTACTTGGACTTGTACATTCCGATTCCGCTGTGCTCCTAGCGGTTAGCGTATAGGTTCCTGCGGCTAGATCCGTAAATAACGTCTCGGTTTGGAAATCCGTTCCATTGATGCTGTATTCGAAAGCTGGCCCTAGTGGTGCCGTAACTTCGATGATGCCCCCTGTCGGACTCGCGCATGTGGGCTCCTGGACGGCATTTAAGCTTGGAGCGTTCGTAGGACATAGACTGGCGCATGAACTTACGTCCACCACCGTAGCGGTACCACAGCTTTGCGATGTGGCCGTGACCCTGAGCCCGGTTTCCCTGGGGACGTTGTTTATCCGCTCTGTGGCAAAATCTATGCTCGCCCCTTCGATGGGATCTCCGTTGGTATCGCTGATGGATAATACTACGTCATCGGGTACCTGTGCAAGGCTAAAACCTAGGGAGTAGGTTTCGTTATCAATACATTCCCCGGCAGTGAGACTAACCAAAGGGTTTTCGCAACCGTTTCCGGTGCAGTCCGGCGCACTGTTTATTCCTACGGCGGCCAGGCAGCCCGAACTGTTGGAAGCAACGAGTTCCAGCGGGAAAATGGCAACATCCGGTATAATCCATACCCCGTCGGCATAGGAGGTGCCAGGAGGTGCGGTAATTTGCGCCCCGGTGGTCTCGCCAACACGTAGGATATATATACCATCGCCGCAAACAGCTTGACCTATGCTGAGGTTGGGAGTCAAACAACTTGTGTCCCCGCATTGCATGGTGTCGATTCCGGCAACAGCCAAGCTAGTACTGCACTGCGGCGAACTGAAAGATGTAAGTACCACATCCGTGCCATGGGGAATTCCTTGTATAGTTCCCCTTATACTGTTGTCACCAACCAGGGCACCCGAGTCATCTCGGGCCAAGACCGTACTCCCTGGGGCGGTATTGTAGCGTATGCTATACGTTTGGCCATTCATATCACAGCTGGGTGCACTAACGGTAAGGGCAGGAGGCCCATTGGGGCAATCCCCGTTGCATGGACTTACATCTACCACGGTTGTCTTGGAACAGCTTTCCGATGTAGCGATAACCCTTAGTTCTATTCCCCTGGGGACATTGGTAATCCTGCCTGAGCTACTATCTATGCTCGCCCCCTCGATGGGATTCCCGTTGGTATCGCTTATGTTCAGGACTATATCATTTGGTACTTCCGGGAGAACATAATTCACGGAATACGTGTTGTCATATGTACATTCAGCGGTACCAAGGCTGACCAGTGCGTTGTCGCACCCGCCGTTGGAGCAGTCGGGGGCCGAGAGGAAGCCGATGGCGGATTCGCACCCGGTCCCGTTGGAGGCAACGAGCTCGAGCGGGAATGTCGCGGTATCGGGTATGGTCCATACGCCGTCGGCGTAGGTGGTCCCTGGGGGCGCCGTTATCTGTGCCCCGGTGGTCTCTGACACTACCGTCCGGAACCCGGAGCTCCCGCATACGGGCTGTCCTAGGGCGAGGTCGGGGGTGGTGCACGCGGGGTCGGCGCACTGTGCCGTGGTGAGCCCGTCGACGGTGAAGACGGTGCTGGAGCATC
>JBCBSL010000445.1:0-4836 GCA_039819145.1 Cyanobacteria bacterium J06638_22
CACCATCGTCGGAACAGAGCTGCGCTTTGTCAGTAGGGGCTAACTCGAACAGGTCATTCACGGTGATGGTGAAGTCTTCCGCGAAGCTGTTATCCCCGGCATCGGTGGCGAGGATTTGGATGGAGTAGCTGTCCTGGGTTTCAAAGTCGGGGCTGCCGACAAAGCGGAGTTCTGTCCCGACGATGGTGAAGGCAGCATTATCGCCAAAGCCATCGGGCAAGCTAAAGGTGATAGTGTCGCCGGGCAGTTCTGGATCCTCCGCACTGAGGTTGCCTACCACGGCATCAGTTGTATTCTCATCAATGGCGGTATTGTCCAGAGTGATGTCGGTGGGGGCTAACTCGAACAGGTCATTCACGGTGACGGTGAAGTCTTCCGCGAAGCTGTTGCCGCCGGAATCGGTGGCGAGGATTTGGATGGAGTAGCTGTCCTGGGTTTCAAAGTCGGGGCTACCGACAAAGCGGAGTTCTGTCCCGACGATGGTGAAGTCGGCATTATCGCCAAAGCCATCCGGCAAGCTAAAGGTGATGGTGTCGCCGGGCAGTTCTGGATCCTCCGCACTGAGGTTGCCTACCAGTGCATCGGTGGTGTTCTCATCAATGGCCGTATTGTCCAGGGTGATGTCGGTGGGAGCTAACTCAAGCAGGTCATTCACGGTGACGGTGAAGTCCTCAGCGAAGCTGTTGCCCCCCGCATCGGTAGCGAGGATTTGGATGGAGTAGCTGGCTTGGGTTTCAAAGTCGGGGCTGCCCACAAAGCGGAGTTCTGTCCCAACGATGGTGAAGTCCGCATTGTCGCCAAAGCCATCGGGTAGGCTTAAGGTGATGGTGTCGCCGGGCAGTTCTGGATCGTCGGCAGTTAGGTTGCCGACTACGGCATCGGTGGTGTTCTCATCAATAGCGGTATTGTCCAGCGTGATATCGGTGGGGGCTAACTCGAACGCGCTGTCTGTAACATTGATAGTGAAGGTTTGGGGAGCAGACTCATTGCCTCCGGCATCCGTGGCGATGACTTGAACCGTGTAGGTGTTCGTCCCTGGCGGATCTTCAGGATTTTCAAAATCGGGTACGAAGGCCAACTGCAGCTCGTTGCCATCGGTTCCACCGATTTGGAACAGGTCGTTATTCCCAAAGCCATCGGTCAGACTAAAGGTCAGGACATCGGTGGAGGTAGGAGGAAGTTCTGGATCATCTGCGGCCAGGATGCCAACCAATGCCCCAATGGGCTGATTCTCGAGGATCGAGTCTTCTACCGAGCTGCCGTCCAGGGTGATGTTTGAGGGTGCAACCTCAAATTCCTGATCCGTCACTGTAATCGTAAAGACTTCCTCGTAGCTGAGCATGCTGGCATCTGTAACCCGAACCCGAATGCTGTAGCTTGGCCGCGTTTCAAAGTCGGGGCTGGCGTTGATGCTAAGCACATCATCGGTGATGGTGAAGTCGGCGTTGTTATCGTCTCCGTCTCCTGCGACCAACTCAAACGTAAACGTGTCGCTGGGGGTGGGGTCGATCGCCGTTAGCGTCCCAATGGTGAGATCGGTGCTGTTTTCAGCAATGGTGTCATTGCTCAGGATGATGTCAGTCGGATCTCCCAAATCATTCACAAAAATGGTGATCGCTTCCTGATAGGTCAGACCACTGGGGTCTTCGACCTCAATCCGAATATCGTAGGACTGTTGTGTCTCAAAGTCAGGAACGACATCGATCACCAGATCATTGGTTCCTGGGGCAATACTAAAGGAGCCATTATCGGTGGAGCCAGCGCCAGACACGAGCCTAAAGGTAAAGTCGGTGTCACTAACGTCGGGATCCACCGCCGTTAGAGTTGCCACAAGGGTTCCGGCGGGGCTGGCTTCATCTATCGTGTCATTGCTCAGCTCAATGTCGGTGGGCGCTTCATCGGAGATATCGCTGACAAAGATTTCAAAGATTTCGTCGTATATTCTGCCATCTGTGTCGGTTGCTCGCAGTTTGATGCGATAGAAGGGCTGGGTATCGGCATCGGGAGTGTCCAGAAGCTCTAGCTCGTTGCCATTGATGATGGAAAAAGCCGATGCGTCAAAATCTGTCTCATCGACCAGCGAAAAGGTGAGGTTGTTAGACGGCGTGACGGCATCGGTTCCCGTGATGAGGGCGACGATCGTCCCTGGTGTGGTTGTTTCCGAAATCTCGATGGATGTGTTGGGGACGATGACAATGTCTGTACTACTGGTGAGGTCAATGTCCGTCGGTGCGTCTGCGGTAGCACGTCCAAACCGCCGAGCGTAGACATCGAGATCGGATCCGCCATTGAGCGACGACCAAGTGGCGACAAAATCGCTCTCTGAATCGATGGCGATCGCCGGAGCAACCTTATCACCAACGTTATTAACATTGGCGACCGTATCCAGCCCTTGGGCGGTACCAAACTCGTTAAACCGTTTGACGACGGTTTGCTCAGTTCCTGACTCATCATCGGTCCAGGCGATCGCAAAGGAATCTCCATCCAACTCATAGCTCACCACCGGATAGCGCTGGTTCCCCTCCTGGATGGGAAGGAATCCAGAGCGATCGCCGGGATAAAACTCAAGGTTGACCTGAAACTCATCGTCAAGCGCTGCACCACTACTGTCATAACGCCGCGCATAAATTCCAAACCCTTCACCATCTTGATCTTCCGTTTCCCAGGCCACAACGAAGTTGCCACTCTGATCCATCGCGACACTAGGAAACTGCTGCCGTCCGGTGGTTGTGTTGTTGATTAGGAAATTTGAGCCCACGGCATTCCCTGCGCTATCGAAGCGCTGCCCATAGATGCCAGCACCGCTGCCATCGGCGCGATCATTCGTCCAAACAACAACGAAATTGCCGCTGGCATCCACCGCCACCGAGGAATGGGTATTTAATCCAGCCTCGGTACTAACAGTAATGAGTCCGCCAACTGTGTTGCCGGCATTGTCATAGCGTTGCGCCAGAATGTCGCCAGAAAAACCCTCTGTCCAGGTCACGACAAATTCGCTGCTGTCGGGGTCGATCGCCACACTGGCCTGCTCATTAGCGGGGAAGTTGAGGCCATCCCCAATGACTTGAAACTCCGCCCCCTGAGCTGTACCCGTGCTATCGAAGCGCTGCCCATAAATCCCGGTGAAAAAGCCCGCACTGTCGTAGCTTTCCCAGACGATGACAAAGTCGCCATCTGCATCCATGGCGACGACCGCATTTTTCTGGTCCTCATCCGTCGTGGTGTTGACCTGGAATTCGCCTAACGGCAGTGCATTGCCGGCACTGTCATACAACCGGGCATAGACCCCTTGCCCATCGGCATCAGCACTCGTCCAAGTCACAACGAAGTTCCCGGTCGCGTCGCTGGCAATGGCGCGGGGGGTATATTGGGTCGCGCTGACGACGGTAGTTTGATCCCCCGCAGTTGTGGAATTGACCTGGATTTCGCCGCCTTGTGGGATGCCTGACATAGTTTTGTTCTCGCTAGTCGGTAGTTAGTAGAGGGAAAGAGGGGTTGGACGTGGTGGGAGGATGAGTGGCAGGTCGCGACGGACTGGATCGGAGCCAGTAGGCAAAGTCGGGGGCGGTAAAAGCTTCCTGCGTTACAGGTTTGTCGATACTGAGAATATTGGGGCGGGTGATGTGGGGGATAAAGGCGACATCACCGATTTCTTGGCATTGGCTAGTGAACTCGAATGTCCCGATGCAATCACCGGTATCGAGATTGACCAAGGCAACGCCACAGATTCGGTCTGAAAATCGCGTTTCGAGCGGTAAGCCACCAAAAATGTGTTGCTCTCGAATTTGGCTCAGCCCAATAATGGCTGTTCTGCCGACACAGGATAACCCACGAAGAAAGCCTGGGAGCACAGAAATCACCGTGCGATCTCCCGTGGTGGGATCGATGCGCCAGAGTTCGCCCGCGCCAGAGTTGAGCACCAGCAGTTCGGTTCCCGTCCAGCGCGGGGAATGGGGCATCGCCAAGCCCCGTGCAATTACGGTGTTGTTCGTGACATCGATGACCACACCCCCGGTGGCTTTGTGGGCTCGCCATCCCCTAGGGGTGTCGGTTTCCCCCAGCGCCGTAGCGAAGGCTGGGAGCGGGGAGGCGGGTGTACTTGGGTCGGTGGAAGAAGCGATCGCCATTTCATTCCCGATCGCCATTTCATTCCCGATCGCCATTCCATCCACAATCGCCATTCCGTTCAAATGACAGCGATCGTCGGGCGTTAGTTCTGAGATGAAGGGGGGTTGCCAGCGGGGAACGAAGCTGAAATCGGCACTGAGGCTCGACAGGCAAGAAAAGCGGGTATTGACGACCCACACCTCATCGCCGACATAACCGACTTCATGGCTATTCAAATCGCCTGTATAGTGTGCCACCCGTGGCAGGTAAAGCGCATCATAGCGGCCGGGTTGCTGCGCTAGGTAATGGGGAGCCAGTTCCGCTGCATTGGCAAACTGCCAAACCTGATGCTGTGTTGCCAGCGCCAATCGCTGCCCCTGCACCGCCATCCCCATCGGTTTCTGAAAGGTTCGCAGGAGCAATGTCATCTGTTGTCCATTCCACCCAATCAGCGCCAATTTGCCCGATTGGTAGGTGGTTAGCGCGATCGCACCCCCCTGCTGGCTTAACCAATGCTGAAACCCATCCGATGCCTGACACGGAATCGGCGGCGGATTAGAAGCGTTGATCGTGGTGTGGGCGTTGTTCAACAGATGCATCCCCATCATGGGTGACAGGACGGGGAGCTGCTTCATCCTAGGCAACCGACATGGCAACCTCACTGCCGAACGCGGGCAGAAAAATCTAAGCTCGTGCGAACACGACTACGCGCCTACGGGACAGTGACAG
>JBCBSL010000446.1:0-4797 GCA_039819145.1 Cyanobacteria bacterium J06638_22
CATCAGTCTAGCGTGCAGATTTTTGAAACCTAAGGGGGAGTATCATCTTTTTACGGATTATTTTTTACAGATCATTTATCGTTCCCACGGCCAGAGGAGATTCAGGCACTCTTCTCGTAACGCCAGAAGAGTGACACCTAACGCCAGAAGAGAAACACCCAAACTATTGACAGGAAACAGACATTAACAGGGGAAAAGAACTGGGTTTAACTGCTGAGATCTTGTTGCTGGAATAGACAGTAGTAGCGCCCCCGCATGTCCATCAGTTCATCATGGGTTCCCATTTCGACCACTGAACCCTGATCCATCATGAGAATTCTATCGGCATGGCGAATCGTACTAAGGCGGTGGGTAATGAAAAAGACCGTGCGTCCTCGGAAATGCTCTGCGAGGTTGAGGCAGACACGCCGCTCAGAGTCATAGTCCAAAGCACTGGTTGCTTCATCCATAATCAGCATGCGGGGGTTTTGCATGACCGTGCGGGCGATCGCAATCCGCTGCCGTTGTCCCCCCGAGAGAGAGGCACCCCGTTCACCCACCCGAGTATTGTAGCCATTAGGCAGACCCATGATAAATTCATGCGCCACCGCCACTTTGGCCGCTTCGATAATTTGCTCAGCCGAGGCATCCGGCGCATTCAGGGCAATATTTTCCTGCACCGTGCCATCAAACAACAGCGTGTCCTGGGGAACAATACCAATTTGCTGGCGTAGGGAATAGAGTTCTACCTTGTTGATGTCATAGCCATCAATCAGAATTCGACCCGATTCTGGGTCATAGAGCCGAGGCAATAGCTTCATCAAGGTACTCTTACCCGAGCCGCTCTGTCCCACAATGCCCACGAACATGCCAGGGGGAAACTCCAGGCTGACATTGCTGAGCTGCAAAGGACCCGTGGGGTTGAAGCGGAAGGAGATATTTTCAAAGGTGACCGCGCCCTTAACGGGAGGCATGGGAATGTTGTTCCGATCCTGTTCATCCGCTTCCGGGGCCGAGTCCACAATGTCGCTCAAACGCTCGATCGATAGCCCGACCTCCTGGAAGTTTTGCCACAGTTGCGCCAGACGGAGGAGGGGGCTAGTTACATAGCCCGCGATGATTCGGAAGGCGATTAACTGCCCTAGGGTCAGCTCTTGCTGCAACACTAGGTAAGCCCCAACCCACAGCACCAACAACCCTGAGAGTTGGTTCAGGAAGTTACTGGCCGACCCGGCGGTCGTAGAGGTAAGAACGGTTTTGAACCCAGCGCTGACATAGCGGGCGTAACGCTGCTGCCATTGCCACCGCGCTCGCATCTCCATGTTTTGCGCTTTTACCGTTTGGATGCCGCCAACAACCTCCACCAGGTAAGACTGGGTTTCAGCGTTGCGTTCGGCCTTCGTGCGGAGCTGGCTCCGAATAATTGGAGAGGCAATCACCGCCAACCCCACAAACAGAGGAATAGTTGCGAGGGAGACGAGCGTCAGCAACCAACTATAAATGAACATCACAACGATGTAGATGACGGAGAAAACCGCATCTAACACCACCGTCAGCGCCGTCCCGGTTAGGAAGCTACGGATGTTCTCCAGCTCATTGATCCGCGTCGACAGTTCCCCTACCGGTCGTTTTTCGTAGTAGCGCAGGGGCAACCGCAGAAGATGGGCAATGATTTCAGACCCCAAAGCCATGTCGATCCGGTTGGTGGTATCGACAAACAGATAGGTTCGTAAACTGCCCAACACCGCCTCGAATAAGGCTAGAACAAGCAGAAATGCCCCAAGCACTTGTAGGGTTTCGACGCTGTTTTGCAGGATCACCTTGTCGATGATGACCTGAATCATCAGCGGGTTAGCCAGGGCAAACAGTTGCACGAAGAAGGAGGCAATCAGCACCTCAATCAACACGCGCCGATGCTTTTTGATGGAGGGAAGGAACCATTTCAACCCAAAACGCTTTTGGGGCGATTGTTTGTTGGTTTGCACCAGCAGTACATCGCCCTGCTCTCCCCAATCTTCGGTAAACTCCGAAGGCGTTATCTTGCGGATGCCGCGATCGGGGACAGCTACGAGCATCTCTTTGTCGCTAATGCTGTAGAGCAGTACCAGTTGGTCGCGCCAGCGGACGAGGGCAGGCGGCTCGACCCGGGCGATCGCCCGCGCAGGAACCGTCACCAGTTGCGCCGTCAAGCCCATCATCTCGGACACCGCACCGCACACATCCAAGGACAGCTCGGGCGATCGCTCGATTTGCCCCGCCAATACCCGCCGGACAATGTCGCGCCGGAAGGGCAAATTCAAGTGTTCGCACAACATCTGGAAGCAGGCCATGGCCTCATCCAGCTCGCCCCGACCTTTAACAAAGGGATACTTGGGCACCTGGTCGGCTTCGATAAAGCCAACCGGCTCATACTCCGACGGGCGATCGGGCGCATAGGGCACCTCTACCGTCGCGTCCACGGGAACCGCTAGATCCTCTGCCGCTTCCTCGACGGGCATGGGTTCCGATACGGGCGATCGCTCTAGCAGCGATCGCGGAACACCCACGAAGCGAGCGGACTTGTTCCCAGTAATTTGTAGCGTGGCGAGAGCCTCGCCCACATAAAGCCGACTACCAATGGGGAAATTATCGACGGTGCCACCGCTCACCAGCCAGAGATAGCGCGGGTCAAATTGGCTAGCATCCGACAGCCCTGACGGCAGCGTTTTGACCACGGCCTGGGAAATCGCATCCTCCGTCAAAACCTTAAGGTTGGCCGTTCCATCGGCCTGTCGATTTAGCTCTTCTCCCAGCAGGTCAAACAGTTCGTTGTGGCCACAGCGGCTACGAAACGTCTGGTCGAGGCTGGGCTCGTGCTCCAGCATCTTGAGGAAATCCTGCGCCGAGATCACGAGGCAAAGGGATTCATCGGAAGCGATCGCCGTCTCGCAGGGCACCTCACGCACCAGACCCAGCCAGCCCAGCATATCGCCAGGTTGCAGCCGCTTCAGGGTCACCGGGCTTTTGGTGCGGGGGTCATACCCCAACAGGCGGGCACTGCCTTCGTAAAGAATGGTGAGTTGCCCCGGCAGGCGATCGCGCACCACAATGGCTTGCCCCATGCGATAGCGCAGCATCCGGAACTGACTGGAGTACTTCTGTAACGTTGTTTCCGGCAACTGGTTGAAAGGCTCAACCTGCCCCAGGAATTCGAGAATGGCGTCTTTCGTGTAGGTCATACGTCTACAGCCGTGGGGGAATCTTTAGAGGTGGAGGGAGGTTGGGTCGCGGATGACGCGGCGGCTGGATCATCCCAGGGCGAAGCATCATCACTGCTGGTGTCATTCGGTGACGCATCATCGCTTGCGTCATTGGGCGACACATCATCGCCTGACGTGTCCTCATCCGTTGCCTCATCGGTGGGCAGCGGAGCCGACACCTCGGGCGCAGGAGCATCAGGATTGGCGATCGCCCCGGTTACCGCCGTCAATTGCTCATCCAGCCAAGTGGTAAATAATTCATTCAGCAAGCGCTGACGGGTATTATCGTCCATTTGCACCGGAACATAGCGCTCTAGCCGCACAATCACCATCCAGTCGCTAATACGGGTGGGGGGCCAGAGTTGCCCCGGTTGGCTTACCGACAGCATTTTGGCCATGGTGGGGTGAGGGACACTCAGCTCGACTGGCCCGATTAGGCCATCGGTCTGGGCTTCCTGCCCCTGGGAGTACTCCCGCGCCAGTTCAGCAAAGGACTGTTCCCCATCTTGGATGCGAAAGTAAAGTTCCTGGGCAATGCCCACATCTTTGGTGCGAATCAGGGAATAAATGACTTTATCCAAAGCAGACTTGCGGCTGAGGAAGTAGGATTCTAGCTTCGGCCCCCAGATTGCCGTTTTGAATTTTTCGAGCCGTAAACTCCGCAGTGCTAGCGTCTCAAACTGCTGGGCTGTCATGGCATGGCGAGCTAGCCAGGCTTTGTAGGCTTCATCCGAATCGATCCGCTGCTGAGCCAAAAATTGGGTTCGCGCGGCCTGCGCTTCCTCATCGGTGATCGCAGGCTCTTGTAACGTCGCTACCCATTGGGCGATCGCCTGATCGACGATCAGCTCTTGGATGAGATTCGGCAACATGCCATAGCCCGAGAGCAGCGGCATCAACTCATCCGCCGAAATTTTACGTTCTCCAATCGTTAAGGCAACGGTCATGGCAATCTAGTTAGACAACGGACACCGTAAGTTGATTTTCAGTGGATCTTCGCCGACCAAATCTTCGCCAACATAATCGTCGGCAGCTTATATTCAGCCTCTCAGAGTGCAGCTATCTTTAGGATTGCGCCCTCAGGATGACATCCTTCAGTAAGCAAGTACTCCAATTCAATTGTGATCGGGCGTAGGGGAGACAGATGCTAAATCACACCTTAAGCGCTTCTTTTCGGAAAATACCGAAAATCACATAAAAGTTTCCGCATTAATGCGAATACCACACGCGTTTCCCCTTGTACATTAGGAGGACTTCCGCACAAGCTATGAAAATAAGGGCAGAGGATTTCGATAAATCCGCATAGCGATCCTACGGTAGAGTACCCAGCCCCCTGGAACAAGATACACAATTACTTCATAAGAATTCATTCAGGGCTTACGGAGCTTAATGATTGTTAGGGCGCAATGCGCCCTAACAATCATTAAGCTCCGTTGGGTTTTCATGTCCAATGCGTAAGTTCTATAGCTGTAGCCATCAAGGCCAGGACACGCTATCGAACAGTCATTGCTCTGAAAATAGATTTTCATCGTTTGGGGTGGCGCGCCAGCGCCATGAATGATTCCCGCGAATGCGGGAA
>JBCBSL010000447.1:0-4794 GCA_039819145.1 Cyanobacteria bacterium J06638_22
GCTTCGTCTGTAGTTTGTGCCCGAGGTCTTGTCGAGCGCGGAATTCTAGTAAGAACCGCAAATCAATTAACTTGCCAGATTTTTTGAGAGAAGCGCGGCGCAGCCGCGCTTCTCTCAAAAAATCTGGTTTTTTATTTAATCCACACTCCTAAAGGCGGCAAGAGACGTAAACGGATGCGCTTCTAGAAAGGCACGTCGTCGCCTTCACTGCCTAAGTCGGGATCTTCAACCAGTTCTAAGTTCTGGCGATCGGACTCGGAGCCACCGTCTTCGGCATCCTCCATTCGCACAATTTGCCCATTGAAGAAGTTCGCCAGGTTTTTCGCGGCACGGGTCACCGCGTCCTCTTCCCAAAATTCGGGTGCCATCTGGGGGGACAAAGGATTGGGAGATGGGGCGGGCTGGGCAGACGCAGGCGGCGCGGTGGCACTATCGGTCTTGGGTGATGGCGGATGGTGAGTGGATGCAGCAGGCGTGGGTGGGGGGGATGGCGGTGGTTTCGCCCCATTTTCTTCCGCTTTTGGTGGAGCCGGGGGCGGTGGGCTAGGTGCGGGTTGGACGGGAGGGGCTGCTGCCGCCTGTGGTGCTGCCGCCTGTGGTGCTGCCGCCTGTGGTGCAGGTGATGCTACCGTTTCGGTCTTTGCCGCTGTCCGTGCTGCCGCATCGGCAACTTCGAGGGTGATGCGCACATGTTGCCCGGTGAATTGCTGAAAGGCCGCTTCGATGTTACTCAAGCGACTTTTCGCCAGACCCATCAAGGGAGCCGCTTTGATTCCAATGCGCGCCTCTTTGCCGGTATAGCTGAGCAACAGGCATTGCTGGCGCAGCAAAATTTGCGTGGAGTTGGGTTGCACCAGGCTGAGAACCTGCTGCCAGGTTTGCTCCAAATCGGCAGCGGTGGATGTGGGTTGAGATGGAGGTGCTGCTTGGGGTATGGGTTCTGGCGGTGGAGTAGGCGCTGGGGCAGAGGCTGGGGCTGGCGTTGGGGCAGGTTTGGGTGGCGCGGCAGTAGGGGGTGGCGCTGGAGTGCTGGCCGTGGGTGGAGCTGAAGGCGCAACGATGGGAGGCGAGGGAGTGGCAGGTGGCAGAGCGGCGGGAGACGCGACGGGACGTGGCGGCGGAATAATTGGAGCGGCGGTTGGGGCGATCGCCGCTGCCGGAATCGCCGAAGGCAGCAACCCCATCAAGGTGACTTCTAACCACAGCCGAGGTTGGGCGCTGTTGCGAATTTGGGCTTCACTGCTCCGCAGATGTTGTTGTCCCTGCTGCAACAGGGCGATATCGAGGGGAGTCACAAAATCCCGCATCTCCTGCCAGGTCTGGGCGGTGATAGCGACCAGGTCGCTGCGATCGGGAGCGGCTTTGGCAATCAGCAAGTCTCGGTAGAACCCCGCAAGATTTTGCAGCACGATGGTGGGTTCCCGTCCCCGATCCATCAGGTTGCGGACGCGATCGAGGAGGGTTTCGGGGTCATTCTGGGCGATCGCCTGCATCAACCCCAACAAATCTCGCTCCGGCACGGCTCCCACCAAATCCCACACCCGCTCACTATCCACTTCCCCTTCCAGCAGGCTCAGTTGATCTAGTAAACTTTCCGCATCCCGCAATCCTCCCTGGGAAATCTGCGCGATCAGTTGCACCGCTTCAACGGCAATGGGAATGCCCTCTTTTTCGGCAATGTGCTGGAGGTGCTGCACCATCGCCTCCAGGGGAATGCGGCGAAAGTCGAACCGCTGGCAGCGGGAAATAATCGTGGGCAGCACCCGCTGGGGGTCGGTGGTCGCTAGCACAAACACCACATGGGGTGGCGGCTCTTCCAGAGTCTTGAGCAGCGCATTGAACGCTGCATTGGAGAGCATGTGAACTTCGTCAATCACATACACCTTGTAGCGGCATTGCACGGGGGCAAACTGCGCCCGCTCAATCAACTCGCGGATGTTATCGACCCCGGTGTTGCTAGCCGCGTCAATCTCAATCACGTCTAGCGCCGTGCCCTGGGCAATCATGCGACAGGCTTCGCACTGGCCGCAGGGGGTGATGGTTGGCTCTTCGTAGGTGAGGCAGTTGAGCGACTTGGCAAAAATCCGCGCGCTGGATGTTTTCCCGGTTCCCCGTGCCCCAGTGAACAAATAAGCAGGGGCAATCCGCTGTTGCCGCAGAGCATTGCTGAGGGTGGTGGCGATCGCCTCCTGCCCCACCAATTCGGCAAAGGTCTGGGGACGATATTTGTGGTGCAGCGGCTCGTAGGACATGGGAGCAGAGGGAACAGCCCGAGGGTTCCGATGGAGTGCCTATCGTATAAATGTACCTCTCTATAAGGTAGGCGATCGTGTGAGCGATAGGGGAGAGGGGAGAGCCTTGCCGATGCATCCTGAATCCCAGCGACTAAAGTCGCGGCTATCCGAACCAAATCCGCCTACGCGGATTCGAACATCTGTAGGAATAGCAAAACCGAATGATTCAAGAACCCGCGTAGGCGGGTTTCGTTCATCTAGCTGCGGTTTCAACCGCCTCGGTTTCCGTCTACCCGCGAGCGGAAATGTCGAGCGCTGGATTGCCATCGAAGAAGTCGAAGGGACGGATCTCGAACTCATGCCACTCCGTGGGCAACACAGGCCAGTCCTCTGCTCGCACCACATGGTGTAGCCCCAGGGTGTACCAGACCACGATGTCAGTGTCTTCGATGGGGCGGTCTTGGCTCGTCCAGGCGGGCAACCCATCGCCGCCATGGCTCTGGTTGGGATAGTTCCCAGCGGCATAGAGTTCGTCCGGTTCATAGGGCGTCACCCAGAGGTGATAGTCGGTGAATCCGGCTCGGCGTTGCGGAAAGTCGTCGGGGCGCATCAGCGACACAGCATTGCCGTGGGACTTGACCTCATAGCTGGTGGGGTAGCCCACAAAGTTCTCCGCATGGGGATTGACGACCCGCCAAACCGCAGGCTTGCGAATGTCCAGCGTCATCTTGGCATCGGCTTCCGTCTGAGCGGTGTGGGGAGCGATCGCCCAGTAGCTCGTCCGGGGGCCTTGCTTTGCCGCCATGGTTTCTAGCCGCTCATACACAAAACTGTTTTCAGGGCCATCCACATCGATATCAAGGCGGAAGCTGAAGAAGTGGTCGTGGTTCACCGCCAGGGTTTGCGGCGCAACGATCCGACCAAATTCCATTCCGGTGGTGTCGTCATCATCCGCCCGCATCGCCGGAATCGCTTGAACCTCTTCCATGCCACTGGCACCAAACCGCACCTTGAGCGTGCCGTTTTCGCCAAATGACCAGTCAAACAGGTAGTCGTAGTTGCCGATCGCCGTGACGAACCGCACCACCAGTTCGCGATCGCGCCGACTGGCCGATCGGTCGAGCAGCGCATCATAATGCCGCCACACCGGATCGCCGACATAGCGCTCAAACACGCAGGCCACATCCGCCTGAACATAGGGCTGGCCTTCATCATCGGCGAACACCGCATCCAGATAGGTGGCGGTCGAGGGACAGTCGCGATCGCGCTCCAGCGGCACCGCCAGCTTGCCCGCACCATATTCCCCCGCATCCATGTAAGTGCGGAAATACCAGTTGGGATCCGTGCTTTGATAGGGCACAAACAGCTCTGACAGCTCGCCCTCATACATCACCGAACGCCAGTTGTCCTGATCATTGAACTTCACCAGTGAAAAGATCGGCCCAACCCGCGAATCCAATCGCAAATGGAACTGCCAGTTGTGCCAGTTCAGCATTTGTCCATCAAAGTGGTAGTCATGGCCGCGTCTCTCCACCCATTCCAAAGGTTTGGGTGTTGGGCGCTGGGTCACCTCCGCTTCCGTGTAGCCCGCTGGACTGTCGGGCATCGGCCTCACCCCCGAATCGACCAGCTTGAGCACTTCCCCCGCCTCGACATCGACCACCGCCGTAATGCCTTCTACCGGACGTCCCCAGAAATTTTCTGTCTCTCGCCCGTCAAAGCAGTTGACCTTAAAGAGCCGCCGTCCCTCTTCTTCGGGCAGGGCAAAATAGCCCGCACTCAAGGGCGCACAAATCATCTGCTCATAATCCGCAGGTTCAATGCCCCGCTTACCCACCGCTTCTTGCCATGCCGCATCCGCTCGCGTAATCTCCCCGGCACGGATCCATTCGCTCAGCAAAATGCCCGACTGCACATCGGCGATCGCCTCCCAGCTCGTGACCTCTCCCTGGCCCAGGTTCACCACCGCTTCATGCATCGCTGGCCCCTGTTTCACCATGGCAAAGGCCGAGCGCTCAAAGGATTGCCCCGGCTCCCATGCCAGCACGGTTTCCTTCGCCGGAGGCTGCAAGCGCACAAAGGGATAACGGCTATCGGCATCCACCAACCCAGCCGATTGCAGGATCTCCAACGTTTCCTCATATTCCGCCGCCGTCAGGTCATCCAGCGGATGCTTCACCCCATCCGCCCAAGCCGACCCAGCCGGCCCCATGATGAGGAGCAGCACCAGACACCCCATCACAACCCAACGAAAGAAGCGATTTGCGAGCACCACAGCGGCATTCAACGGGTAAGTCCAAACCATAGATTTAAGGAGATAACAACTCAACTGCGCCCAGCAATAAGCGTTTCGCAATCGGCGTCAACGCATTGCCCCCGTATTTTGCAGAATTTGGCGATCGCGAACCGTAACCAACTTCACAATAAGTTTTACAAGACGTCCGATTTCCCAGAGCAATCAACGACGCCGTGAGCAGTGTTCGCTTAGACCAGACTTTTGTACTAATGTTCTAGAATCAGGCACGGCCACTGAGCAATGGATGGCGATCGCATCCCCCCA
>JBCBSL010000448.1:0-4793 GCA_039819145.1 Cyanobacteria bacterium J06638_22
AATCGCCTGCTCCGACCGCTCCTCCTCAGAGGTTACAAGGTAGATCAGAGGATATTGAGCTTGAATAAGAACATTTAGCTCTTCTTTCATAGTCGCTGACCTAGCTTGAAAAACAACGGGAACCCCTTTGTAGGCGTTCATAGAGAATGATTCAACGGAACCCACATCGCATAATCCACACGTGCAGGCTTCAAATAGCCAAACCTAGCAAGGAACCAGCTCTTGCTCTCCGGTCAAATCCGCATCAACGGGCTGACTGGGGAGGGGCATCGACAAATCTTCACTGTCTTCAAGAACGGCAGAATCTGACGCTAGCGCCATCAGCTCACCATCTCGAAGCACATAGGAACCTTCACAACCGGGGCAGTTATAAACTCGATGAACTTGCCCATGGCCTTCATGAGCATCCACTACCTCTGCATGATTGATGTAGAACGAAAGGGCACGCTCCGCCAATGTTGACATCGGCTCTGCTTCGATTGCCGACTTAATTTTGAGCTGGCGGTGCAACTCGTTAGGGAGATAGAGTGTGACCTTTTTCTGTTGGCTTTCCATGATTAGTGATTACGCGTAGTGAATACCCAGGTATGTTTTGATTAAGTTAGCAGCTAAAACAGCATGACGCCAAGCAATTCATCTTTCTTTACAAAAGACGTTGAGGCTAACAAGGAGAGTGTCTGTCGGCTCCAGACTGGCCGTTGGCCTGCTCAGGGTCTTGGTCTGAGGCTTGGCCAAATCCTTGGTAGGAAATGGCTGTATTGCATGGTGGGAATGAGTTTAGGAGGCTTGCTTGGGTGTGCAGGAGATCGGCTCATGCCATCTGACTGGGCGCACTATGAAAATCCCCGCTATGACTTTGTTTTTCCCTATCCCGACACCTGGATTGCTGCTCCAGTGAGCGATGAACGCCATGGTCAAGCCTTTTCTGACCCGAATTTTGAGGCGGTACAGATGACTGGATGGGCCAGTGAAGCATCGGTGCTGGCAAACGGGAATGGCGCTATTCCTGATGCTTTGCCCCTGTCGCCTAACTTTTTGACTGAGCAGGGTATGCCCGCTCAACTGGAGGTGGAAATTGGGGCGGATATGAGTGTGATGACTCTACGACTGTCGCAAGATGGGGTGTTGTATTACTGGGAAGGGCGATCGCCCAGCGATCGCTTCGACGACTATTACCGATTCTTCTACTACGTGGCGCAGCATTATCGCATTGAGTCCAGCCAGGATGAAGCTGAATAGAACGGCGCTGAACTAAAACCCGATCATGGGAACCTTTTTTGGTCACGATTTTTGTCTATGATGAGTGCCAGGCCGCCTAAACCAAGTCATCTTCTTCACTCGGCTCCTGGTGCATTATTCTGGCGAATTTTCCCACGCGCCGGCGGGATGGCGAATGCTTCATCGGTGATGCCTTAAGGTGTGGCCAGGCATCGATTTCGCTGGCTTATTGCTTGCCTCGGGTGCTATCCATTTCTTCCCCCAACCGTAAACCATGCTGCTGGAACCTGCATCTTCTGCCTCTCCTGACGATCTTGCGCCATCGGTATTGCCTGCCTTGAGTCGTAAGCACCGGATTGTGCGCCCGATTATCGCGAAAGCGTTGCATGGCATTTGTTTTTGGGAAAATCTTGTGTTGGCAGCGGATCCCATCCAGGGGTATCTCTTCAAAATTGACCCCGAAACCGATAGTGTCACGATTCTGAATGCCCACCAGGGTGATCGGTTTCTGAATGTAACGGGGTTGGCGATCGCAGGCGATACCCTTTGGCTGACACGAGATCACGAGATCTACTGCTGTCCCATCCACGATTTGAATGATCTCCAGTTGTTTGCAACGCTGCCCTATCCAGCGGAGGGGATTGCGGTCTGGCAGTCCACGGTGTATGTCACCTGCCAGCGTTCTGGTTACATTCTGATTTTTGATGCGGCGACACGCCGGGAGATTACGCGCTTTTCGGCACCGGGTGTAGGAGCTGAAAGCTTGACGGTACAAGGGGAAGAGCTGTGGGTATGCGATCGCCTTGAACAAACGGTTTACTGCATCGATCGTGCCACTGGCGAGCTGCAATTCAGTATTCTTACCCCATTCAAAGAGCCGACAGGGCTGGCCTTTCATCCGGTTCATGGCACGCTGTATGTGGCCTATTCCAACGAGGAACCCTACATCCGCGATAACCCCAACAACCTGGATTCGCCCTATGAGCTGACCCTGCGCGATCGCACCTTTCTGCACCCACTCCATTTCCGCTACGACCCGGAGCGTAAGCTAACGCTTTCTAATGGGTTTTTGCTGGAGATGACCTACGTCGAGGAAATTGCGCCCCTAGAGGATGTGGATTTGCAAAATCTAGAGTGGCGTATTGCGCTGCCCGCAGAAACCGATCGCCAGACGTTACGCGCGGTGGAACCCGTGGGGATGCCTTTCACGGAAGAAGTTCACGATGGCCAGCGCGTCGCGGTCTTTCGTTTCGACCACTTGAAAACGGGCGATCGCTATCTCTTTGGATGGAACGCATTGCTCGAAGTGCGGGGGATCAAATACCAGTACACCTATGATGACGTGTATCGCGTCCCAGCGCTGCCGTTGGACTACCAGTCTTGCTATCTGGTAGATGATGATGATCTGGCAATGGATACGCCGTTGATTCAACAAGTGGCACGGGAGGCGATCGGCACCGAAACCAACCTGCTAAGGAAGCTCCTCAAAATCCGTAATACGGTCTATGATCGCCTGTCCTATGGACTCACGACCGCGATTGATGCGCCCGATGTGGTGTGGGAGCGGGGCGTTGGTTCCTGTGGCGAGTATGTTGGGGTGCTACTGGCGCTGGCACGGTTGAATGGCATTGCCTGTCGTACCGTAGGCCGCTATAAATGCCCACCCTTTGCCGATCGCCGGTACGTCCCCCTGGAACCGGACTACAACCATGTCTGGATCGAGTTCTATATCCCCGGCGTAGGTTGGCTACCGATGGAATCGAACGTTGACGATGTCACCGAAGGTGGGCCATACCCCACGCGCTTCTTCATGGGTTTACCCTGGTGGCATGCCGAAATGGCGAAGGACATTAGCTTCGAAACCCTTTCCACCCCCAATGCCGATCTGGAAGTGTCAATTGGTGACCTCGCGATTAACCATATCCGCTTCACGATCCTGGGCGAACTCCCACCGCCCTAGATTGGTGGGTTGTATTGCGATCGTCCGCTATGACGAATTGATGACCACTTGATAACCAACGCTGTCACACCAGTGATTTGGACTGACCGCCTAGGGTTAGCCGCAGGATGGAAAGCGCCAAAATAATGAGAAACAGCACTAGGCCAATCGTGCAGGCATAGCTGATTTCAAGATTCTCGAAGGCTTCTTCGTAGACGTAGTAAACGATGGTTTTGGAGCTGTTGCGGGGGCCGCCCTGGGTCATCACGAAAACTTCCTCGAAGACCTTGGTGGCGGCGATCGCCGAAATCACCCCGACCAGCAGTAAGTATGGTCGCATCAGCGGTATGGTGATGTCCCAGTGCTTTTGCCAGCCATCCGACCCATCGATCGCTGCCGCTTCGTAGAGGTCTTTGGGAATGGCCTGCAATCCCGCCAGATAAATCACCATGTAATACCCCAACCCTTTCCACACCGTAACGGCCATAACGCTGAACAGTGCCAAGCCGGGGCTGGTTAACCAGGGAATTCCTTCCTGCAAGACTACTAACCAAGTGAACAGAGGCATCAGCCGATCGGTTGCGGGTAGCCAATCCAGCATCCCTGTGGCTAACCAGCTCAAAAACTGGTTGAACAGGCCGTTTTCTGTATAAAGCCAGTTCCAGGCGATACCCGCGACTACCATTGAGATGATGACGGGGGTGTAATATGCTGCCCGAAACCAATGGATGCCCGGTAAAGTGCGATTGACCAAGATGGCTAGAAGTAGCGGTAAGACGACCAACAGCGGTACCACGCACACCAGATACAGCAGGGTATTGCCTAGGGTGATCCAAAAGACATCATCCGTTAGTAACCGCTGAAAATTGTCTAACCCGACCCAAATGGGGGGTTGCGTGATATCGAACTCGTAGCGGGTAAAGCTGAGGAGAAATGCCCGCACCGCTGGATAAAACACCGTCAGCCCTAGGATGAGCAGGGCGGGGGCGAGAAATAAGTAAGGGGTGAGCGACTGGATCAGCGCAGGGCGATGCCAGAGGCGATCGCCCGGTTGCTTGCCCGCTTTCATGGTCACAGGTCTTTCGTCTCAACGCACAAAGAACTTTCTCAGTCTACTGCCTCCGTAGGTTCACATATCTTTTCAATCGAATGTACTTGTGCGAGTGGGATTTTATAGTACACTTGCATTAAGTACAATTGTACTAATTCGGAAATAGTTAATGGACAGTAGACATCCCCTCAGGTCAACGCGTCGATCGCGTCGACGGAGCTGGCCCCGTCGATCGGCTCTCCGCTATCCCCATGGCTGGCAGCGCATTCGTCAGTGGGTGGGGCTTCCCGTCGGCGATTTGCCCATCTTGTTGGAGGCGATCGCCTGGATTGCTGGAGCCACGCTTCTCCGCATGATTGCAGATTGGCTCCTGGCTATGCAACCTGCGCTGTGGATTCCCGTAGCGTTCGTGTTGGTGCTGCCTGCTGTCCTCACGATTTCGCTCTCGATGTGGGCGCCGCCTTTGTCATTGGTTTTGGGGTATCGCCTGTTACTCACGGCTATGGGTCTTATTCTTGGAGGAAGACTATGAGCATCATTTTTGGAGCGGCCTGGTTGTTGATCGTGTTGTCCTGCTTTGTTTTG
>JBCBSL010000449.1:0-4791 GCA_039819145.1 Cyanobacteria bacterium J06638_22
CTCAAACTCGGCCAAATCTATCAGTGGATTTGGCCGAGTTTGAGCAGGGGAAAGCGATCGATGCGCAATAATTCCTCACTGCTGGTATAGAGCAGTCGCCAATTCCCGTTTAGGGTTTCTTTGACCTCAAACGGTCGGGGATTGGGGTTTTCATCTTCGAGTCGGGCAATGGCCGATAGGACAGCCGTCTGCTCGGTCTGGGTGGCTATAATCCCCCGATTTCGGCCTGCGATCGCTTCTAGCAGCTCAACTTTGCGAATCATCCGGATAGCTCCCTCAAATGGCTCGTTATAGGAGTAGGTGCAGCGCCCCAACGTCACCATCACTATCCCTCACTATATATATGTATAGTTAAAGCTGGGTTTTAAGGCTCGTTTCCATTGTCGGAGGTTCCATCGTTGGCTGGACGGCATTCATCCTGCCCAATCTGGAAAACCCACACTTGTCCTTGTGGTTGTTTGCAACTGCATCTAGACAAAATTATTGATTCCTTCCTAAAAAATACGCTAGCCTTAGTGTTCAAATGAGATCTGTCGTCACATGAAAAGACTCTGCTGACGGGACTTTAAGTGCTGGGGTTTTCAACGCCCTTCTGGAAACTGTAGCGACTTAGGTTACCGTTTGAGTGGTAGGAATGCGAGAATAGGAAGCTGATTTAATAATTGAGGGCTAGTGGTCTCGGTGCTAACGGCATTGCCCCATTTTCCAAGTCCCTGAAGCTGTAGGCTTAAGCTCATCGTTGGATTCGGTGAATGTGGTGTACTTCCCATAATGGGGATGACTAGGGAAGATGGATCCGCAAACAGATGACATCGGCCTTGAACCTAGAAAAGCCTTCCCCAAACGGAGGAAACCCGCCCAAAAAAGTGGCGTTGATCCAGCAAATTTCTTTGAAGTAAACCTGACAACTGACTGAGGCGATTGAACATTATGCAAAACCGAGCATTACGCGAAAAAGATCGCAAAGACCCTGCGGACCCGATTCCGTTGCAGCGAGATGCTTCGATTCTGGATTGGCTGGAGGGAACCGGTCGCCTAATTGCCCGAGACACCAGTGAATCCTCTGATGAGAAGGAAGAAGAGGAAATTGTTGCGCTGATGGGTTCCGACAACAGCGATTATGAAGATGACGATGATGAAGAGCTGGATATGGAAGAATAAGGGCGTTTGCAGCCAGGAGTTTGTCCTTGTTTCCTGATAATTGCCCTTAATTTTTAAGGAGATTTCTTATGAGACAGGCGGGGAAAATATCATGTCAATGGCGCGATCGCCCTGCCTGTCTAGTGTTTCGGCCTACAATGGTGCTAGGAATAAATACTGGGTGTATCACAAAAAACTTGCCGAATATGGTGCAAATCATCGTAAATTTGAACCGTTAACGATTGTGGTTTGATTCTGTAGTCTCATAGCGGACATATCTGGAAGCGAGATTACGTTTAGTGTGTGAGTGAGTGCAGTGAGTGGGGTGAGACCCTGTGGATGCAAAGTTTGGCTCTCGCGGTGTGACGAGAGTAACCGGATCGTTTCTGTTTTGGACGTTGGCGACCGCGCTAACGTTTCTGGCATCTAGCCTTGATTGGCTAGCGGGGCGTGCGTCTTGGCAGATCGGCAGCTTGACTCTTCCCTTTGTGGTGGCGGCGATCGCCACCTGGCTGCTTGGGCTGTGGGCTGTTCCTGTCCTGCAACGGTTGAAGGCGGGTCAGGTGATTCGAGAAGATGGCCCCCAAGCGCATCTGAAGAAAGCGGGCACGCCAACGATGGGTGGTGTCTTTGTGGTTCCGGTAGGGATCGCGATCGCTCTTTTTCTTTCAGGCTTTTCGAGCGCCGTGATTGCCGTCAGCTTGATGACCGCTGCCTATGCCTTCATCGGCTGGATCGATGATTGGCAGATTCTTAATCGCCGCTCAAACAAAGGCATTACGCCGCGCCAGAAGTTGCTGCTGCAAATAGGCTTTGGCGCGTTGTTTTGTCTCTGGGTGTTGTGGCAGTTCGATGGAGAGGTCACGCAATTAGTCCTACCCTTTGGCCTCGTTCTCCCGTTAGGATTTTTGTTTTTCCCCATCGCCTGGTTTGCTCTGGTCGCCGAAAGTAATGCAGCGAACCTGACCGATGGGCTGGATGGGTTGGCTGGAGGAACGGGCGCGATCGCCCTCCTCGCTCTGGGTGCGGTGATTGCCCCGAATCATCCTGACTTGATGGTCTTCTCTGCGGCAATGGCAGGGAGCTACTTGGGATTCGTCTCCCACAACCGCAACCCTGCCCGTGTATTCATGGGCAACCTGGGATCGCTCGCGCTGGGCGGCGCATTGGCGGCGGTGGCGATTCTCAGCCAATCTTTACTTGCTCTGTTGATTCTGAGTGGCATCTTCTTTGTGGAAGCGCTGTCGGTCATCTTTCAGGTGGGCTACTACAAAGCCACCAAAAATGAGCACGGCATTGGCAAGCGCCTGTTCAAAATGGCTCCGTTTCATCATCATCTGGAGCTGAGCGGCTGGAATGAGACGAGCGTTGTTGGCTGGTTCTACAGCATCGGCATCATTCTCTCCCTCCTGTGTCTGGTTCTTTTCTAATATCAAGTCCAGTTAAATAGCCGTAAAACCCAACTATCGTTTGGGCCCACTGCAACGCAGCGGGCCCAAACGATAGTTGGGTTCTTCAATCGGATTTGATATTAGTATTCGCAAAATAAAGCTAAACGAGAGGTTGGGCTTTGCCGACCTCTCGTTTAGCGTTTGGAATTGATTTTCAACGCAGTCTTTAGTAAAGCGGTTGATCCCGATCGTGATGTTGGCGATCGCCCATCGTTCAGTTCCGTGACGACTCGCGTTAGCGCTGCTGAAAAAACTGAGTCTAAACGGGAAGTCGCAGATCTCCACGTTAGGGGATCTGCGACTTCTTGTTTGAATTTGGAGAAACGAACCTGATGATTGCAGAGAAGTCGCCGATCGGTTTCTTGAGAGATTAGATGAGGGTTATTGTCTGGCGATCGCTCCGTTCCCAGGTAAGCTGCGACCATCCGTGGAGGCGAAGAAGCGCTCAACATTTTCGCCGATGGCGATGGGGAGCACCACCTCCACATTCTCGTGAGGTCGGGGAATGATCACCCACGTTTCGAGGGTGCCGCCTGGAGTATTTTGTGCTGCTTCAATGCCAGCATCCATGGCCTGCTTCACTTCCGACACATCACCCCGAATCATGACAGTAAACCGGGCACTTCCGGCACGAATGTAGCCAACCAGGGTCACCCGCCCTGCTTTGACCATGGCATCGGCAGCCGCCATAACGGCTGGGAAACCTTTTGTCTCAAGTGCTCCGACTGCGATAGGCATGTTTGTCTCCTAAATAGAAAAGCTGAGTGTTGGTCAATCAGTTGAGCCAATTAATAGTCAATCAATAAATATAAGTAACAGGGTCGCAAGAGCCGCCGCCATGCTGGTTCTTTGTTGTTGACCAAAAAGGGCTAAAAAGCATGCGCTGCATTGCGTAGACAACTGCTACATAAACTGTTCCACCTCGGCAGTGTAATTGATGGGTAAGGTGGCCTCCAAATTCTCAGGCGGATTAGGGATGATCCAGTAATCGATGATTTCTGCACCATAGACTTGGCCAGCCGCCTCGAGCCCTGCATCCACCGCAGGCCGAACTTCTGACGTGGTTCCCCGCACAGCGACCAGAAACTGGCTCCGTTCCGCCAGCCCAAAATAAACCAGCGTCACGCGACCTGATTTGACCATGGCATCGGCAGCGGCAAGGATTCCGGGAAATCCGAGCGTTTGAATTACCCCAACGGCAGCGGGCATGTCTGTTTGTACTCCCTGTTTGCGTGGACGTTACGTGACGGGCACAAAACCTTGTGAGACGGATCCGTCTTCGGAGGATTGATTTAGAGGATTGAAATTCTAATAGTCTAATCCCTGTGTTTATTCTATGGAGTGATGGAAGCCAGAAGACGCTTTGCCATCAAAATCTTCAGAATTGTCCAAATAATGGATACCGCAGAAAGTTAGGCAGAGTGGGAAGAACAGCAGTTGTTGATCACAGCTCCAGGGAAGACAGAATTTCTTGTACTCCCCATAGCGAGGGCTTATGGTAATCTCCGCATGCTAGGAAAAGCTTCAAATTCTTGCAAAGAGGATGAACGATGACGCATCGGCTTGCTATCTGCGATATTCATAGGGTGTCTGAAATTGTGGGGTTGCAGAATCCAAGGATGATTTTTTCTGAGAAGGGTCGCACCACGACCTTCTCAGAAAAAATCATTCCCTCAATTAGCAATGCAGAAATTGTCGATGCAGAAATTGTCGATGCAGAATCAATCCCAAGATAGGTTGCCGGGGCGAGTGATGGAATTGAGATAGATCGGTGTGCGGAACCAAAGCATCATGGGCATTCTAGAATTATTAAGCCTCTCAAACAGGTTTTGTCGATTCTGCGGAGAGTATTTATGGTGTCAACGGATTCTTCCTCAACATCCATTCAAGACCTTTCATTGTCGTTGGAACGCGATGGTTTTCTCCGTACACTCATTCGTGAGCTATCCGGAACCCTGCAAAACCTGGTCGGGCTAGAAGAAGCCTCCGGGTTTATCAGCGTTGTGGGTCAAAACATGGGTAGGCAAATCGACCACAGCTATAAATCTGCCTTGAAGGTTTCTAATCTCTCCCGCGAACAGGTGGCTCAAGTATTAGTTGACCTCAAGCACCGGATCCAAGGCGACTTTTACATTATTGAAGAAACGGATGAAAAGATTGTCTTGGGAAACAATTGTTGTCCTTTTGCAGAGAAAGTTAT
>JBCBSL010000450.1:0-4765 GCA_039819145.1 Cyanobacteria bacterium J06638_22
ACCTGCAACAGGCTCACGGATACCGTCGATGTCGACGGGAGGAGCTGCAACGAAGGCGATGATGTAGCAGATGGTCGCAGTCAGCAAAGTAGGAATCATCAGAACGCCGAACCAGCCAATGTAAAGGCGGTTGTCGGTGCTTGTGATCCACTGGCAGAACTGCTCCCACAGGTTGGCGCTTTCACGCCGCTGTAAGGTAGTAGTCATATGTCCAATAAGTGCTTTAACAACAGGATGATTCAAACGAATCACTATGAATTAGGGTTTTCACCCGTGTTAAGTATCTTAAACGACTTATTTCGTTTTGTAAAGCAAGCTTAGAATCTTCTCTGTCCTCTGAATGATTTGTTCTTGGATGATCCTGGCGATCGCCTCTGAATTTTCGCTCTGAGAGTCAATCGAAATACGTTACAAACTCGCCGTGTTTTTCTCACAAAACGTAAGAAACCTGAGTGGTTTCTGCCAAGATAATGTGCGTTCTTGGGGTTGTGGTTACAAAAGTTTATGGTCAAATGCCTTGTAGAATCAGCATTTCTGGCTTGCTTGGACAGCGTCCCTTGATAAACTTTCTGATGAGTCAACAATCCGCTAAGAATTGAGCTTCTGAATTAATAACGCTTTTATACCGTTTCGGAGCATTTGTCGGGGTTGACGGTTCCAAGGCTGATGGCTAAGGACAACCGTGAGACTCGATGGCTGGCTCCGATGACCTTGATGAGAAACTAACTTTTGGGAGGACGAATGAATATTGCTGTTGTTGGGCTGAGCCACAAAACCGCTCCCGTGGAGGTACGGGAAAAGCTGAGCATCCCTTCGCCACAGATGGAAGGGGCGATCGCCGATCTCTGCAGCTATCCCCATATTGAAGAGACGGGCATTTTGAGTACCTGTAACCGATTGGAAATCTATGTTGTTGCCGAGGAAACCGATCAGGGTATTCGTGAGGTCTGTCAATTTCTGAGTGAACACAGCAAGTTGCCACTCCATGCCCTGCGTCAGCACCTGTTTGTCTTGCTACATCAAGATGCTGTGATGCATTTGATGCGGGTCGCGGCGGGATTAGATAGCTTGGTTCTCGGAGAAGGGCAAATTCTGGCGCAGGTGAAGCACACCCATAAATTGGGGCAACAATGCAAGGGCATTGGTCGCACTCTCAATCAACTATTTAAGAGTGCCATTACGTCTGGGAAGCGGGTTCGTACCGAGACCAACATTGGGACAGGAGCTGTTTCCATTAGCTCTGCCGCAGTGGAATTGGCCTGCCTGAAAGCTGGGAATTTGTCCGACCAGGCAATCGCCATCCTGGGAGCTGGGAAAATGGCACGGTTGCTCGTGCAACATCTGCTTTCGAAGGGGGCCAATCAGATCACGATCATTAATCGATCACTGACAGGGGCACAGGATCTGGCCAAGCAGTTTCCAGAGGCTAACCTGGTTCTCCATACGATGGATGCCATGGTTGATGTGCTACCCGTCTCCGATGTGGTGTTTACGAGCACGGCGGCAACCCAGCCCCTGCTCAACCGAGCAAAGCTGGATTCCATGCTCTCTGTCGAGCGATCGCTGATGTTGTTCGACATCTCGGTTCCTCGGAACGTAGACGCGGATGTGAATGAAATGGGCCATGTTCATGCCTTCAACGTCGATGACCTAAAAGCCGTGGTGGCGCAAAACCAGGAAAGTCGTCGCAAGCTGGCAATGGAAGCCGAAGAGCTGCTGGAGGAAGAGGTAGAAGCCTTTTTGCAATGGTGGCGATCGCTCGAAACCGTCAGCACCATTCGCTGCTTGCTCGACAAGGCCGAAACCATTCGCGCCCAAGAACTCGAAAAAGCCCTCTCCCGACTGGGATCTGAGTTTGGCGACAAACATCAGGCCACCATCGAAGCGCTCACAAAAGGCATCGTCAACAAAATCTTGCATGACCCAATGGTGCAACTGCGGGCACAGCAAGACATCGAAGCACGGCAACGGGCAATGGAAACAATGCGGATGTTATTCAACCTAGAAACAGAAGCGCAATCAAGCAGACAGTACAGCTAGTAGCGCCCATGTAGCCGTAGTCGCTTGTCATAGCAAATCTGGTTGAAGAAACCCAACTATTGGTTGCGCCCGCTACACTGCAGCGGGCGCAACCAGTAGTTGGGTTTTACGGCTGTTTAATCGGATTGGATATCATTTTCGTTTTCGCAGGAACCCAGAAAGGCTGAACCGAATGTCTGAGACGCCGTCTATGGAATCCCATAACAACGGGAATGACGCGATTCTATTCGTCGAATTTTAATGGCTACGGTTCTAGGATGGCTAGGGTAAGTGATATAGCGCTACGCGCTCAGGTAGAACCAAATCATTTTTTGAAAGCCCCGTAGCGAGGGGCTTTCAAAAAATGATTTGGTTCTAATCTCAATGCGTAAGACTGTAAACGGCAGATTACGGGAGCCAGTGGGAAAACGGTTGCGCAAACTGATTCAGCGAGAGGAGGCGGATGCGGTCGTCCTCGCGGATGGATTGGCGATCGCGCGACATGTTGTATCCCCAATTGGCCAGAAATAAGTGCACGGTCGATAGGTCAGCTTCCTGCTTCACCTTTTGCAGCGTTTTGAGCCGATCTTCTACAAACCAGACGGAAGCGTCGGAGCTGGGCAGGTGGCGATCGCGCAGATCACGTAAGGTTTGGGATTTGGGCTGTTTGATTTCTTTGCCAATCACCCGCTCGGCAGGAAACTCGATCCCCGCCTGGTGCAGCAATTGGCGAATAAAACGCCCTTCCTTCGTGCTGACGATGTAGGTTGTGATCTCGGTCTGCAAAATTTCGGCGAGGCGATCGATCACCCCTGGGTAAAACCGTTGCAGTGCCAACCAGCTCTCTGGGTCGCTGGCAATCCAGCGATCGCGCGTTCCATCAACCGCTTCCCCCAGGTCCCCGGGGTTCAGTTTCTCTTTTTCCACTAAATGCTGAACCATACCACCCCAGTCGGCGATCGCCTCTGCTTCAGGAATGCCAAGAACGAGCGATCGCATCACCAGGGGCATTTCCCAGCCCGTCTCCACCAGCGGTCGCAGCCGTGCAAAGCTGGCCTTCAGATCCATCGGCAGCGTCGTATCGTCGGGCTGCCAAATAACGCAATAGGCGCGCCAGGCGGTTTCAAAATATTCCGCCATGCCATCGCACAGCACGCCATCAAAGTCGAGCGCCAACAGCTTTGGCTCTGCTTGAGTAAGCACTGATGTCATGAATGAATCCTTACAAACTGGTGCCAGTCTAGCTCAGACAGAATATCCCATTTCGTTGCATAGCAAACGCCTGGTTCAGAATCTCAGAAGAATTTTCCGCAAGGTATCTACGACAGCGGCAGGAACGGATCTCAGGTCGCACTCCAAGTGCCGTGGAAACCAAGGGCAACAGGGTTGGGTAGTGCCAGCCGACAGCAGGGGCCATCCGCCAAATGGTCGCGTTCATAAATCCACACCTCGCTGCGATCGCTCACCCCATCAAAGACTACGGTCAGGAGCCAGCCATTCTCTGGGTCGTCGGGATAGGGTACAAACAGCGGCTCGGAGGGATAGCGTGAGGAACCACAGTCAGCCACCGTCAATGTCTCAGTGGGATGGTGGAAGTGGGCGATCGCTTCAAAAATTTCGCCCTTTTCCATTTGCCCTGGCTGATGCACAGCCAGATAGGTGGAGTGCTGCGCCACCCCGACATCCGTTGCAGCCACGGTCGGAAACTCGCAGGCTCGCTCCACCAACAGCTGCATGTCCAAAACCGTTCCAGACTGCGGGGCAATGCAAACCTCCCACAGCGTCCCCTTTGCAGTCGTCTGCACCCGCCCCGTCGGCACTTCCTTGAGATATTGGTTCGTAGAGAAATCAGGATAGCTCACTAGTGTGATGCGCAAACGGCCATCCGCATCCTCCACCCCATTGCCAAAGTGCCACTGATACCAAGGGTCTGCCACGCCCTGTCCGACCAATTCCAGGGTTTCCCGATCGAGTACCAGAATTTGGGTCCCCTCCTGGGGCAACCAGGACATCGCATCACTGGCACTTTTGAGGTTGAGCAATAGCGGTAAGGTCGAAATGCGCACGGGGGGAATCAGGAAAACGAGATAGCGCCCTGCCAGCACAAAATCATGAATCAGCGGCGTTCCCGGAAGTGGGAAACGCGCACGGCGAAGGAGCTTGCCCTGGCGATCGCTCCGATACACTTGCAAGGTCGTGCTCGCTCCGAAGGTGACGCCGAAGTTGTAAACCTCTCCAGATAGCGGATCGCGCTTGGGATGTGCCGAGTAGGGCAATCCCGCCAGCTGATCCAACGGAGCCGTTCCCAATGTTTCTAGGGTTTCCAAATCCAGCCCGTAGGGTTCCCCCGCTTCCCACAGGGTCAGGAGGCGATCGCCCAATTGCATCACCGAGGTATTGGCCACATTCTTAGGCGATTTGCCAAAACGCTGCCAGAGCGGCCCCGCAGGCACCGTGCCATAGTTGCCGAAAATGAGACGACCCGCTTCCGCCTCTGCACGATAGCCCGCCGTCTGCACAAAGCGATAGGTTGCCCGCGCCGCACCCTCCGCAAAATGCACCGCTAGCACCGCCCCATCGCCGTCGAACCAATGCCCCATGCGATCGCCACCCCGCTCCAACCGACCGGGACCATTCTGGTACAGCGTCCCCCGCAACCCATCTGGAATGCTTCCCTCAATCACCGAAAGCGGCGTCAGCGGAAACTCGCTCATCGGTTCGTCAAAAGCCTTTGCCCAAGCGCAGG
>JBCBSL010000451.1:0-4760 GCA_039819145.1 Cyanobacteria bacterium J06638_22
TCCCTCAGTAGCTCATATCAAATCCGGTTGAAGAACCCAACTATCGTTTGCGCCCGCTGCAATGCAGCGGGCGCAAACGATAGTTAGGTTTTACGGCTGTTTAACCGGATTTGATATCAGTATGATGAAAACCCAGATCCTAAAAACCTGTATCGTCCGCAGCGCGCGTGGTACAGGTTTTTAGGATCTGGGTTTAATTACACATACCGACTTAGAAGTTGCATCCAATTCCCCAAAATTGGGTAATAAGGAAAGTAGGGAAGACGCCGTCCTTCATACAGAATTCATACCGACGGGCATCTCTGGCATAGGATTTGCTGCATTACACATGACACGGGCTATATAGCTATGGAAAAACGGAAGAGAAAATCAAACATAGGTGCCTTGGAATGGCGACAAATCCTGAGTACCGTTGCCTGTATCGTCGGGTGCGTCGGGGCGATCGCCCTTTTGCAATATCCTCAACTTCAGCGACTCAAGACGCGGGGCCAAGATCTGCCTATCGAAGTCATCCGTCGCGACTTGGTCGCGGATCAGGTACAGCTCGACCTATTGGAAAACGCACCCTCCTTTGGATTTCGCAACCTGGTAGCCAATTGGGCGTTTCTTCAGTTTTTGCAGTATTTCGGAGATGCTGAGGCACGATCGCGCACCGACTACCGCCTCAGCCCCGAATATTTCGAGGTCATTGTCGAGAAAGACCCCTACTTCTTTCTGTCGTACATCTTCCTGTCCCACAGCGTCAGCCTGTATGCAGGGATGCCCGAGAGAGCAGTGGGGCTGCTCGAAAAGGGGCTAACGCAAATGACACCAACGGCACCAACCGAGGCTCCCCATGTGTGGCGGCAAAAGGGCATTGAAGAGTTGCTGTTTTTAGGCGATTCGGAAGCCGCGCAGGAATCTTTTAATACGGCGGCAGAATGGGCTGCTGTTTCAAATTTGCCCAACCGGGATCGACTGGCCGAAAACTCTCGGCAAACGGCAGAATTTCTGGCGCAAAACCCCGATAGCAAAAATGCACAGTTCACCTCCTGGGCGACGGTGTTACGAACGGCACCCGATGATTTCACCCGTCAGCTGGCGCTGGAGGAGATTGTGAATCTTGGCGGTCAAGTTTTAGAAAACCCGGATGGTTCGTTTCAACTGGTGGCTCCCCCCGAAGACTAGACGACCTTTCACACATTGACCTTGCCATTGAAGGGATAAATCTTGCTGCGGAGGAGCCTATCACTCCCTTTCTTAAAAAGCATCATCCTTGGATTCTGCAATCCTCATATAGTGGCATCCAGCGGTCCTATGCAACCCAGTATTTGGGGAAGGGCGATTGGGAAGATGGCGATCGCCCCACTGCGGCTTCCACACTCGGCAATCCAACGATCTATAATTTGTGTTTAATGCAAGTACTATTGGCCACTACTTGACTAGGACGTTTGCCGACTCCATGGGGCTTACCCAACGAATGAGTCGAAACACCTAGAATAGGAAGGCGATCGCCGGAATTATGAAAGATGGTTTAATATAAGTTAACAATAGGAAACGCTTTGAAAAACCTCTGGATTACCTTAATGCCCTTTTTAGGGGAGATGCAGTTTGCAGCAGCTCGTCTGTAGCACTCTTCTCAGGTGAATAAAATCAGAGATTTTTATATTAGGTGGGGCATGTGAGTTGATGAGAGGCACTTCTCACTAACCCTCAACTACCCCTCAGTTCTCAGTAGGAGATACCTCGGTGAATAAACGTTGGAGAAATGCTGGGCTTTATGCTCTCTTAATTGTGGTCGTTGTCTTCCTGGCAACGGCGTTGCTCGATCGGCCTTCTGAAGATGTTCGCTCCTGGCGCTACAGCCAGTTCATCGAAGAGGTAGAGCAGCAAAACGTCGAGAAAGTCACGATCAGTTCCGATCGCAGCCGTGCGATCGCCACCACGCAAGATGGTGACCGTGCCACGGTTAACTTGTTCAATGACCCGGAACTGCTCGACATCCTGAACGACAACAATGTCGACATCATTGTCGCACCACAAACCGAAGACAATGTGCTGGCAAGGGTTTTGAGTACACTCATCATTCCCTTCTTACTCATTGCCGTCCTGTTCTTCATTCTGCGTCGCGCCCAATCGGGACCTGGCAACCAAGCGATGAACTTCGGTAAGTCTAAGGCGCGGGTACAGATGGAACCCCAAACGCAGGTTACTTTCTCGGATGTGGCCGGCATTGAACAAGCTAAGTTAGAACTCACCGAGGTTGTTGACTTCCTGAAGAACGCTGAGCGGTTTACTGCGGTCGGCGCGAAGATTCCCAAAGGGGTGCTGCTGGTTGGGCCTCCGGGAACGGGTAAGACGTTGCTTGCCCGAGCTGTCGCGGGTGAGGCAGGCGTACCCTTCTTCTCCATCTCGGGTTCAGAATTTGTGGAAATGTTTGTTGGGGTGGGTGCCTCCCGGGTACGTGACCTATTCGAGCAAGCCAAATCCAACGCGCCTTGCATCGTCTTTATTGATGAGATTGATGCCGTAGGTCGTCAGCGTGGTGCGGGTCTAGGCGGTGGTAATGACGAGCGGGAACAAACCCTGAACCAACTGCTGACTGAAATGGATGGATTTGAGGGCAACACTGGCATCATCATCATTGCTGCCACCAACCGTCCCGATGTATTGGATGCCGCCTTGCTGCGTCCTGGCCGATTCGATCGCCAAGTGGTGGTCGATCGCCCAGATTACCAAGGCCGTCTCGAAATCCTTAATGTCCACGCCCGTGGCAAGACCCTCTCAAAAGATGTGGATCTCGACCGCATTGCCCGTCGGACGCCTGGTTTCACGGGTGCCGATTTGTCTAACCTGTTGAATGAAGCTGCTATTCTCGCCGCCCGCCGCAACCTAACCGAAATTTCGATGGATGAGGTGAATGATGCGATCGATCGCGTCCTGGCTGGCCCTGAGAAGAAAGACCGCGTCATGAGCGAGAAGCGGAAGGAACTGGTTGCCTTCCATGAAGCCGGACATGCTCTGGTGGGTGCACTGATGCCCGATTATGACCCAGTGCAGAAGATCAGCATCATCCCTCGGGGTCGAGCAGGTGGTTTGACCTGGTTCACCCCCAGTGAGGAGCGGATGGATTCTGGGCTGTATTCTCGCTCCTATCTGCAAAATCAAATGGCTGTCGCCTTGGGTGGGCGTATTGCTGAAGAGATTGTGTATGGCGAAGAAGAGGTGACAACTGGAGCCTCCAACGACCTGCAACAGGTCGCCCAGGTTGCTCGGCAGATGGTAACGCGTTTCGGCATGAGCGAACGATTAGGTCAGGTGGCTCTCGGTCGCCAGCAAGGCAATATGTTCTTGGGCCGTGACATTATGTCTGAGCGCGACTTCTCGGATGAAACCGCAGCGGCGATTGATGATGAGGTACGGAATTTGGTTGAGCAGGCCTATCGCCGCGCCAAGACCGTCCTGGTTGAAAACCGTGCAATTCTCGACCAACTCGCACAAATGCTGATTGATCGCGAAACTGTGGATGCGGATGAGTTGCAAGAACTCCTCATCGTTAGCGATGTGAAAATGGCGCAGATTGCTTAGACTGCTTCATTCTGAGTTCACTACACGTATCTAAAGTCGAAGGGAGGGCAGAAAACTGCCCTCCCTTTATTGTTGAGCATGGCGCAGATTGACTCGTGGCGACTGCAACTGCATCATATTCCGACGGCTCGATTGAAGCGCATCAATTCTAGGCTGCGATCGCCATACACCCCCTCAATCTGTTGCCGACAGCACTCGATCGCAAAATCGTTGAGCTCTTCTGGCTGAATCCCAAACATGCGTCCGAAGCTCTCCGCTTCTACCCGGCAAAAGGAGGGGCGATCGGGGTAGATGCGGCACTCGCGATGTTCGGGGTCAAAATGGATACACCACCCATCTGGCCCAACTAGGCTCAGGTAGAGGGCTAACTCCTCTTCGGAGAGGTAGTCTTCAAGGCCGGGGCGATCGCCTGGGTCAAGCTGACAGCACGCCCCACATTGCTTGACACATTGCCACGTTGCCATCGCATGCAGTCCTATAAGGATTTGTAAACTTGACTCATAAACATATTCCCATAGGCAGGTAAAATGAAAACTAGCTTATATATCTAATCAATTCTTTGCCCTACGCACGTTTGGAGAAATCACAATGGACTTTATCGCCAATCTAAATTGGGAAGTTATCGCGCAGCTGACCCTGGTTGGACTAATTATGATTTCTGGCCCGATCGTAATCTTCGTGCTGGCATTTCGCGGAGGCGATCTCTAAGCCACCTCTGATCTGTTGTTTGAGCATAGGGCTTAGCCAATAGGTCGGTTGAACTGTTGAACTTTAGTTCTGGCAAGGGTTGGCATGGCTTACACTTCGCTCAACTACTTGCAGGAACCTTAACAGTCATTCTCGTTTCGGTCAGCCACAACTATCTTGGCGACATCCACCTGGCGTGTTGTTTTCGCCAGAGTAGCTTGGTGCTTTAAACGATTGAACAGTACTGCGTGGGATACGCAGTACTAGGGGCGCTGTTTGTCTGGGTTGAATTAATCCAATCCAGACAAACAACTAGGTGCTCGACAGCTAATACTTTGATAAAACCGTCAGTCCTGTTGAAGAATCGATATAGCGAGATTCGAGGACTGACGGATGAAAAAAGCGCAGGACTGGGCACAGCCATGCCCAAACCCGAACTGCCCGTATCATAACCAATTCCATAGCGGCACTATCATTGCCCAATCCACCTATCAGACCCAAAGTGG
>JBCBSL010000452.1:0-4743 GCA_039819145.1 Cyanobacteria bacterium J06638_22
ATTTTTCTTCTACATTTCTTTTATGGGAGCGCGCGATCGCCCTTCTCTCTCAAAATCATTCGAATCAAAAGAGCGTTTACCCTTTATTTTTCTTAACACTTATTTAATCCTTGCAGAATTCTCCCTTGCAGTTTAGGTTAAGACTGCAACGCACACGAAGTCGTAGAAGACAATTGAGGAGGCGGTATGGTCGCACCCGGAAAAACGGTCAAGGTTCACTATAAAGGATCATTAGATGATGGATCGATTTTTGATACATCCGAAGGAAGAGATCCATTAGAGTTTCAAGTGGGTTCGGGTCAAGTCATTCCTGGATTCGACGCAGCCATCCAAAGAATGGATGAAGGAGCAACTGAGACGATAAAAATCCCCAGTTCTGAAGCTTATGGCGATATACGTGAGGACATGATCGCTACGATTCCTCACGAACAATTTCCCGAAGGGTTGAATCCCGAAGTTGGGCAAACGCTCCAGCTCAAAACGCCTGATGGTGTGCTTCCCGTGCGAGTCGTCGATGTTAAAGATGAAGGTGTCACCATTGATGGCAACCATCCCCTCGCTGGCAAGGATCTTACATTTGAGCTGACCGTCGTTGGCATTGCTTAACACGAATGTTGCCGAAGATGGAGCAACGATCGCCTACTATCCCGTCAGGCAAACACCGAGTCAAGCATGAAGTAGCATTATTCTTCAAACTGTGAAGGGCTCGATGTTCAAAATAAGTGCTAAATAACCCTTAATTTTGGGTGGATTGGAAGTTACCTAAACCATCTAAAACTAGGGGCTTTAGTATTAAAAAATCAAATGCCTTTTATATCCCTTTCTATGCAATGAGCGCAAACAATAGGATTTAATATCAAATCCAGTTGAAGAACCCAACTATCAATTCTGGCCGCTGCGGTGCAGCGGCCAGAATTGATATAGTATTACGCATTGAGATTAGGATAAATCACTTGTTGAAAGTCCCCGCGACGCGGGACTTTCAACAAGTGATTGGGTTCTATCTGAGCGCGTAGCGCTATAGTTGGGCTTTATAGCTATTTAATCGGATGTGATATCAGTATCACGGCTATCTGATCGGATTTAATATAATTTAAGATTCATGTTATTCACTCAACACGAATAATGTTTTGCCGTGCGATATGCTCATTAAAGACTGACAAAAGAGCCTTAGGTAACGTTGATTTCTCATGCACATTGTCTAGGATTTATCAACGTTTCAAACCAACTCACCCAACAATCGCATCAACCATTCAGGTTAGGGTAGGTAAGTATCATGAGTACAGACCCAAATCTCGGGCAGGATATCCGTAATGCGTTAGGCTGGGCGATCGCCCTAGGCATCCTGATTATGCTGATCGGGTTGCTCGCCATTCTACAGCCTTACGTTGCAGCGATCGCCGCCACCCTGCTCGTCGCCTGGTTCTTTCTATTGAGTGGTGTGGCTCGCCTCATCTACGCCATTCAGACCCGCAAGGAAGGTCGCTTCATCTTCAAGCTGCTGGCGAGCCTGCTCTACTTCGTCGCTGGGTTTTCTCTCATCAGCCAACCCATTAGCGGTTCCATCATCATCGCGCTCCTGGTAGGTGTGGCGATCGCCCTCAAAGGTGCCCTGCAAATTGTGTTCGCCTTTCAGATGCGCCCTCATAGCGGCTGGTTTTGGATGCTTCTCAGCGGCTTCGCAGGCATTGTCCTCGGTATCCTCATCTGGTCGCAAGGGGCGATCGCCAGTGCCGCCATCCTCGGCCTCCTCTTCGGGTTAGAACTGCTATTCGATGGACTGGGGCTCACATTATTCGCCTGGGCAGGCCGCCATGCCTTGCGCTAACTCATATCTCTAATCACCTAACGGCTAGTACTCCCTGGCGGGAATACCCCTGCCATTTTCAAGCCTTCAAAGCCTTCCCTTGATAAGTCCATTTGAACGGCTTGGCCATTGTGTCATTGAAATAGGCAATGAAATCTAAGAGCCTGGCCTTCAGGTCGGCCGTATTACAGAAACTCGCTCTTCTCAGGAGCTTTCTCACCAAGATCGAAAACCAAATCTCGATTTGATTGAGCCAAGAACAATGCTTGGGGGTGAAGTGGAAAACCACCTTGTGGGTGGTCTCCCTTAAAAAAGCGGCGCGGGTTGCCATCGATTTCAAAATGCCCGACTTGCCTTTCACCCCTAAGTCGATATCTAGACCGTCCAACTCAGCCACATATCGTACCAGCGATGCCGATTGATGCGTGTTGAGGCAATCCATTACCAGATGCCATTGAGTGGCCTTGGGGTCAGTGGCCATCACAGATTGGAGATGGTCTAGATAGTCCGCTTCGGTGCGGCTATCGCCCACCATACCTTTGACAATGCGCCCGGTGGCCCCATCAAAACTGGCAATCAAGGTTTGGGTGCCATGACGATGATATTCAAACTCCTGCCGTTCCGGCTGACCTGGTCGCATGGCTTGGTCTGGGGCACAGCGTTCTAGAGCTTGAATGCCGGTCATCTCATCAATAGAGAGGGTGCGTTCCCCGCGCTCAGCGCGTTCTATCGCACTCAAGTAGAGGTCACAGATATCTTTGACCTTTTCATCAAACTGCGGGTCGGGGGGGGATTGAGCCAGTACTGCGACTGGTGCGGTTTTAGATCGGCTTCGGCTAACAGACGTCCCACATGGCGCGGCGAGATCCTCTCGACCCAGCCGCGTTTCACCATCTCATCGGCCAGTTCTCTCGGCGTCCAGTGGCTGATGGGACGTCGACTGTCGGCCGGGTTTTCACAAGCCAACGCAAACAGTTGAAGGGTTTGTTCTAGGGTAAAGGTAGCGGGTCCGCCGGGGCGGGGAGCATCGGCTAAACGCTCGGCGACCGGCCTATCGGTGGGAGACCCCTCTAGCCAACGGTGACGCCAGAGTCGGGCCATATCGCGGCTAATGTTCAACTCGCGGGCAATCTCTCGATGATTTTTGCCGGCATCGGCGAGCAGTATAATGTGCCCTCTCAAGGCGATCTGCTGCGCTGTGCTATGGCGACTGATCAGGGTGCGAAGGTCTGCTCGTTCTGGGTCGGATAGGCGCAGCGGGGCGGGAGCGAGACGAGCCATAAGAGGAACCTCTATATGCTTCTCAAATGGTAGCCTGATTCGCGCCAAGCTCAACTAGGGTAATTGGAGGCTGTCATGCCCATTTTCATGGGCATCCATCCAGCACCGATCGCCCAAAGCATCCAGTCTGTTTGGCTTCCCGCCTACGCGGGAATGACGGCTGGGGAGGAGACCTACAACAAATTGCGAGCTTTCACTCTTAGATAGCGTTCCACCAGCTGATCGGTGATCTGATTTGCGGGGGCATCCAGCACAAGCACCCCCCGTTGCTTCAGCTTCGCGAGCGCCACCTGCCGTTGAGCCAGCAGGTCGAGGCCGACCGCGCGAGTGTAGGCGGCAGAAATGTCGGGTTCGGTGGGCGCGTGGGCGATCGCATCCACTTGAGGATCGCGCAGGGTAACGCAGAAGGGCAGGTAGCGGGGACGCAGCCGCTGCAGGGCGGCCAGCAGTTCGGCGGAGGCGGTTTCATCCACCACATCGGTGAGCATAACCACCAGTGCCCGACGGTGTTGCTGGTTGGTGGCCACAGTCACAGCTTTGAGGTAGTCCGGCTCCAACATGGCAGGTTGTAGCGGCGTGAGGCGCTCGATCAGTTTGGTGAGATGGGTTTGCCCCCGCTCCGGTGGCACCCAGAGCTGCATATCGCGATCGAACACGCCAATTCCGACGCGATCGCCCCGATTCAGCCCCGCCAATGCCAACGAGAGGGTGGCATTCATCCCCCAGTTGAAGCGGGTAATGCCCTCCACCTGCGCCGTCATCAACCGTCCCCGATCCAACAGCACAATCACCGTCTGTTCTTGCTCGGGCTCCAGCACCCGCACCAGTAGCCGACTCCGTCGTGCCGTTGCTTTCCAGTCAATTAGGCGCGGGTCGTCTCCGGTGTAATACTCCCGCAGTTCAGTGAACTCCGTGCCCATCCCGGCACGACGAGCCTTGCGGATGTTGCCCGTGGTCTGAATGGCAAGGCGAATAGACAACTCCTGCAACCCCATCAAGTCAGGATAGACGGCCACGGTCGCCTTCTGGGGACTACGCCAGCCCTGCCACGCCAATCCCCACGGCCCCAACTGCCGCACAAACACATCCCCAAACTCAAACTGCCCCCGCTCTGGCGGAAACACCGTGTAGGTGACGTTCTCTTCCGCCACAGGCGGCAGTTCCAGCTTTAACATCGGCGGCTCGGCCTCAAACGCCGCTGGATACTGGTCGCGGATCTGCACCCGAATCGGACGCCCACCCGCTGCCTGATCTGCTGTTCCAGTCGTCAGGATCAAGCGCACCAGGTTTTGCCGCCCAATGGAAAGCTTCTGCGCCACCTCGCGGCGCACCTGCACCCGCTGCGATCGCCCCCGCGTTGCATCCACCAACGCCAAACCCACCAGCGCCCCGTCATACAACAGGGTCAAAAACACCACGACTTGTAGCAAAGCGGTGTTTCGCCAATCAAATAGGGCAACGGCAAGGGCAATCGCCGTTCCCAAAAGCAGAAGTTGATAGAGTCGACGAGCCGGAACCATAAGCAAAAAATTACGCAGCGCGGTCTGGTTTAATCGTGACCGATAGCTTTAAGCCTAGTTTATTTAGGAGTTGGGCGATCGATCGTCTGTGATTTAGCCTAGGCGATTGAAATCGCGGCTAGCGGAGCAAAGTCC
>JBCBSL010000453.1:0-4741 GCA_039819145.1 Cyanobacteria bacterium J06638_22
GTAATGCCAACCTCTGGAGAGCCGACCTCAGTAACGCCAACCTCGAAGAAGCTGCCCTATGGAAAGCCGCCCTCAAAGGAACCAATCTCAGCAAGGCGAGGTGTCTAACCAAAGCACAGCTTTTCCAAGCCTACCTCTGTGAAACAAAGCTGCCAGAGGGGTTCTCCGTAAACCGGAATCGCGATTGCGGGCATTATGTCCAGCAATCAAACGAGCCGTATACGCTTTCAGATCGCTAGGTGTCATGGGGTTGAGGAGGGGCAATCGCGCCTATCAAATGCGTGTGGCCTTACAACGACAGGGTTTTGCTAAGGTTCAAATTGCCAGAGAACGGGTTCCCATTCGTAGTGCACGTCATGGGTTGTCCCAGTAGCAGCGGTCTGCGGACGAATGTAGCCCAGTGCCGGAAAGGGCATGTGGTAGGCAATCACCCTTGTTCTTTCATTGGCGATTTGGTTCAGCAAGCGGCGTCGCGTTTCTGCCGCTTGTTGTGGGGCGAGATCGAACCCCGTCTGCCAATCGGGATGTTCTAGGTCAAACGCTTCATTGAAGAAGACATCCGCAGCAACAATCACTTGATCGCCATCGGACTCAATCCGCAATGCCGATTGGCCGGGTGTATGTCCTGGTGCAGCGATCGCCACAATTCCTGGAACAATCTCCTGTTCGGGCTGAAATTGGATGACTTGGTTGGCGATCGCTCCCAGGTGTTTGCGAGCGGCTGCGAGGATTCCCTGCTTGAACGCTTCGGGAATGAGGAGGGGAGATAAATCAACCGTTGGGGCTGTCCAGAACTGCCACTCGGCTTCTGCGATGTAGTACTGCGCATTGGGAAAGGTAAGCTGACCATCCGGAGCAACGATGCCGCCAACGTGGTCTGGGTGGGCATGGGTAATGATTACTGTGTCGATATCTTGTGGTTGAACCTGGATAGCCGCAAGATTGGAAAGCAATTTTGCCAGTCCAGGACCAAGCTCTGTTCCGGCTCCCATGTCGATCAAGACGTGATGGGTACCCGTATCTACGTAAAGGGCATTGAAGTAGACGGAGAGGTTGTCGGGTAACCAAAACCGCTCGACCATTGCCTGTTCAACGTCCTGTGGATCGGCCAACGGAGCATAGGTTGGAAGGGGTGGTACGTCCAGAAGTCCATCAGATATGGTTGCCGCGCTGAAGGTGCCAACTTCAAATTGATAGACTCCTGCGTTGGCTGGACTACTCGGTTCGATCGCATGGAGATTTGGTGTTTGGCTGAGGAAGCAGAGCAAGATTCCCAGCGTAAGCAAGCTCGCTACTTTGAGGGGCGATCGCCACACAGAACGTATGGCTGAGCGAAGCGAAAACAACATACACACTCCCGTTCAAGTGGGTGATGGATTGACCAAAACGAAATCTACGATTCGCTAGCCGCAAGCTGCTGCAAACGATGCTGATACTGTTTGGCCGCTGCCAGTAGTTGTTCGTCTGAAATCGTTCCAGGAACGCCGAGCGCTTTGGGCAGGAGTCCATGAACGGCAAAGGGGGTTTTGTACCTCATACTGCAATAGCTAGCAGTTTGTTGAATGGGGCGCAGAAACTCGCTGATGGTGAAGTTGACGGCACCCCCTGCAACATACATATCCGAGGAGCCTCCAGTGGTTATGGCGGGCATTAGCACTTTGCCCTGGAGTGCGGTTCCCTCTGCTCCGAAGGCAAACCCATAGGTCAGCACATCATCCATCCATTTCTTGAGCAGGGGCGGCACCGAGTACCACTGCAACGGATACTGCAACACGATCAAGTCGTGATGCCTAAGCAAGTCTTGTTCAATTTGCACATCAATCTGCCAAGTTGGATAGCGCTCATAGAGGTTATGAACTTTGACAAATGACAGCGTTTGAATCGCTTCGATCAGTGCTTTGTTGCCTCTCGATTCTGCAAAGTTCGGGTGCGCCAAAATGACCAATATTTCTTTCATGTCTCACGCTGTTTCAGCCCTACACCTTCACGGTATTGGTAGAGCTGTTATATTGTCTAATTGATAATTGAGATAAGGGTCATCATTTTCATGAATTACGAGCGATTTGACCTCAACCTGCTGAATGTCTTCGATGCCGTGATGACCGAGCTGAATGTGACGCGGGCTGCTGTGCAGTTGAATATGACGCAGCCTGCGGTTAGTAATGCGCTGAAACGCTTGCGTCATTTGCTGGAGGATGAGCTGTTTATCAAGGTTCCTAGTGGAGTGAGTCCAACGCCAAAAGCACTGGAAATCTGGCAGCCCGTTCGCGAGGCACTCAATCAAATTCGACAAACCCTGGAACCCGTCGCGTTTGATCCCTCCACGGCAACGGCGACCGTGACGATCGCCCTCAACGACTTCAGCGCAACATTGCTTCTGCCTCCGTTGATGAGTCGCTTGGAAACCCTTGCTCCTAAGCTCAACCTGCGCACGATTCCGAACACGCACATCAATGCAGCCATGCTGTTGGAGCAATCAGAAATCGACCTTGCCATTGGTGTATTTCCGAGCCTGCCTGCACGGTTGCGATCGCACACCTTGCTCACCTCGTCCTGGGTTTGTGCCATGCGGCGGAAGCATCCCCTTGCCCGAAAAAAGCTAACACTCAACCGCTATGTTCAAGCGAAACACTTGCTCGTCACGTTGACGGGAGAAGCCACGGGAGTCATCGATCCATTGCTGCAAGAGCGTGGGCTCAGTCGGCGCATCGGCCTCACCGTGAACCAGTTTTCGGTTGTTCCGCAAATCCTTGTGAATTCTGACCTCATCGCGGTTTTGCCCGCACGGGTGATTCAACTGAGTGCGATCGCCGATCAGCTTCATGTGACTGAGGTTCCCATCAATATCACCCCCACGTCCATCAAGATGATGTGGCATGAACGGAGCCATCAAAATGCAACGCAGGCATGGTTCAGAGACCAAGTGGCAGAGATCTACTCAAATCTTTAGCCTCGAACATCCTCTCGGACGATTCACACCAATGGATTGCAACTGAAGGGCTGGCTAGGATAATGGAGGCTGTCATGTCCATGAAAATGGGCATCCACCCGGTATCTATCGGTCAAAGCGTTTGATCTGTTTGGATTCCCGCGTATGCGGGAATCATTCATGGCGCTGGCGCGCCACCCCAAACGATGAAAATCTATTTTCAGAGCAATGACGGATGCTATGGGTTGGCATGGAGCACAAGCGAAACCCAACAAAACAACTTTTCCATGGCATTGAGCGCAAGCGAAGCCCAAAATGATTTTTCAGAGTAGTTCCTATGAACCACTCAGATAACGACTTAGGGCATTCCAGGTGCCGCCATTGATCTGCTCAATCAACGATATTTCTGTCAACGTAACGGATGCTGGAAGAGGTTCACGGCACATGGCTTCGTAGGCATGTTCTTTGCCAGCGGCATGACGGGGATGCAAGAGGGTGATGTGTGGAATCTGTCGAGCACAGCGATCGCCCAACAACTGATGGCGTAAGGCGTAAAACGCAGTGCTAGAATTTGCCATCGGCACCAAAACCCCACCTGCTTCTATCTGCTTCGGTGCGCCAAGTGCGAATGTAATTTCAACACTTTCTAGAGCTGCAAGTCGTTTTTCCAAAGCTGTCCATGGCTCTAATTCTTCGTCTCGACAGAGAGTGACATGGGCGGGAATGATGGCATGTTGCTTGGGGTCATATTTTTGGCGGATGGTGTCTAGCTGCGATCGCTCAGGTTCAGGCACAAACAAGCTTAGCTGTCTGTGAATGTTGTTCATAATGGTTCCAGATCTCTATCGTGCCAATCACTTCGGAGAATTGCCCACAGCTTTACATCCTCGAAAGTGCCCCACTTCTGCACGCGTTGGCGTAGCACACCCTCTTGGGCAAACCCATTTTTCTGGAGCACGTTGCCTGAACCGGGATTCCTCACCATGTGGTAGGCGTATAAGCGGTTGAGCCGCAAGTCTTCAAAGCCAAAACGGAGCATAGCGTTTAGGGCTTCACTCATGTACCCCTTTCCCCACACCTTAGGCGCTAGCCAAAAGCTTAATTCCCCCTGCAAATGATCGGGCTCAATGTCGCGAATCGCAATCATCCCGCTAAACCCCTTGTCCGGTTTGTGCTCAATCACAAACGGAAACGCTTGTCCGGCGTCACGTTCTGCAAGTTGCGTGCGAATATATCGCTCGGCTTCACCGTCTGGGTATGGATGGGGGATTGAAATCATCGTGTCGGCGATCGCGCAATTACTCGCCACAGCTTGAATCGACGGCGCATCGATCAGCGATAGAGGACGAAGAATCAACCGAGTTGTTTCTAGCATGAGTTATCGAGCTAGCACGAAAAATGTTGCTTCGTTATGGCTGGTTTATCCAGTGATCTTCATAGGCTTCGTCGAAAAGCGCGATCGCACTGGCCGACTGGCGGATGTCATCGGGATAATGCGATCGCTGCCAAGCGATGGTTTGCTGCATTGCCTCGGCTTGGGGAACGCGTTCACAGTAGCCTAGCGTTTGCCGAATGTAGGTTGAATCCGTCACCCAGTCTTGCTTCATATTAAAGGGAAAGGGAGCGTCTTCCGGTAACTGCTGACGCGTCACGGTGATTACCTTTCCTGGCCAGTGGACAGCCTGGCCAAGCTGCTTTATCCGAGCACGTTCGGTGAGGGATTCGGTTTCTGAAACGGCGTTGTTGCATGAAAGGAGCATGGATTCGGTAATGGACTAAGGTTTAAGTACCATCAAAAACCCTTGCATCCAT
>JBCBSL010000454.1:0-4726 GCA_039819145.1 Cyanobacteria bacterium J06638_22
TCCGTCACAAGGCTCGGACAGGACTTGAACCTGTAACCCCTCGCTTAACAGGCGATCGCTCTGACCAATTAAAGCTACCGAGCCAAATTTTGGGGACTATCCCAAATTCTGGGGATTATCTATGGAAGCCTTGACGGGAGTTGCACCCGCTTCTCTCTGGGTGAAAACCAGAGCGACTTATCTACTTGTCCACAAGGCTATGGATTGGAAGCCTCGACGGGAGTTGCACCCGCTTCTCTCTGACTGAGAATCAGAGTGACTTGTCTATTCGTCCACGAGGCTGTGGAGTGTTGGTGAGCGTCGATTGATTCGCATCTCACTAAACCCCAGGAGGGGGGCGACATCCGACCGTGTTGGGTCGATGACGGTTGGCGATGGGAAGCAGGTGGGGCGATCGCCAACCCTGGATTTCCAATGAGGATTTCGGCTGGGATTGAAGCCAATCCTCTATCGAAAATCCCGATTCAACCATCAACACAGAGGGATGTCGCCAACGGGGATGATGGGATTTGAACCCACGATCTTTCGCTCGACAGGCGACTGCTTTGAGCCAGACTAAGCTACACCCCCAGAAATGCAGGGTTGGGAATGGTGACCCCTAACCTCAGGCTCGACATCGCCTGCATGGCAAAGGCCAACACCCTGCAGGTTGCATATTGCAACGGGTTTTGGATGATTTTGGTGATACCTATTAAGTTTTCAAGGTTCAGTTCAAGGTTGGAGAAAACAGTTGGCTCTCTGCGGTGAGCGCCCTGTTGTCATACTACAGTTATGCTACATAAATACTACGAATGTCAAGAGGTTGCAGAAACTTTTTTCTGATTTTCTGGCAGATATGTTTGAAACAATCAGAAATAGCTATTCTCAGGTCATCCCATAGCTCAAGCTGTTTCAAGCGCTGTCTTGCGCTGAATTTCTTGAGCTATGGATATGCTGCGTCAGGAAAATTGCCCGCACAGCTCTAGTGGCGCGATCGCTCACGCCTCCGTTTGCGTAGTATGCCGCTGTAGTATGTTTCACCGAGGACGTATTGGCAGGGGGAAGCGGCAATTGGTGCCGCCTATTCATCCCCTGCGCTATCCTCTGGTTCGTCTGGCTAACGGGCTGAGATCACTTGCCCTTGAGTCATTTGCCACAGTTTGTGGACAAAGAACTCTAGCCGATTGGGCAATGCCACGATGAACATGCCTTCTTCAGCCTGGGGGCTTTCGGCGATCCAGCTACCATGCAGGCTGACTTCGATAAAGTCCTCATCCACGATCGTCAGATCAACATCCGGGATGCCTGATGCCTGCAACTCGGTCTGCAGGTGTTTCAGCCCGTGCATTTCTTTGGCGATCAGGAAAGATGCCCGACTGGGTTCTACCTGTAGGGTTTGCCCGGTGCGCAAGGCCAGCATGGCGCGCTGAGCTACGAGCACTTCTAAGGGAGCAGCAATTTGCTCCATGAACAGTCCGTCTGCGGTGTAGGTCAGTTTCAACATGACGTTGACGCCTCTCTCGATGAGGGTTTGACAAAGGTGAGCACAAACAGGGTCAAAACAAACGTGTTCTGGGGCTGCCGAGGGGAGGCGCAAACTGGGTCGCGATCGCTCCCTCAGGGCAGGGTCTGGGTTTGCCAGAATTGTTCGGCAAACTGGAGTGCCGGGTGAATCGGAGCTTTCGGCTTTTGAGAAAGGGTCATGCCAACCTCATGGGGGAGGCGATCGCCCTTCCGGCCATTGCACGATTCGCAGGCAGCGACGACGTTATCCCAGGTATGAGAGCCGCCCTTCGAGCGGGGGATGACGTGATCCAGCGTGAGATGCCGGGTGCTGCCACAGTATTGGCAGGCATGGTGGTCGCGTCGGAGGACTTCGCGCCGCGTCACCGCTGGTACTTTCCAGAACCGTTCGGGGTTGGTGTGAATCAGTCGAATATGTTCGGGAACGACCAGCACCAGGCTGGGCGATCGCACTTCCCATTGCTGTCCACTGCCAAAGCCGAGGGCCTCGGCCTGCCCGTTCACCAACAACACGACGGCGCGTTTGATATTGATGCGAGACACAGGCAGATAGTTCTTGGAGAACACGACGACGGAATGCTGCAACACGGCATCTCGAACCACGGGGTTCTGTACCGATACTGGTTGAGTCATTTGCTGCGGTTTCATTGAATAGAAATCCTCCAAAAAACAACCCCCGCTACTGAATCCATCAGGAGCGGGGGTTGAAAGAACGCATTAAGCGACATCAAGGTGAGGTCGGACTCGTCCTAAACCTCCCGCTCTTTGGTTGTACGTAATCAGGATTCAGCCACTGCTGAATTGGGGTGGGCAAGCACATTGCAAACCGTTCGACGACGGTTCTTGTAATGGGTTTAAAGCTGGAGAGGTTACCAGACTCTGCTTCGTTGAAATGCAATTCACTGCCGGTGCGGATACGGGTTGAGCCATTCAAAACAGGAATATTGGCGGCGATCGCGCGCAAGAATTCATCCAGCGCCGTACCAAAGCGATCGCCCAGGCCTTGCAAACCCATTCCTGGAACGCCCAGTTGCCGCACGAAAATTCCCGATCCACCTACGACAAACCGCGCAACGCATGCCGCGAACCCACCTTGGGCGCGGTGCTGCATCGCACGGAGAGCTGTATGTAGAGATCGGGATATCATCAAAGGTATTGGCAAAAAAGACTAGCTAAAGACACTCTAATGCTACACGCGTAATACAGGAATGTCCAGATGTTTCGCACAATTTTTTTGAAAATTCTTTTCTGAGAATTCTTCAAGCTTCAATCCGGCGAGATCGCGGTTCATATCAGATTCGATTGAAGAGCCCAAAGCGCTATTGCTGGCTGAGGATATGAGTACTACGCGCTACGAACCCCTAGCGCAAAGGTGTTTCTGCCACAGGAGGTTGCTGATTCGCAGCGTTGGCTGGTTGCTCCGACTCGGTGGTGCGGCGAGCAAGTTCAGCGGTGCGGAGACGATCTTCTGCCGTGCGGAGAGCTTGCTCCGCCGGGGCCAGGGATTGGGCGATCGCCGCTCGGTTCTGCAAATCCTCCGTCGAAGAAACCAGATCGCTCAGGCTCCGAATCAGCTCGCGTAAGCTATCCCGCAATTCTGGATCGCCCGTCAGTTCGTCCAGATCGGCGGTAATTTTCTGCACATTCTGGAAGGTGGCACGGGCTGAATCGAGGGTTTCCTGCAAAAGCAAAATATTCTCGTCGGTGGCAATGGAGGTGGAGAGGTTACTCAAACTAGCTGAGGCTTCCGCCGCACTGGCAGCGGCATCAGCCGCATTGGCAACCAAGATTTCGAGATCATCAATCAGCCCATCATCTTGAACCAGCGGCGTGATCTCGCTGACGATGAAGCTAATTTCTCCAGTTGTGCGATTCAAGTTGTCTAGGGTTGCGACGATCGCCCCTCGGTTGGTTTCCAATAATCGGTTCAACTCGTTCGCTGTCATTCCTGCCTGGGTTGCAGCCTGCCCAATGCGTGTCGTCGTCGCATTCAGATTTTGGAGCAGTGGTTCCACTTCGTCTTGCACCGATTCAGCAATGTCCGTTACGGAATCTGCCAGACGAGCCACTTCTTCTGCTGCCTCAGAGGTGTTGCCCGTCAACGCAACGATATTGTCGAAGAGTTGTTCATCGGCAAACAGATCGGCCAGGGTGATGGTGGCAGCAATCAGTTCGTTGAAGGTCGCCCCAACTTGCCCAGGGATGCGATCGCCATTACAAATAATTCCGCTCCCCTCACAGTCGTTTGCTAGTGGGTTAGTCGCCACCTCAGAGGTCTCTCCCTGCGGCGGAATGATATCGATCGTTGCTTCACCAATCAGCCCTGTCTGGTTCGTCAGAATAACAGAGTCCATGGGAATTTCTAGAGTGGCGGGGCGAATTTCAATATCGACCTCTGCCGCTCTCCCTGTGGCTGAGACGGAGGTCACGCGCCCGACAACGACCCCCCGGTAGCGCACGGCCGACCCCACTTGCACCCCACCGGCATCTTCAAAGGTGGCCGTAAACTCGTAGCTGCGAGAACCCAAGCGAAAACCTCGGAGCCAGACGACGAGCGCCCCTATCGTGATTAAGCCCAACAAGATGAGCAAACCGACGGATCCTTCTCGAAATGTACGCGATCGCATCCCATCTGCCTCCCACAACCATGCAAATCCTATTTGCGCCGACTCGTACCCCAATTGATTAAATCAGGTTATCGCCTGTTCCAAATGCCACAAGTGGGTGAAGTGTGACGCTCACTCATGCTGTCTATAACCAATGCTGTCTAAAAAAATATCCATCGAGCTGCTCCTTGAGCTAGGAAGCTGTCAACCGTTTGCTGCACCCGGGAGACTTTCGGTGGCGATCGCCTGCGTTTCCAGATACATCCCAATTGGAACTGTTCTGCCTAAAAAAGTCGCTTTGACCTGAATTCGATTTGAACACCGTTCGCTCTGACCAACGGGTGTGGCTATTTGGCGACCTGAATGGGCCCTTCGATTTGCCCATTGAAAAATTGACGCACCATGGGATTCTCAGTCGTGTCGATATCGTTGATGGCACCTTCCCACTGCACTGTGCCCTGATACAAAAAGATGATGCGATCGGCGGTGCGACGAATGGTGCTGTCCTGGTGCGTCACCATAACATAGGTGCTACAGCCGACTTCGTTGCATTGCAGGTTACGGATCAGATCTTCGATCACGGTTGAGGCAATGGGATCCAACCCCGCCGTTGGCTC
>JBCBSL010000455.1:0-4718 GCA_039819145.1 Cyanobacteria bacterium J06638_22
CGCCCGCTGCCTTGCAGCGGGCGCAAACGATAGTTGGGTTCTTCAACCGGATGTGAGGTCAATCCGGCGGTTGGAACTATGCATAGCGGAATAAGACCCACCGTTATGGGTTTTTAGCCTAAAAAGTTCCTTGATCTGCGACGGCGGGCGTTGCTCCATAGCCGTGAATTTAGCCACCAGGGAGCTATCCGAATTCACGTGAGGTAATTTGTCGAAAGAGCAACAGAGGGCTTGGTGCCAATGGTCATGACATCAATCTCAAGGCCTTCCCAGGCCACAATGCTATTGGGAAATGCGTTCGCTGTGTCTTCCTTCACCTGATCCATAAACTCATCACTGTGCAGCGGATCATGATGGAAGATGACTAGTTTTTTCACCTTGGCTTCCTTCGCCGCTTTCACCGCTTCTTGCCAGGTCGAATGTCCCCAACCGACCTTGCTTGACTTCTCGGCGTAGTATTCCTCGTCGGTATAGGTCGCATCGTAGATCATTAGGTCAGCATTGCGTGCTAGCCACAACACGTTTTCGTCTAAGCGGTCGGGCAGATGTTCAGTATCAGTGATGTAGGCAATAGAGCGCCCCTGCCAGCTCACGCGATAGCCTACCGCTTCGCCAGGGTGATTCAGCAGAGCATTTTCCACTTTGACCCCGTCACCCACCTCGACGGCTTCACCGACGGCCAGGTCGTAGAAAGTCAGGTCTGCTCCCATAATTTGTAGCGGCACAGGGAAGTTGGGGTGCAGCATCTGATCATTGAGCCGCTGCTCGATCGTCGAACCGTTGGGCGCAACGGCTCCATAAATCTTGAATGTATTGCCGGGAACAAAGGCAGGGACAAAGAAAGGAAATCCCTGGATGTGATCCCAGTGAGAATGGGTGAAGAACATAGCGGCACTGATGGGCATTTCCCTTAGAAGGGATTGCCCCAGGACACGTAGCCCTGTACCCCCATCGAAGATCAACAAATGCCCGTCCACACGCACTGTGATGCAGGATGTGTTTCCCCCATACCGCACGGTTTCTGCACCAGGACAGGCGATACTGCCCCGCACACCCCAGAATTTAACCTTGAACTGGCTTTCTATGCTAGACACGGATGTTCTCTATAGAATTCTAGTGGATTCCTTAATGACGCTCTTTGGCAACCCTTGAGGAACAATCAAGACTGATCGAATATCAATCCTGACATAAATATTGGATAGAAACTGTCAATTTGTGGTTAAACCAGCCACATTGGGGACAGGCAGGCTGTCGAGGTTTGGGGGAAGACACTCAACAAACCCCAAATGCAAGGATTCGGTTTGATTAGCCCGGGGGGCAAAAACGAAGCGATCGCTTCATCATCAATTCCTTTCCTCAATTATGCGTTCCAGCCGATGAGCAAAAAGCAGATGTCATATATCGACAAAAACCTGCTAACCCAAGCCAATCTGCCCAGAGAGCAAGTTGACTAGCTCTATTTTAATTAGGCCTACCACAGGATGCCCTTTCCTTGTTAAAAGTTAGCGCAAAAGCAAAAAAGCCTTTTGACGCTATATGCAGGATGAGGGTGGGTTGATTTAGTTCCCACAACGGCTAGACAAACCTTCAGGATGGTGGATGGACGCAGCTCGCCTACTACTCTAGCTTTAGATCCCGCAAACCTGCCAACCCAGAGGCACAGGTTAAGTTGTATTGCAATGGAGTCAGGGTGATGAAGTTTTGGCAAATGGCTTGTACATCAGTTTCTAGGGTGCTTATCCACTGCAAATCTTCTGGATCGAATGAAGCGGCAGCCACGGTGGCAAATTCTAAGGGAGGCTGGGGAATATCCTCTAGCAACTCGCCCGCTAGCCAATAGTAGGTTTTGCCACGGGGATCGACGCGCTTCTCGAAGCTGTCGATGTAGCGGCGCAACCCTTGGCGGGTCAGCTTGACGCCAGCCAAATCGGCGGCAGGGACAGCGGGAATGTTGACGTTGAGCAGCATGGCTCGGGGTAGGGGATGGTGCTCGATGTGGGCGACGAGCGATCGCGCAAAATCGGCGGCGGGCTGAAAATCCTCGCTGGCATGGCTGGTGAGGCTGAAGGCAATGCCCCCGATTCCCTCGATCGCCCCTTCCATGGCCGCCGACACGGTACCGGAATACAGCACATCGGTTCCCAGGTTCGAGCCATGGTTGATCCCCGACAACACCAGCTCTGGTGGGCGATCGAGCAAGGCTCCCAGCGCCAGCTTGACACAATCGGACGGCGTACCCGAACAGGCCCATGCTTTGACGGTTGGGGCAAAGATAGAATCCATCACGTCGGCGCGGATGGGTTTATGCAGGGTGAGTCCATGCCCGGTTGCCGATCGCTCCCGATCGGGACAGACCACGGTGATGTCGTGCCCCGCTGTGGCGAGGGTGTTGGCGAGGGTGCGCACCCCGGTCGAAAAAATGCCGTCGTCGTTACTGATCAGTAATCTCATAGGTGTTGGGAAGGTGAAGGGCCAGGGGAAACCGACTCAGGGGCGGTGCGGAATCTGGAAAGTCCGTTGTCCCATCTGCCAGTCTACGAGGTTGGTCGGCCAGGATCGTCATTTTTTATCCAGGGGATCGCAGCAAACAGCCTCCCATGAGCGCCGTCAACCTCGTACACTAATAGTCGGGTTGATTGATGATTCATCGGGTTCAATGGGCTGGGTGGGTTGCGATCGCCGATTCCCACTGAAGCAATTCCCCTTTCATCCCAAGATCGGGTGGTTTGTATGCTGTCGTAACGCGCTACGCTTGGCGGTTTGATGCGTTACTCTGGCACTAACGCATCTTATAGGTTCTAAAGGGTTGCGATTTCCCAAGGGACAATTGACCCGTTTGTATTTGGAGATTTTTTTGGAGTTGTCATGAGTACCCCCGTCCAGTCCACCGACCTGGAAGCCCAGTTAAAGACCTTGCAGCAAGAGGCTCAAGAGGCGATCGCCAGTACCGACACCCTGGACGCATTGGAGCAACTCCGCATCAAATATCTGGGGAAAAAAGGGAGCGTATCCCGCGTTTTAGGTGGTATGGGTAAGCTCAGCCCGGAAGAGCGTCCCAAAATTGGTGCGTTGGCCAACGAAGTGAAAGAGGCTTTGCAAGGGGATCTCGATGCTCGCCGTACCGCGCTTCAAAATGCGGCGATCGTGGCGCAGATTGAGTCGGAGACCCTGGATGTCACCATGCCGGGTGTGTTCCGTCCCCAGGGACATGGCCATCCCCTCACCCAGACGATGGATCAGATGATCGACATCTTCGTGGGATTGGGCTACACTGTCGCCACGGGCCCAGAGATGGAGACAGATTACTACAACTTCGAGGCGCTCAACTTCCAGCCCGATCATCCCGCCCGCGACATGCAAGACACGTTGTTCTTGCCCAATGGCAACCTGCTGCGGACGCACACCTCTTCGGTACAAATCCGCTATATGGAGGAGCATGAGCCTCCGATACGGATTGTTTCGCCCGGGCGCTGCTACCGTCGCGATACGGTTGACGCGACCCACTCAGCGGTATTCCACCAGCTCGAAATCTTGGCTGTGGATGAAGGGCTGACCTTTACCGACCTGCGCGGCACCCTCAAAGTCTTCCTAGAGGCCATGTTCGGCGATATCGAAATCCGCCTCCGCCCCAGTTACTTCCCCTTCACTGAGCCATCTGCTGAGGTGGATGTGCGCTGGAAAGGGCGTTGGCTGGAAGTGATGGGCTGTGGCATGGTCGATCCTAATGTTCTCAAGTCGGTTGGCTATGATCCCGAGGTCTACACTGGGTTCGCGGCAGGACTAGGCGTCGAGCGGATTGCGATGGTGTTACACCAGATTGATGATATCCGCCGTCTCTATGGCAGTGATTTGCGCTTCCTACGTCAGTTTTAAGGCTGATATCAAATCCGGTTGAAGAATCCAACTATCGCTTACGCTCGCTGCAACGCAGCGGTAAACGGATTTGTTATGGGGTAGGCCTTTGGATGGAGCGGCAACGCCCCTCTCTTTGGTGACAGTATTGGGTCGTGACGGCTTTGGCCGGAGGGGAGCGATCGCCCCCTTCGTTTGCTACTCTTCCAAGATGTTGCTGCATTGTCTTGCCCTTCTAGACCGTCTCGTGGAGATTCATAGTCTTCTCAGAAGAAGACCGCTATAATTCGGCCATTGAAATGCATCTTCTATGGAGCGAGGAGAAAATCTCTATGGCACGATCCAACGGTGGGAGCAGTTTCTGGTCTGATTTTCGCGACTTTATTACAAAGGGCAATGTTGTCGATCTAGCTGTCGCCGTTGTTTTGGGTGGCGCGTTTGGCCAAATCATCGAGTCGTTGGTCGCCGATATCATCACCCCGGCAATCTTGACCCCAGCTCTGCAAGCGGCGAATGTTGATGATCTCGAAAGCCTAGTTATTCCCGGAACGGCGATTCACTATGGTCTATTCCTATCAGCCATTATCAATTTCCTGGTGATCGCATTCGCGCTATTTCTGGTGATTCGCGCTTACACGAAAGCGCAGAAAAAACTTGAGCGCCAGAAAGCTTTAGAGGAACCTGCTGGCCCTGATCCAATTGCCGTCCAGCAACAAACCGCCGATGCGCTCAACCGCTTAACGGATGCCCTCGACGCCCGCCGATTGTAGGGCGAAATGATTATAGATTATAGGACTTACGCATTGCCATGATGGTCAAACTGTGAGTTGCTCAAAAGAGTCGTCATTCTGATTGTGCTGTTCGAT
>JBCBSL010000456.1:0-4667 GCA_039819145.1 Cyanobacteria bacterium J06638_22
GCTCACCATAGCCATCACCGGTTTTATTACCAATGCGGTTAACTACCAAAATAATCTGAGAAGCAGCCACCAGAGCATCCTGCTCAGCCTTGGTGTTGACGGGAAAGCGATGCCAGTCGTCGGGATAGCGCAAATCTGCGAACAGCCCTTTGGGATCTTCGTGGAAATGCAAAAAGGCACTGGATTTTCGGTAAAACGTTCCTCGCTTTTTCTCGCGCACTCCGTCCAATTGGCGGAGTGCTACCAGCAAGTCGTCGAGCTGATCCAGGGTGGTATCGGTGGCGTGTTTCATCAGGTTTCAAACGTAAGGAATACATGACGAAGCCGCGCCTGGGCAATCCGTTTGTTTTCTCTGATTGTAGTGATTTCGATTGATTTCACCAAGGTCTGTGAGGCTGTGCCTTTTACTCATTTGAACGCACCTGTTTCGCAGACCAACCCCCAATTAACCCTCACTCTTTACATTTCCTCTAAAGGAGGTTCTGCATCATGATTACCCTTCGTCCCTCTAACGAGCGCGGTCATGCTAACCATGGTTGGCTCGATAGCCATCACACCTTCTCCTTTGCCAACTACTACGATCCCGATCATATGGGCTTCCGAGCCTTGCGTGTGATTAACGAAGACCGGGTCGCACCAGGGCGGGGCTTTGGCACCCACCCCCACCGAGATATGGAGATCATCTCCTATGTTCTGTCGGGTTCGCTGGCGCACAAAGACAGCATGGGCAACGCGGCTACGATTCAAACGGGAGAGGTACAACGCATCACCGCTGGTACGGGCATTGCCCACAGCGAGTTCAACCCTTCCGATACGGATCCCGTCCATTTTCTGCAAATCTGGATTCTGCCAGATGCCACGGGATTGACGCCCAGCTACGACGAGACCCTGTTCTCGACGGCTGACAAGCAAGGGCGATGGCGGCAAGTCGCGAGTCAGACGCCTGTGGAAGGCGCTGTGCATATTAACCAGGACGTGGATATTTATGCCACGGTGCTGACGACGGGCGATCGCCAACCCTTTGAACTCCGCCCCGGTCGCTATGGATGGGTGCAAGTGACGAATGGCAAGATTAGCCTCAACGGGCATTCCCTCGAAGCCGGAGATGGCGCGGCCATCAGCGACGAAACGCAGCTCGATATCCAAGCCCACAGCGATGCCGAAGTGCTTTTGTTCGACCTCGCATAAGTCTGGCGAACGCCCAAAGAAACAACGTTTCTTTTTGTTTTTCTGGGATGGTGGCTGCGGTGCATCCATCATCCCATCGGAAACTTACTCGAACATGTGCAGGTCAGGTATTCTTCGCGAGCGTTCTCTGACTGCTGTTCCCCGACTCCTCCCCACAGGGGTCGGGGATTTCCTTTGTCATGGCTGAGTGGTGTGCGTCAAATTGTTCCTCAAGTCTTGACAAATCCCTAAGAATTCCCGTAGCACAACCTATCCGTTGTCTTCAGCACATCCCGAATCAAATCACAGTCCTTAGAATGAAACGGTTCTTTTTGTCGAGGACATCGCATGGATACCAGATCTTCCCGTACAAAGATCGTGGCTACGATTGGGCCTGCCAGCCGTTCGCCCGAAGTAATTCGTGAAATGGTGATGGCAGGGATGAGCGTGGCGCGGCTCAACTTTTCCCATGGGAACTACGAGGATCATGCGAACACCATTGCCATGTTGCGGAAAGTGTCGCGGGAAATGGATGCGCCGATTACGCTCCTGCAAGATTTACAGGGGCCGAAGATTCGGGTAGGCGAGTTGCCAGATGGCGCGATCGCCCTCACCAAAGGCGGCCCTCTGACCCTGCTGCCAGCCAGTAAATATCAGCAAGACCCTGACACGGCTTCCATTGACTATCCTCATCTCGCAGAAGAGGCCGAACCGGGTACTCAGATCATGCTGGATGATGGCTTACTCGAATTGCAAGTGACGGCGATCGAAGGGGATGCGGTTCGTACCGTTGTGGTGAAAGGGGGCAAGCTCAAGAGCCGCAAGGGCGTGAACTTACCTAGCCTGAATCTCCAACTGCCCTCAATGACCGATAAAGATATTGCCGACTTGGAGTTTGGACTGTCCCAGGGTGTGGACTGGATTTCCCTCAGCTTTGTGCGCGAGGGCGACGATGTGCTGAAACTGAAGCAGCGGTTGGCTGACCACAATGCTGATCATCCAGTAATTGCCAAAATTGAGAAGCCCCAGGCGATCGAGAATCTGGAGGATATTCTGGATGCGTGCGATGGCATCATGGTGGCCCGAGGCGATATGGGGGTTGAGGTGAGCCCGGAACGAGTGCCAATGGTGCAAAAGCACATTATTCGTCGGTGCAATGAACGGGGCATGCCCGTGATTACAGCAACCCAAATGCTGGAAAGTATGATTCAAAATCCACGCCCGACCCGTGCAGAGGCGAGTGATGTGGCCAATGCGATCGTGGATGGAACCGATGCGGTGATGCTGTCGGGCGAGTCGGCGGTCGGCGCTTACCCAGTGCAGGCTGTGGGGATGATGAGCCGCATTGCCCGGGAGGTGGAAAAGTCGGTTTCGTTTGTGAATTTCCCCCCCGACCTAAACGATGAAACCCACGCCATCAGCGAAGCACTGAACGTGATTGACGACATCCTTGACTTGCAGTGCATCGTCGCTTTCACAACATCGGGCTACTCGGCTATGCTCGCCGCCGCAGAGCGACCCAAGGCCATGGTTGTGGCATTGACAGCGCGGGAGGAAGTCTATCATCGCCTCAACCTAGTGTGGGGAGTTCGCCCCATCTTGGTTGACCACTTGGAAGCGAACTTTGAAGATGCGCTGGTAAAGGCGGAGAAATACCTGAAGGAACGCAATTTTGCGGCAACGGGCGATCGCATTCTGGTCATGGGCGGCATTCCGATGGCTGCCGCAGGGGGAACCAACTTCCTCAAGTTGCATCGAGTTTCCTAATTCTCAACGCAACACAACGGACTAAGGACTCCCGCCTCGTTAAAGCCCATAAAAACCCTGCGCCACCCGCGCCGCGGGCGGCGCAGGGTTTTTATGGGCTTTAATGCGTTAATTATGACCACCTACTTACTTCAGATGGCCAAGATGGGGTATGAGTGAGAGACGACATCTTTGGATTCTCGCCCATGACCGCTTCGCCCCTGCCTGCTATTCCTGCCTGCGCCTGGACTCGCCCCATCGGCTTGGGATGGGAGGCACCCTACACCGTGCGCTATTCCAGCAACCTAGATGACGGCCCCTTCCACGGGATGCCACTCGGAGGGTTTGGAGCCGGGTGTGTGGGGCGATCGCACCGGGGCGACTTCAACCTCTGGCATATCGATGGTGGCGAGCATGTTTTCCAAACGATTCCAGGATGTCAGTTCAGCGTCTTTGAGCGCAAGGGCGATCGCCACCAAGCCTATGCCCTCTCCACAGAGCCTGCTACCGACGGAACATTGAACGCATGGAATTGGTATCCAGGGGTCGGGAGCCTTCAAGGCACAGGGGTCGGGAGCCTTCAAGGCTCCCGACCCCTAAACACCTATCACGCGCTTTATCCGCGCAGCTGGTTTCAGTATCGGCAGCCGTTCCAAGCCCAATTGACCTGCGAGCAGTTTTCGCCCATTTGGGCCCACAACTACCAGGAGAGTAGCTATCCCGTCGCCGTTTTTCTATGGACGGCGCACAATCCGACCGATGCCCCGCTGACCCTGAGCCTCATGCTGAGCTGGCAAAATTTGGTGGGTTGGTTCACGAATTCCCTCGCCGCCCCAGAGGTGCAGGTGCGGGATGACGGCAGCCCGGTTTACGACTATCAGCCCCCCCTTGGGAAGAGTGAAGGCAACTTTGCCGAGTGGCGGCAGGAAGGATCATTTGCAGGCTGCGTAATGCAGCGGCAACGCCAGAGTGCGGAACCGCAGGAAGGCGAAGGGGAATGGGCGATCGCCACCAACGTTCCTGAAGGTTGCGAAGTGTCCTTCCACACCCGCTGGAATCCCGCTGGCGATGGGTCAGACCTATGGCAATCCTTTGCTACCGACGGAACCTTGCCGAATGTAGACGATGCTCGCCCCGCCAGTGCCGGAGAGCAGGTGGGTAGTGCGATCGCCCTCCGCTTCACCCTGGCACCGGGCGAAACCCGACAGATTCCCTTTGTCTTGGCCTGGGATTTTCCGGTGACGGAGTTTGCCAAAGGGGTGGTTTACTATCGCCGCTATACCGACTTTTTCGATCGCAGTGGTCGCAATGGATGGGCGATCGCCACCACCGCTCTGCGCCAATACACCGATTGGCAACGGCAGATCCAGGCATGGCAACAACCAATTTGCGATCGCCCCGATTTACCCGACTGGTTCAAGATGGCGCTGTTCAATGAGCTCTATGACCTGACCGATGGCGCAACCCTATGGAGTGCAGCAACCGAGGGCGACCCGGTGGGGCAGTTCGCAGTAGTGGAATGCTTGGACTATCGCTGGTACGAAAGTTTGGATGTGCGACTCTACGGTTCCTTCGCCCCGCTGCTGCTATTTCCGGAACTGGATAAAGCTGTGCTGCGCGCCTTTGCCCGCGCCATTCCCACCCAGGACGAGCGACGGCGAATCATCGGCTACTACGTCACCATGGGCCTGGACCATCCCCCCGCTATCCGAAAGCTCACGGGGGCGACGCCCCACGACCTGGGTGCCCCCAAC
>JBCBSL010000457.1:0-4633 GCA_039819145.1 Cyanobacteria bacterium J06638_22
GCCCATGGCACATGGATGGCAGCAGGTCTTTTGCTTGCCGGAATGGCGATCGCTGCATACTTGGGCGGCCCGTTTTTCATTGTCATGACCGGCTATTATCTGTTGACTACCGGCTATTCTCTGATGCTTAAGCGCAGGCCGATCGTCGACATTTGTGCACTAGCACTGCTCTACACGTTGCGCATCGTGGCCGGCGGGAGCGCCACAGGCATCCAGTTGTCAGTATGGCTGCTCGCATTCTCGATTTTCTTCTTCTTTGCGCTGGCGGCGGTCAAACGCCATGCGGAACTGGTGGAAAATGCCAAACGAGGCAAGCTCAGTGTAAAAGGAAGGGGCTATCGGGTCGAAGACCTCCCACTGATTTCGCAGATTGGAATCAGCTCTGGTTATGTTTCTATCTTGGTGATGGCGCTCTACCTGACTTCACCCAATGTGGCCGAGCTTTATTCCCAGCCAGCTGCTCTATGGGGTATTTGTCTAGTGCTGCTATACTGGATCACACGTATTGTTATGGTAACCCACCGCGGTGAAATGCATGATGATCCGGTTGTCTATGCTGCACGCGACCGTATCAGCCTGATCTGTGCCTTGGTCATCTTCGCTTTTGGTGTTGCCGGAGCCATGCTATGACTCTTCGCCAGTTAATAATACGATATACCGCTTTTGCGGTGGCTGCCACACTGGTCAACCTGGCAACGCAGCGCCTGGTTCTTCTCGGAGGCGATACCCAAGTTTACTTTTTTGCGGCAGTTGCTGCGGGCACTTTCACCGGCCTGGTGGTCAAGTATCTGCTGGATAAGCGATGGATTTTCTTTGATAATACCCGTGGCGTCAAAGGCCATGGGACAAAGTTTGGCCTTTATACAGCTATGGGTCTGGTCACAACGGTGATTTTCTGGGGTACTGAAACCCTGTTCTGGGTCGTGGGGCAGACACATGTCATGCGAGAGTTGGGCGCAGTCACGGGTTTGGCCATTGGCTACGTTATTAAGTACCAACTTGATCGGCGCTTCGTCTTTACCGATGGACGCCTAAACCCAGAGCCAGCAATATGATACTTGGCGGGTGGGGTAGATATCCGATTGTCGATACGCAAGTGGAAACGCCCCGAAGCCTGAGGGAGTTGAAGAATATTCTGGCCCGCGGCCCAGTGATCGCCCGTGGCAATGGACGGGCATATGGAGACAGCGCCGTTAGCCGGCAAGGCACGGTGCGAATGCATAAGCTGAACCGCATGTTGGCGTTCGACGAGCGTAATGGGCAGCTTGTGGCCGAAGCCGGCGTTCTCTTAGCCGATATCATTGCCGCGTTCTTGCCGCGCGGATGGTTTCCGATGGTCACGCCAGGTACGAAATTCGTCACCTTGGGAGGTATGATTGCTGCCGATGTCCATGGCAAGAACCACCACAAAAACGGCTCCATGGTAACGTCAGTGGACTGGATTGAGATCGTGGATGGCGCGGGTCAACTTCGTCGCGCATCACGGGACCAGAATGCAGAGCTATTTGAGTGGACGCTGGGCGGAATGGGGCTTACCGGCATAGTAGTGCGGGCTGCTATTCGGCTACGACCAGTTGAGAATGGATGGATCACCCAGGTCACGAAGGCGGCCCCAAATCTGGATGCAGCCATGGCGACCTTCGAGGCTGCAGATACCGTGACCTATTCTGTGGCCTGGATCAATTGCTTGGCACATGGCCGGGCTTTGGGTCGCTCGCTCGTGATGTTAGGAGAGCATGCGTCAGAGGATGATCTGGATGCAACCAGCCGGAGTGATCGCTTCGGCACAGCCTCCAGGCGCAACCTGTCAGTACCTGTGGTCTTTCCCGCCGTCGCCCTGAATAGGTTGACGGTGAGTGCGTTCAACCAACTTTACTACTGGAATGGGGCGCGCAAGACCGATGCCCAGCTTGTCCATTGGGATAGCTATTTTTATCCACTGGATGCGATCTTGCACTGGAACCGGATCTATGGGCGGCGCGGGTTCATGCAGTTTCAATGTGTGCTTCCGCTGGAAGCGTCCAAGGACGGTCTGACCGAGCTCTTACAAGAGATCTCCGCCGCGGGTACAGGATCCTTCTTGGCCGTATTGAAACGCTTTGGCGTACAGGAGAGCCGGTTCTCCTTCCCAATGCTTGGTTATACTCTCGCGCTGGATTTCCCGGTGACACGGACAAACCTAGAGCTGATGGAGCGCTTGGACGCCATCACAGTCGCAAATGGCGGACGCTTCTACTTAGCAAAAGACGCCCGGATGCGTGCCGAAACCCTTACCACCAGTGACCCGCGCACTGAAGACTTTCGTATCATGCGCAGCGAAACTGACAGCCAAACCCACTTCCGTTCTGTTCAATCCGAAAGACTAGTCCTGTAATGCAAGAGCCTGTCCTTATCCTTGGCGCGAGGTCGGACATAGCCCGCGCCTGCGCACACGTATTTGCCAAGAAGGGACACTCTATCCAACTCGCCGCCCGCAACGCTGTTGAACTCGGAGACGATGCGGTTGATTTGCGCTTGCGTTATGGTGTGGAGGTAACGTGCCATGAGTTTGACGCGCTCGACATCCATGGTCATCCTTCGTTTCTCGACAGTCTACAAACCCTTCCCGTCATCGCGATTTGCACTGTTGGCACGATGGGCGCACAAGATTTATCCGAAATCGATGCGACCGCAGCACTTCGTGATATCCGCAGCAACTTCGAAGGCCCGGCCATGATAATGGCAGCCCTCGCCAATCTCTTCGAAGCCCGCGGAAGTGGGACCCTAGTCGGGATCAGTTCGGTTGCGGGGCTACGCGGGCGGGCCACAAACTACACCTATGGAGCTGCCAAAGCCGGGTTCACGGCGTTCCTGTCGGGGATGCGCAACCGGCTGACCAAAAAAGGCATACATGTGGTTACGGTGTTGCCAGGTTTCGTCGACACAGCGATGACGGCAGATCTGGACCTTCCCGGTCCGCTTACCGCCCAACCCAGCGAAGTGGCCCAGGCCATTGCTACGGCAGTCGTCAAGAAGCGTAATGTGATCTACGTCGGATGGATCTGGCGTTGGATCATGATTGTTATCTGCAACATCCCAGAAGGGATTTTTAAGAAGTTGGATATATGAAACGACTATTTTTCAACATAATAAATTTCAGTCTGCCAACCCTGGAGTAGCCCCCTGAAAGTGGTCCACCAAATGGGATAGATTGTCCCGCAAATTGGAGGATCAGCGATGGCTAGAAAACGAGAAAAGCCCGAAGAAATTGTATCGAAGCTTCGGCAGGTTGAAGTTCTGCAGGGACAAGGGGCGACGATTGCCGAGGCGGTGCGCCAGATCGGCGTGACGCAACAGACGTTTTATCGATGGCGGAAGCTTTATGGCGGGATGCAGCGGTCACAACTCGTCCGTTTGAGAGAGCTTGAGAAAGAGAACCAGCGGCTTCGGCGGGCGGTGTCCGATTTGACCTTGGACAAGCTCATCCTGAGCGAAGCAGCGAAGGGAAACTTCTAAGCCCTTCACGTCGCCGGCAGTGCATTGATCATGTGCGGCAGGAGCTTGGCGTATCCGAGCGCCGCGCCTGCCGCACACTTGGTCAGCACCGATCTACGCAGCGCAAGGTGCCGCAGGGCCGGGCCGATGAAGAGCGCCTGACCGACGACATCATCGAGCTGGCCGACCAGTATGGGCGCTATGGATATCGCATGGTGACGGGTCTGCTCAACAACGCGGGCTGGTGTGTGAACCACAAGCGGGTCGAGCGCATCTGGCGACGTGAAGGGCTGAAGGTCCCGCAAAAGCAAAAGAAGAAAGGGCGGCTCTGGCTGAACGACGGGTCATGCGTCCGGCTCAGGCCGGAGCGGCCCAATCATGTCTGGAGCTACGACTTCGTCCAGGATCGCACCGCAGATGGCCGCGTCTATCGGACACTGAATATCATCGACGAATACACAAGGGAGGCCCTCATGATCCGCGTCGATCGCAAGCTCAACTCAATAGACGTGCTGGATGCGCTAACGGACCTGTTCATCCTGCGCGGCCCGCCAGAATATATAAGATCCGACAATGGCCCGGAGTTCATTGCCCAGAAGGTACGGGACTGGATAGCTGCCGTCGGGGCGAAAACAGCTTACATCGAGCCCGGATCGCCATGGGAGAACGGATACTGTGAAAGCTTCAACGCGCGGTTCCGCGATGAACTCCTGAACGGTGAGCTATTCCACAGTCTGCGCGAGGCACAAATCCTCATCGAGCAATGGCGTATCCACTACAACACCGTCAGACCGCATAGCGCATTGGGCTACCGTCCGCCTGCGCCGCAAAGCATCGTCCCGATCGACCAGAGGCCGACGATGCACTAACAATCAAACCGGACCACTCAATGGGGGCACGCCAGTGATGTGTTTCGATCAGCCGTTCAAGCTGACCATGTGCTTAGAAACGTCATTTCAGCTTGTGTGCTTTCTCCGGAGTTTTCGAATCCAGCAACGGCAGAATGAGCTACTCCCCGAAATTCGGACACTGACGTAGGCTACGATTTGCGATCTGCTGATCTTCAACGCGAAGGAGATCCGAGATGTCGAAACGGAAGCAGCACGCGCCTGAGTTCAAGGCGAAAGTGGCATTGGAAGCATTGAAGGGTGAGGAGACG
>JBCBSL010000458.1:0-4610 GCA_039819145.1 Cyanobacteria bacterium J06638_22
CTGTCGGTTGATGTCGCCGATGGTAGAGTCGGTAGCGAATCAGTTTAGCGATCGCCTCTCCGTTGTCAAGATGGAAGTCGATCCCAATCCCGAATCGGTAAAGCGTTGCAACGTTCAGGGGGTGCCTGCCCTGGTGCTGTTCCAGAATGGAACCCAGGTGCAATCCCGTGAAGGCGTGAGCAGCAAGCAGCAAATCGAGGAAATGCTGGCCGCTAAACTTTAATCCCCGATGTTTCACAACGTTGTCGCCTATGCTATTGCGCTCTCAGTGGAATGCGTCTGTTGCGCTGGCGTTACTTGTGGCTGCTGCTAGCCTCGGCATTGCGGCACGGTTTTATGTCACGAACGTCTGGGGACAGTCGTTTTTTGTGGCGACTCGGCTCTGGATTTTGGCGCTGCCGATCGCCTGGCATTTGTGGGTTGATCGCGGATGCCTTGCCTTCAGCAGGCCTCGAAAACGCGATGTGTGGGCGGGACTGGTGTCGGGGTTCGCTATTCTTATCATCATTTTGGGAGCCTATGGATGGCTCGGACGGGTGTGGATTGATCCATCCGTTGTGCGCATAACCGCTGGCAATATAGGATTGCTCAATCCTGCAGCATACCTGGCTGGGGCGATATACTTCACCTTCGTCAACGCATTGGTTGAGGAATATATTTGGCGGTGGTTTGTTTATCGCAAGTGTGAGGCGCTGTTAGCCGGAACATGGGCGGTTATCCTAGCGGCCCTATGCTTTACCCTGCATCACGTGATTGCGCTGACGGCATTGACGGGCAATGGTTGGGTTGTGGTGCTCGGTTCCCTGGGCGTGTTCCTGGGAGGGGTCATTTGGTCGGCGTGTTTTCTGACTTACCGTTCCCTCTGGGTCTGCTACATCAGCCATCTGCTCGCCGATTTGGCGATCGCCCTCATTGGCTGGCATCTCCTATTTGCCTAAGGGTTATGGATTCAATAAAAACCCATATTTTGTGAGAGAGGCGCGGCGACGCCGCACCTCTCTCACAAAATATGACAAGTTCATTTATTCACAAGCCTAAGGAAGAGGACTTGAAGACGGATTCTGCCGTTAGCTCCAGTTTCGGGAAGGTTGAAGAGAGGAGGCGATCGCTCCCACGGAACTGCTGGAGCTGATATTCTCCATCCTCTAGTGTGTAGATTGAAATCGTTGGCGTCTTGGGTGAGCCAATGTAGCGCGTGGCTCCCACTGCCAGATAATCAACAATCCAATATTCCAAGATCCCTAGCGATTCATACTCTGCCAGCTTGTAGAGATAGTCATCCCGCCAGTTCGTCGAACTCACTTCAACGGCAAGCTGAATCGGTTCTTCCAGGGCTGCATAGGCTCTCGGATCAGAGGTCCACACGGCTCGGTCAATCACACTCACATCCGGCGTGCGTCCCTGTACCAGTCCATCATCCCGCCGCGTTTTGACCGAAGCAAAACGCGAGATCTTGTAGGCAAGGTCAAACTGCTTCACCTGATCGCGAAAGGCATCATAAATAAAGTCGCCAACATCATCATGGGCACGAGTCGCCATTAATTGAACCCGCTGCCCATTGACCAATTCATAGCGCTTACCATCGTCGGGATAAGTCTCCAGAAACTCACGAAAACTGAGGGGTGGCGCAATAGCCGGGGTCATAGGTCAACGATCTGATAGTTTGCTGCGGTTCATAAGAATGGCTTTAGTGTAGCGGACAGGGAAGATGGGCTCTACCAATCCCACGAAAACTCAAACGTCATCTGGTTTGGGTTGGACTTACATGGTTTATTGATTTTGTGGCCGCATCGCGACCACAAAATCAACAATTTCACTCAGGATTACCCCGTTTCTGAGTAGAACCCTATTTGGTCTCCATGGAGTTGGTGTTAGCCGTGGGGCGTTGCGTCTATTCGGGGGTATTTTGCAAATCGGGGCGCTCATCCGGCACGATCGCCCCTTCTACCGGACAGACTTGCAGACAAATGCCGCAATCAATGCACGTCGAAAAGTCGATCCAATACCAGTCGGTGCCTTTGGTATTTTTCTCTGGCCCAGGGTGGATGCAGGCAACAGGGCAGGCATCAACGCAATCGGCAACGCCTTCGCAGGTATTGGTCACAATGGTGTGTGGCATGGATTCAGTGTTCTCCGCTCGTCGAATGTACAGCTCGATGACTAAGAAACGCGCTGCTGGATGCTGCCAGCTTGTTACAAATGTTTAATTTACGCGCCGCCTCTATTGTCGGCATTCTTGTTAAGCCTTGCAAGGCTCACACTCCACGGAACCATCGGCATTGACCCAGGCAATCTGGCGAATGTAGCGATCGCCTGCAAACTGCCGCACTTCCTCGGCATCCTGGCGCATGTCCAGTTCCATCTCCACTATCACCGGATGATCGACCTGGCGTAGCCGTTGGGCATGGGTAAAGGCAGCGGCGATCGCCTCTGGGGTTTTGGGAACCACTAGCCAATCGACAGCCTTAGGTTCATGGGGCAACTGCCCCGTCGGCAAAAGCACCTGGTGCAAGTCTTCGAGGTTAAACACAAAGCCGATCCCTGGGGTGCTGGCCTGTTGAGGATGGTAAAGGCTGAGGAGTTGGTCGTAGCGACCGCCCTGTCCCAACACTTGCCTGCCTGTGTCGCGCCCACTCACCAGCTCGAACACGATGCCCGTGTAGTAGTCAAAGGTTTGAATCAGGCTTAAATCCAGCACTAGTGAGGGAAAATTATTGGATTTATCCGCGGTTTGGTCATCGACGAGATCGACCAACGACTTGAGGCGCTCGACCACCTGCCGTTGTTCCCCGTTCAAATCTAGAGCCGACACCTGTTGCAAGACATCTTGGGGACGTCCCCGCAAATCGAGCATCAGCAAGGCTCGCTCCCGCAGGTCATCGGATAGGGGCAACTCTTCCAACCCCACGCGGTCGAGGTTGGCGATCGCCTCCCGCACATCCGGCTGCACCGATTCGGGAAATGCAGAGAGGAGCGATCGCGTCAGCCCCGCATCTCCCAACACGAGATAGCAATCCGTCAAGTTCAGACTGGAAAGGCAGTCGCTCAGTAGCCATAGAACCTCGGCATCTGCATTGACTCCAGCAGCTCCCAGCAATTCCACCCCGGCTTGAAACGACTCCTGCTGGCGGTTGAAGTGGGCGTTGGGCGATCGGCGAAAGACATTGGCGGAATAGTAGAACCGCAGAGGATGGCTAGCCTGTGCCATACGCGTTGCGGCCGCACGGGCGATCGATGCTGTCAACTCTGGCCGCAGCCCCAGTTCTTCCTGCTCCTGGGTTTGCAATTGAATCACCGTCGAGCGTTGAATAGCATCCCCTGCCATCAGGGTATCCATCCGCTCTAAGGTCGAGGTGATGATGCGCTGATAGCCCCAGCGGTGGAACACCTGCTGCAACCGTTCCTCAATCCAGCGTTTTTGTGCCACATCGACGGGAAACAGATCCCGCGTACCCACCGGGGGTTGATACACCATTATTTCTTCTTCCCACCAAACAAACCAAACAAACCACCGCCTTCAGACTTGCCGCCTTTAGACGAGCCCGATTTCCCATTCTGACTTCCGGATCGATTGGCGGACTTGGCTCCGGGTTTTGACGTCGCCGCCTTTTGTGACGAACCACCTGCTGCCGACTCAACGCGTTTCAGCCCTTGCTGTGCCCGCTGATCATTCGGGTCAATGTCTAGGGCTTTGCGGAAATGAATCCTTGCCATCGTACCCTGGTTGGTCTTTAAATAGATGACACCGATGCGACCATGAATATCCGCATTTTGTGGCTCCAGTTTGAGCGCATCCCGCAATTCCTTGATGGCTCCTGGATAGTCTTGCTTCCGCTCCAGTTCTTGTGCTCGCCAGAGGTAAGAGCTGACAATGCTACGCCGATCTCTGGCTGCTTTCTGCTGGGGCGTTGTGGGAGTTGGCTGGGGTCTAGCAGGCTTGCCAGCCGTTGCCGTTCCGCCTGCGGTTGCTGCTTGCCCCTGAGCGCCAGACGCTGTAGCGGTACCCCCGCCTTCTACTGCCTTGCGCATCAGATAAACCATATTCAGTTCACTGATTTGCCCCGTGATGGTCGCAACCTCTTCAAGCTGGTTGTATTGTTGGTGCGCCAAATCCTTGATAGCTGTACGGTAGGCAGCATCTACCCCTAGCCCCCGCTCTCCCGCCAACTTACGTGCCGATTCGCTAGACAGCACCACCGTGTTCTGTTGTTGCGAGATTTGCTTGCCCTTCAGCTTCAGCAAGAGTTGATATTCGGCGTAATTCTTTTCATCAGACAGCTTTTCGTAGGCCGGATTCACCAACTTAGAGAGATACTCAGCCGCCCGTGCCCGATCCACTTCGCTTTCGGTTGCACAGCTATCGGGATGGAGACGGCGCGCAAGTTTCAAATATTGTTTCCGAATCTCTTTTGGTTCTGCATCAACAGGCACCCCAAGCACGGCGTGATGATCCATAAATTCTGGTGTAAACAGCCCTTGCTCAATCTTGATGACCATGCCCTGGAAGCTCTTCTTTAAAAATGTTCTACAGAGGATAGATAAGCCTGGGAGGTAGAAGCGATACCTGGATGAATCGTTGGCTAGCCCATACCGCTTTACCCAGTCTTCAG
>JBCBSL010000459.1:0-4606 GCA_039819145.1 Cyanobacteria bacterium J06638_22
GTAAGTGGCCGGGAACGGTTCCAGAGTTAATGAACTCGGTGGGACCGAAGCAATTCGTTCGCCATTTAATTGAAACGACATGGGTGGGCATTGCTCCGCCCTCCTGACGGGTAAACAACTTCTTTTTGGAGAACGACTTCTTTTTTGACTAGCAAGTTTTAATTAATACGTTTGCTCAATTAATAAGTAAGTACTTACATCATGAATTAATAAGTAAGTGCTTACATTACAAAATGCTCCTGCTCTGTTCTTGTGTGTCTATTGTTCTCTTGTATTCCTTAGGAGAGTAACTGTGTCCAATTCCGCGTCTAGTGTGGCATTCAGCAAACCTCTGTCAAAACAACCCTGGCTGCGATCGCGCTGGTTGCGCTACAGCGTTATTGGGTTGCTGTTGATCGGAGTCGGGGGCTTTGATGTGCGGCAATTTCTGGCGATCATGGCCGAGCGATCGGCTCCCCCGTTGTTGACCCAACCCGTCGAGCAGAAGAACGTCACCGTCACGATTACGGCCAATGGCACGGTAGAGGCCGAGCGATCCATCAACCTCAGTCCAAAGACAGCGGGTGTGATCCAAAACCTCTTGGTGGAGGAGGGCGATCGCGTCCGGCAGGGGGAGGTGCTTGCGGTGATGGATGACGCGAACTTGCGGGGGCAGTTGACTGAGGCGCAAGGGCAGCTCGTTCAGCAGGAAGCCAACTTGCAACGATTGTTGGCGGGCGATCGCCCCCAAGAAACGGCTCAAGCCCAGGCACGGCTGAGGAGTGCCGAAGCCGAATTGGCAATGGCCGAAGCCGATCTGACGAGCAACGAAATGCTGTATGAAGCCGGGGCCATTTCTCGGCAGAGTTATCAGCAGACGGTGACCGCTCGCAACGTGGCGCAATCCGCTGTTGACGAAGCCCAGCAAACGTTGGCTCTATCGCAAATCGGGACACGCCAGGAAGAGATCGATCAAGCGCGGGCACAGGTGATCACCGCTCAAGGTTCGTTGGAAACGATTCAAACCCAGTTAGATGAAACGAGCGTCCTGGCGCCTTTTGATGGCGTTGTGGTCAACACCTATGCCGATGTGGGGTCGTTTGTCAGTCCCTCAACGTCGGGAGCAGGCAACGATAGTGACCTGTCCTCCTCCATTTTGGAACTGGCCAGCGACCAGCTCGAAGTGGTGGTAAACATCGCTGAATCCCAAATTGGACAAATCCAGCTCGGCCAAACGGTGCAGATTCAAGTGGATGCCCTTCCAGGAGACGTATTCACGGGCGTCGTTGACCAAATCGCTCCCAGGGCCACAGTTTCCCAAAATGTGACCAGTTTTGAAGTACGTATCGCGGTCGATTCAGCAACGTCAGACGCCCTTGCCATCGGCATGAATATAGAAGCGGACTTTGAAGTGCGTCGTCTGGACGATGCACTGCTCGTCCCAAATGCAGCCGTCGTCCGCCAAGCTGAGGGAACTGGGGTTTACGTGGTCGGGGAAGATGGCGAGCCGGTGTTTCAATCCATCGACACCGGACTTACCGCTGAAGGGCAAACCGAGGTGATATCGGGGCTCGAAGAGGGTGAGCAAGTGCTCGTTAGCCCACCCACACAACCCGCCGAGCGCTCCTCTGGATTTAGCTTCCCAGAACCACCCCCAGCACCTTAATCAACGTTACGTTCCGCTTCCTACCGAAGGGACAAAACTCCTACCCCCCAAGCTGAGACGGAGCGCTTCCATCCTTCTCATCGAACGCATAGACGTCATACCGGAGAATTTATGAGCATCACGAAGCTTCGACCCCATTCGGTGCCGCCTTTGGAGGTGGGCGAAATGGCGATCGCCGCCCTGTTGAGCAATAAGCTGCGTAGTGGCTTGACCATGCTGGGGGTCATTATTGGCATTTCGTCGGTGATTGGCATTTCCTCCATTGGCCAGGGGGTGCAACGATCGACCGAAGAGAGTTTGCGCGGGCTGGGCACCGATGTTTTACAAGTGATGGCTGGAGCCGCAGAGAGCGGTGGCATCAGCCAAGGACAAGGATCCGTCACGACGCTGACCTGGGAAGATGCCCAGGCGATCGCCGAGCAAGCGCCTTCTGCCACAGTGGTTTCGGCCTATCTACAGCGCAGTACCCAGGTAGTCTACGAGGCAGAAAATACCGTAACGACGGTCTATGGCACGGATCTGAATTTCCCGGAAGCCAACAACATCTTTCCCGTAACCGGGCGATTTTTCAACGAAGACGAGTTAGATGCCGCAACATCGGTGGTTGTCATTGCCCCCACGGTACAGGAAAACCTGTTTCCCGATGCGGTCGATCCCATCGGGCAGTCGATTCGCATTCAAGGGGAAGTCTACGACGTGATCGGTGTAATGGAGGAGAAAGGTGCCCAGGGACCAATGGATCGCGATGATGCGGTCTACATTCCCCTGACCACCATGTCGGCACGGATCATTGGTAACAACTCGTTGATGGGCACATCGGTCAATGGCATTTACCTCAAAGGTGAGGATGAATCCCAACTGGATGCCTTAAAGTTTCAGGCTGAAAACATTCTCCGGCTACGCCACGACATTGACGCGCCTGAAAATGATGACTTTCGTATTTCCAACCAAGCCGATATTCTTGAAACCCTCAACACCGTTTTGGGGTTTCTGACGGGCATGACGGTGGCTGTCGCCGGAATTTCCCTAGTGGTCGGGGGCATCGGTATTGCCAATATCATGCTTGTTTCGGTCGTTGAACGGACTCGCGAAATCGGCATCCGCAAAGCATTGGGAGCAACCGATCGCACCATCCTCAATCAGTTTTTAGTGGAATCCATTGTCATCTCCGGGGCAGGGGGTGTTGTCGGGATTGTCCTGGGCATTGGCATTACGTTTATTGCCGCCAATCTCTTTAGCTTCGCGTTTGTAATTTCCGGAGGTGCTGTCTTGGCAGGCTTCGGACTTTCCACTGCTGTCGGTTTGCTGGCAGGCGTCGTTCCCGCTAGAAGCGCCGCCAAACTTGACCCCATTGATGCGTTGCGGAGTGATTGATTGGATTCCTATATCAGTGTTCTCGTCAAATAATTATTCACCACACCTTTTTCTTTGCCGATGATTACCTTAGAAAATATCGTCAAACACTACCGCTTGGGCGACGTTGATGTCCCGGTACTAAAAGGAATCAACCTCCATGTTGAAGCGGGGGAATATGTTTCCATCATGGGTGCATCGGGGTCGGGGAAGTCTACCTTGATGAATATTGTAGGCTGTCTCGATCGCCCAACCCAGGGCACGTACTCCCTCGAAGATCGCGACCTGACGACGCTAGACAACGATGGCTTGGCCTACATCCGTAACCAATACCTAGGCTTTGTCTTTCAACAGTTCAACCTCCTGTCGCGTTTGACGGCTCTAGAAAATGTCATGTTGCCGATGGTATATGCAGGCATTTCCAAATCAGAGCGGTGGGAGCGGGCAGAAGCAGCATTGGTCAAGGTTGGCCTGGGCGATCGCATTACCAACCGCCCTAGCCAGCTCTCTGGGGGACAACAACAACGGGTGGCGATCGCCCGTGCCCTAGTCAACCAACCCTCACTCTTGCTCGCCGATGAACCAACGGGTGCCCTAGATACAAAAACCTCAAAAGACGTGATGGCCTTATTCCATAATCTCCACGAGCAGGGCATTACGATCGTCGTCATTACCCACGACCCAGATGTGGCCGAGCAAACCAAGCGCAAAATTCACATCCAAGATGGATTAATCATTGACTGATATCAAATTCGATTGAAGGGCACCAATAATATTTGGATTCTTCAATCGAAGTTTGAGTTGCATTTTGAGTGTGGCCAATATCTCTCTGGGTACGTATCTTAATGATGGATGCATCCCACCCTCACAAAACGAGAAGATTCTATCAAAGAGCGTCATATCCAAGCTCAAGGAATATATTGCAATCTGGGTCAAAATCAGGCTGTGTAATTAAGCTGAAGTAATCTTGTTTGAAGCAATTATTAATCTTTTTGGTTTCTGGGAAAACACCGCCTACACCGGGATAGCGCTCGATCTCTAATATCCATGGATGAAATGCATCATCAAAAATGATGTCTAAACCTAGGAATTTAGGCGGACAACTTCCAGGTTGAGCCAATGCAGACACATGATCAAAAATACAAGAAAATCTCATCACATCTAATATGTATGATCCAACTTGCGCAAGGCCTGTTTTGATAGAGGTGATTTGATTAGAGTCGAAATAACCGATAGAAAATAGTTCTTTTAGACTTAAAAGGTGACTCGGAAAATGCTCTAGCTTCGAATGACAAATATCTCCTCCAGACGCCAGCAAATTAGCAATATGAATTGTGTCAGATCCTAGTGATTTAGCGTCTAGGGTAAAAACTTCCGGTGCAATGAAGATTAGAGCATCTTGCCAAAGGAAAGCCCTAAACGGATGAAGCGATAGAATAACGATATAAGCTCTAATATTAAACTTACGTTCTTCTAAAAAGAGTGGATTAGAAATGTACTTTTGTACAATTGTTTGATTGTGGTCAGCTAAAGATTGACAATCGCTAAGATTATTCATGACCTTGAGACCTTGACCGCCAGAGAGATTGGAATGCTTAACAATCCAAT
>JBCBSL010000460.1:0-4567 GCA_039819145.1 Cyanobacteria bacterium J06638_22
GCCCCGCGTCGCGGGGCTTTCAAAAAATGATTTGTCCTAATCTCAATGCGTAAGGCTATATATTGCAGTTTTTGCACCCCGTCGAGCATGGCCGCTTAAAACTCAGCCGCTCAAACCCAAAAAGCCAGGGCATAACCCCGGCTTTTTGGTGGCTGTGTTGCATGTTCGCGGGACGCTGACGCTAGCGAAGAGTCATTAGCTCAGCCCTATGAACCGCACAGCTGTTGAGTTGAATGGAGGCAACGTAGACTTTGACATAACCACTGCGTTGGCGCCGAGCCAGAGGGGGCACCGGCAGACCACGACCCAGCGAGGATTTAGCCGCCCAAAGCCTGAGCAAGACCGATGAAGAGCGGTATTCCCAAGGCAAGCGCAATCGGCGTGCCGACAGCTGTGGACGAGCCGATGTAGGCAGAGGGATTGGCCGACGGGATACCCGCTCGTAACGTAGGCGGCCCTGAGATGTCTGAACTGGAGGCGGCGATGACAGACAGGATCACAACGCCACCCAGGCTGAATCCAGTGGCATAGTGGGCAATCATGCCGAGACCAAACGCAATGAACCCATGCAGAAGCGGTGCCACCAAAGCATATAGGGCATACCACTGAGCCACTCTGCGCAGCTCGTTAAGCCTTGCCCAGGCTTCCATACCCATGACCAACATCAGGATCGAAAGCAGACCACGGAAGAGGGGATTGAAGAAGCTCTCATAGACACTTTCCGGCTGGGTTAGAAGACCTAGAGCGATGCCGAGCAGCAGTGCCGATAAAGCAGAACCCTGAAGGCTTTCCTTCACGATGGGCCATATCTTGACCCGCTCGTCTGCGGCATCACGCTGGGGATACCCGCTTGCGATAATGCCCTGCGAGCTAGGATAATCGCCTGCGGTACCGCCCTGCTCACTGGAATACCCACCTGCGGCAACGGCCTGCTTGCTGAGATATTCCTGCTTACTGAGCTGCTCCTCTGAAACACGGCGCTGCTTCTGCTTGCTGACATAAAGGCTAGCCAAGACGATCGCAGTCACAAGTGCTGGGATGTCCATAAAGGGATAGAGTGCGCCGGCCCATGGCTCATATTGCATGCCTTCCGCTTCCAGCATTGTCAAGCCGGCAGCGAGGGTAGAGCCACTCACGGCACCGAACAAGCCCGCGGTTGCAATGGCATCCACGACTTTGACCTTCGGTAACTTAGCCAATGTGTAGCGCCCAATGAGCACGATAAGAACCCCTATTACCACGGCGAATAGCGCGGGCAACAGCATCTCCGCCAGATTTGCTTCACGGATCGCAAGGCCACCACTCAGGCCGACTCTCATGAGCAGCATGAAGACGATGAACTTATAAATCGCATCTGGGATTTGAAGTCGGCTATTGACGGCGGCAACGACCATACCACCAATTAGAAAGCCGAGTGTTGGGGACTGCAACTTATCTGCGAAGCGCGCCAAGAAATCGGACAAGAAATCCACGAATACCTCCTTACGCCCCCTCTAACGAGGAACGACTATTGTGCTAAGTGAGCTTTAATAAGTTGAAGAACGTAGGGGTGAAGTGCTTCACCCCTACAAAACAGGTGTTACGCAAACACCTGTCGACAGGGTGTCCTGAGATGACCGCTCATCGAACGGGGCTGGAAGATAATAGCTATCCTGCATCAATCTCTATAGAGCCCTATCTATCAAGAACCGAATCTCTATGTACTTGAGTCTATCCTGAAATGCACAGATTTTTGTGCCCTGTAACATGGATTTGAAACGCAATGTCAAATTCAAATCATAAGTTTTTCTTTTTTTGTCTGGAGATCCCTGCCTCTGGTTCATGTGGATGGCGATCGCAGAGTTTTCTCAATGCGATATGTTTTCTCAATGCGACAGACCGTTGACCCAAGAGCCCATTGCGATCGCGCGCTGAGAAACAATCTCCTCAAAGACATCTCTCCTTGGCTGACTTGCATGAACGCGAAGACCTTCTACTGTCCAACACCCCAATAGTGAATATTGCGCTGCTCAAAAATCTCGCACAACTGACCTGGCTAGCCCTTTACCGCACCCCGGCCGCAGAAACGACTCACCTTGCCAACCAATTCCATCGACTGATCCAAAACCCGTACAGATGTCGCCTTCGCCAACCTATCTCTGCGACGGGTCGCACCATGGTCGCATTGAGACCCAACTACGATGTTTCAAGGAACATACCTCGCCCCTCCAATGGGTCGGATCAATCCACTTGCAGTGCGGGTAACTCTGTTGGTGGAGTCGGCTCTAAGGGGGGACTGTAGCGAGCAGCGTTGATCCAAATAACTGAAAGCAGTACACCAACACCACAACCGATCAAGAAGAGCCAACCGTGGGAGGGTTCTAAAACACAGAGCAAGCGGCGATTGCTGCCATACACCTGCACGACCCACCCCTTATGCGTATCTAACTTTGGCTGTGGCGGCCTCGATTCAAATTTGTTCATGGTGTCAGCTCCATGCGGATCGAAGGTATGTGTGGCGGTGGCGGACACGTGCCCGCCGCGACGGAAAACATCTGCCAGAAACTCACTTATATATAGAGAGGTGTTTTAAGGCGAGAGACCGAGTCGTTCGAACCCGGATTGATATGGAAACAGAAGATAAATATCTATGCTTTCGCCTTAAACGATTTCCTTAAGCTTATACTTAGATTTGCTGTAAAGACCATATTCTGTCCAACATTGGTGCAGAAGCCCTTTTCTTCCGCGATCGCGATCGGCACACACGCGGTCAAGGACACATAGCCCACATCCAGATCGACTCCTCCAAGCCATGACGGGCGATCGCACTTTAATTGATCTGTTTCTACTGGTTGAGGCAGTAGAGGATATCGGAAGGCAGTCTGTAAGCGCTGGGATGTTCCAGCACGTCCATGCGCTTGCGAGGACGAGTAATATCCACAACAAGGATGCCATCGATGTTGGATGATGAATCGAAGTTTGATTACTCTGCCAGTGGAGGGTACTGCAAACAGCTGAGACCTTGTCCCTAATACCCCTGAACTCTAATGTTGAATGGTCGTTGTAGCGCCAAAAGGATAAGTGGTTTTTATAAAATGCTTCCGCTAATCTGAGTCAATCTTTTTCAGTAGAGGGAGTAGATTCACCGATCTTTGGCATAAACTTAAAGGTATGGTTCAAGGCAAAACCATAGAGTCTTTCCTTGAGTTATTGCAATAGAACGCATTAAGAGGTAACCCACATGACCCAGACCGCCAGTAAGCTCGTCATCGTCACGGAAAAGTTGCTGCTGAAACAAATCGCCAAGATCATCGATGAAGCCGGGGCTACCGGTTATACAGTAGTGGACGCTGGCGGTAAAGGCAGCCGCAACGTGCGCTCATCGGGACAACCCACCGTTTCTGACACCTACTCAAATATCAAGTTTGAGGTGCTCACCCCCAATCGAGATATGGCCGTGAAGATTTCGGATGAGGTCGCAGCAAGGTTTTTCGACGATTATTCGGGCATTGCTTATCTTTGTGACGTGATGGAGGTACTGCACGCGCACAAGTTCTGATTCAAAACTCCTTAGCAATGTTCTCACTAGGAGAACATCACCATCTTTGAGCACGCAATCCGAGAGTCTCAAGCCTGCTGATAGTGATTCCGAGCATGGGTTTGCGGGGAGCTTCGCTGCGGTAGTGAGGTGAGGGTGGGCAAGCACAGGCGATGATAACAACGTCGGGTAATTGCTCGAAGCCCGAGTTGCAAAAAACTTAACCCCCTCACCATGGCAGGCGAGTTGAAAACGGTTTCCGGTCTGAACCGACAACGTCTCCATGACGACCGCAATCGGGTGTAACATGCCGAGGCGCATGACCCGTGACGTTGGGCGGCGCGTAGGCAAATCTGAGACAGGTCGAAGCCCGCCGATTTGTAATTCTTGAAATGCAGTTCTACGCTGCCATAGCGCTGACCCTAACATTCAAAGGTTTGGACTGAAGGGAGCGGACTTGAGAGTATCGTCCAGGGTTCTGTCATCCTTGACAGGCGAGTGGTGGCTTCCTAAGCCTCGATCTCGTCATGGACTTCAATGTACCAGTAGAGCGCAGGCTTCTTCCTGCGACAACCAGCAGTCATCCACCTGGTAGAACCGCCCTGAAGATCAACAGACTGAGATATCCCTTTGAGTCGGATCACCCATTTCCACGGATGGGTCTACAGCCATTGAAACAAGTGCTTATGATCAAAGCTCCTGCTCACCAGGAGTGTGACTGAACACCCAGGCAGAATCTGCCCATAATGTCCTCTCCAGAACAGCTTGATAGTTTTCGAAGACGACTCTGGCATTCCCTAGTGCCAGAGTCGTTTGTCTAGCGGTCAGCGATCGCCAATGCCTTGACAGCTATAGCGCTACGCGTTCAAATAGAACCTAATCATTTTTGAAGGCCGCGCGGCGCGCGGCCTTCAAAAATGATTTATCCTAACCTCAATGCGTAAGGCCATATCATCAGCAATGCGAGAGGGGTATGATTTTTTTGTGAGAAGCGGCGTATCCACGCCGCTTCTCACAAAAAAATAATACCCCACTCGCATTGCGGATGAT
>JBCBSL010000461.1:0-4523 GCA_039819145.1 Cyanobacteria bacterium J06638_22
TGAAGAAGCGCGGCGTAGCCGCGCTTCTTCAGAAAAATATGGCAAGTTAATTTATTCGCGATCCTAAGTAGGTTTGCTTGAGGCGCAGAGTGCCCCAAACAAATGTTTCTATGCTGAACGCAGTTGCAAATCGCTATAGATTGGAAAATCCTAGCGAGATTCCATGCTATCGGCGCACTTTCCTTTGGTGAATCATAATCCGACAAAATCATTTTTATGTGTTCACGAACTTTTGGGATCCACGTCCGTCAATAGGGAAAATCTTGCTGAAACAGCGACTGACTCGTTGCGTTGTTTTTTCGATCCCGCGCTTTTAAGCGCTACTGGATGGATAGATGCGCTGGTCGAGACTCGCCAATGTGAGCGTGATTTAGTGGTAGAATCCTTGCTTGTATCAGAGGGTTTCACTTGTAACGTTGTCAACCTTACGTATTCCTGTCATGTTGATCTCTAAAGCAATTCGCCTTCTCGCCATTGTTGGTTGCTTGGCTGCACCGAGTCTGAGCCTTGGCTCAGGCGCAGCATTTGCGCAAACCCCTGATGAGATTGAACCCATTGTTCCTGACGCCTCGTTGCCAGTGGAAGAGGAGCCAGAGGATCTGCGTCCAATGGCTCAGGGCGATCGCATCCTCAGCATTGCCCATGGGCAGAGCCTCATGGAAGAAGCGCAAACAGCAGTTTCCAACGAAAACTACGTCCTGGCCGCCCAAAAGCTTCAGGAAGCACGCCAGGTCTTCAACCAGCTTTCCAACCTTTACCAGGATTTGCTGAACAGCTTTACGGGGGTTGATTCCAGTGTTGCCGATAGCCTCCGCCAACAGGCCTTTGAAACGACCCAACTCCGGGATGAGGCCAGTTATCAGTTAGCCCTCGTTCACCGGGCTCAAAATCAGCCAGACCTGTCGGTTCCCCTGCTCATTCAAATTGTGCAAAGCCAGCAACCCACCCGTGACTTGGGACAGCGCGCGTATCGCCAACTATTCGAGTTGGGCTTTGTGGATTCTCCCTATCCACGCACCCAGCCTTCAGAACCAACATCGACCTTGCCTGCAATCGCGCCTAGCAATTAGGAATTGCAGAATCAGAGGATGGTTTTTCCAAAAAGGGGCGTATCAGCCCTCTTTTAGAACCAATCACTTTCTTAGGGCTTACGCATTTGCTACGAAAAACCAAAGAAATTTGATGATTTTTGGGGCGCAGGCGCCCCAAAAATCATCAAGCTACGTAAATCCTGTTCCTCAACCATCGATATCAGCAATTGAGTCAGCGATTAAGATAGGAAACGAAATTATCGTTACGGGTGGGCAGATCTCCCCAACGTTTATCCTCAATATTTAACAATCCACCCAACTGATTACTTAAGGAGTGTCGATTCATGGCCAGCCCAACCCAGGTAGAAAGCATGATCAAAGCCGCCCTGCCGGATGCAGAGGTGCAAATCCAGGATTTAACGGGCGGTGGTGATCACTACCAAGCGCTCGTTGTTTCTTCGGCCTTTGAGGGTAAAACATTGGTGCAGCAGCACCAAATGGTCTATCGCGCTGTTGGAACAGCAATGTCGACCGAAGAGATTCATGCTCTCGCCCTCAAAACCTACACGCCCGAGTCCTGGGCGCAGACCAGCCAATCGGCTTGAAGCGACGTCTGAAGAAGTTGCCTGAAGGCAAAGGATGCGTTGATGCTGGGCTTCTTGTCGCTTATCCAGAGGCTTTGGCAGGCATCCTAGATTCTAAAAACTCTAGCAAGTTTTAAGATGAGCGCTGGATGCAAACGCTAGAGTAGGTCTATGTAATGCAAATTGCAAATCCACTCCAACTCTATTCATCTATTCGGTGAGATGGGTCTTCATCTCCAGGATTTGACGTTTGTTCTCCTAATTATTGTTCATCCACTTTTGTAGACACCTGAGCGGAGCCGTTATGACCCCAGAACTGAAGCAGCGGATTGACGGAATTGTTAACAACAGCAAAATCGTGATTTTCATGAAAGGCACGAAGCTGATGCCAATGTGCGGGTTTTCTAACAACGTTGTGCAAATTATGAACGTCTTGGGCGTTCCCTATGAAACCTTCGATGTTTTAGAAGATGAAGAGGTTCGTCAGGGCATTAAAGAATACTCGAGTTGGCCGACGATTCCTCAGGTCTACTTAAACGGTGAGTTTCTCGGCGGCTCCGATATTATGATCGAGCTGTATCAAAAGGGTGAATTGCAACAAATGGTTGAAGTTGCTATGGCCTCTTGATACCTGTTTGCCGTTCAAGAGTGTGACGCAAGTACGCAAGACCCAATACGCAAAACAAATATCTTCGCATTAGAGCGCAGGGGCTACCACCCTGCGCTTTTTGCAGATCTTAGGCGGCGTCTTCTGCAAGCTGGCCCCGCATCTTTTCCATTTCTAGTTCTTTCTCTAGCTCTCGACCTAGGAAGTAGTTGAGGAATGTTCGGATCAGGGCAATGATTGCGAGCTTGACAAGCTCATCGATACTCGGGTCTAAGGTGGTTCCAAGAATATCGGCTCCCAGTTGAAATTCCAGGGCGAGAGCCAGCCACATGCCAAAACGCAAACGCAGATAGTTAAATGGCGAAATCCCACGCGCTTGTTTTTGCCTTGTTAGTTTGAGTGCAAGTTTCGCGGCTCGGAGCAGCCCCATGACGACGCAAAATAGAGATACCGATTCGAGACAAAGTTGGGCGATCGCAACCAAATGGCCAAGACTTGTTTCAACCGATTCCATCCATTCCATAACGTATCCTTTCTGCAAAAGTATTCCTTCCGCCCGTTGCATAGCGCGATGCGCTTAGATAAAAACGATCATGTTTTGAAAGCCCCGCACTGTAAGGTTTTCAAAACATGACCTGTATCTTAATGCGTAAGGCTATGCCGCATAAAAAATCCCCCTCGATAAAAGGGGGATTTTGGTGTGTTATCGAAATATGTCCAGTGTGGATGCCTTAGCCTTCAACATTGACCACCGAGAGAACTTCAAGCGCACCATCATCGGTGATGGTCCAAACGTCGTAGCTGCCGACCACGTCGCCTTCTGCGTTGAAATCAACCGTTCCACTAGCCCCCTGGTAGTCGATGTCTTCGCCTGCACGAACCATCTCAAGGGCGGCACAAACATCGCTGACGGGCTCACCAGGCGCGTTGGAAACGTCGTTTAGGGCATCGCGGATCGCGGCTCCATCAGAGGATTGTGCTGATTCGGCTGCTAGCGTCAGAACAGCAGCAGCATCCCAGGTGTTCGGGTCGAACACGTTGGGGTCACGGCCAAAGCGCTCGGTGTAGAGGGCATTGAAATCATCGATCGCCGGACCACCTGCACTCGGAGCTGTGCCAATGACGCCAGTCGCTATAAAGCTACCATCAGGGGTTTGCCCAACATTACTGGCCAAATCATCGCTCTTCATACCGTCTGTCAGCAGGATTTGGGTGTCGCCACCGGTCAGACCCAGCTCAAAGGCAGACTTGAGAATCAGGCTACCGGTTTCCAGGTATCCCACAATCAACACGGCATCGGGACTATCTGCAAAGGCCGCTTGCAGCTCGGTATCGAAGGTCGTGGCGTTTTCGGCATACTTGGCCGGGTTGTCTCCATTGACGACCGTTCCACCCAGTTCCTCAAAGGCCGGAACAAACGCATCAATCAAGCCGTTTCCATAGTCGTTGTTAATCGACAGGATCGCGATGGTTTCAAAGCCCTGTTCCTGAGCCAACTGTGCTAGTGCGTTGCCCTGGAACGTGTCGGGTGGCGCAGTCCGGGCCCAGAAGCCCTCAAAATCTCCGGCAGCAGCTCGCTCAGTAAAGGTTGGGCTGGTGCTGGAGGGAGAAATTTGCACCACTTCGTTCCGCACAGCGATGTCGATAGCTGCGCTGGAGACGGCGCTACCTGCGGCTCCGACAACAGCTCCAACTTCATCGACTTCTGCCAGTTTGGTCATTCCGGCGGATCCAGCAGCAGGGTCAGTTTGGTCGTCTTCAGAAATCAGTTCGATGTCTTGTCCCATGACGCCACCGCATGCGTTGACGGTATCGACGAGCATGGTCGCAGTATCTTGCATGGTTTGCCCATACTGTGCCAGGTCTCCGGTCAACGGGAGTAAGGTTCCGAGTCTGAAGGGGGCACCATCGCCCGCCGCTGTGGTTTCTGCGGTGTCTTCAGTGGCGTCGGTTGTTGCGTCGACGTCTGTCTCAGGTGCAGTTTGGCAGGCGGCAACCGCTAGCAGTAGGGCGATCGCTCCACCCCGGCTAGCAACGGTTAGAAGCGGTCTTAAAGCATGGATTAGTGAGTTCATAGCAAGTGCTTTCATTGAAATATCACAGCAGTTTGATGAAGGTGAGGGCAGGTTGAAGCCTCTGGCAAAATCAACAAGGTGAATGAGCAATGAACACAATCCGATCAGAGTAGATGAGATTCAGCGCTTAATGAGAGTTTCGAGGTGTGCAAGAAACCCAACACTTTCGCTGCTTGCCAGGGCTAGAGCAACCCAGAGTTTCCCATTCCGTTTTGTATAGCATAGA
>JBCBSL010000462.1:0-4513 GCA_039819145.1 Cyanobacteria bacterium J06638_22
ATCGGCGGCCAGCGCCAGCAAGCCCTGTTCGGCGGTCTGCAACTCCATCCCGGTTTTCGCGGCAACGTCACCCGCTGTCACGCGATAGTCGAGTTGGGCGATCGCCCGCATAATATCGGGGTTTGGAGCCATAGCTGTCTCATGACCTTGTGTAACAGTGTCTCTACTCTAGAAACTTTTGCCAAAACTCAGCAACCAATAGTGGGCAGAAATCCCCGAACAAACCCAGGGGAAATTTGCCATTGATCCTTCAGTATAAATCGTCAACAATAAGCGGACATAGCTCACCCTTCACTTGCTGGCCTTATCACCCACAAGCACAAGGAATATCGGCTATCAGAAACACATCAAGACAACCTATGCCTCTGCCGATGCATCGTACCGCCGCAAGACCGACCAATCGGCCTCATCCAATTCAACAGGCGTGCCACTGCGAATCAACTCAGCAAAGTCTTCATTGGGAACCATGATGCATAGGGCATAGAGCCGATCGGAACCTGTATTTTCAATTTCATGGGTGCCCGTCGCAGGCACGAGGAGACTATCCCCCGCCTGGATTTTGACCTTACGCCCATCGCAGGTGGCAATGCCTTCTCCTTTTAGAACAAAAAACATTTCTACCGCCAATTGATGGCGGTTGGGTGGCGTTTTACCCCCCACATCAAAAATTTCCACGCAGTAGGTCAGCGACATATTGGCCGAGGTTGGGTCAAAAACGATCGCCAACCGATTTGTGTCGTGGGGGCTGATGCGATAGGCCTGATAATCCTTCGGCGTTTTGAGCACGGGAATGACACACCGGGGCTGAGTTGGGGCCTCAGGCACAGTAGCCTCAGCTGTATGGGCCGTGGCATAAGAAACATCGATCGCTTGCATAAAATAAAATCTCCCAGGAATGAGTCAGCGGAACAGCAGGGACAGGCAAATAAGATTTGTTAGTCTTTGACGGCATCAAGCAGCGTATGGGAATCGCTGACAAAGCCGAAGCATTGCTTCACGTTGTAGAGGGTGGCCTGCCAGCAAAAATCAGGGGAGGTCGTAGCCGTGCAGTCAGACAGCAAAACGCAATCGTAGCCAAGGAAGTTCGCATCTTGCAGTGTTGCCATAACGCACTGGTCGGCATTGACCCCACCAAAGAATAAAGTCGTCCGTCCCAGGGTTTTGAGGATGCTATCGAGGGGTGTATCCCAGAACCCACTCATGCGGTATTTATCCACTCGAATATCGTCCGGTTCCGGCGTCAACTCATCCACCACAGCCGCTGCCCAACTGTCTTTTTGCAACACGGGTGCCTGATTCTTAGGCAGCGGATCACCCAGCCCCACCCCTGTGCCCGTGGGGTCATAGACATGGCGCGTCGCCGCACTAATGTTGAGCAGGTCGGGGCGATTACCCCAGTTGACCCAAACGACCGGGACTTGGAGCGATCGCACCGTCGGCAAGACTCCCTGTAGCGGAGCGATGGGCGATCGCGCTGGGGTGACATCCACCCCGATATGCGCCAACCATCCATCGGGGTGGCAGAAATCGTTTTGCATATCGATCACGATGACCGCAGCCTTAGCCAAGTCAATCCGCAGGGTCTTGGTTTCCGTTGCCAGGGTCACGATGCGAGTTTCCAGGGGTGGACGGGTGAGATCGGCGATCGTCTCATCCACATACCAAGCCGTTGGCGGCATACCGAGCGTTCGCAAAGGGGCATTCATAAAAACTGAAGAGAAGATCGTGAGACAACATTCGATAAAGGCGATCCCTGTTCGTTCATCACCGGGAAACAAGACAGGGAGGGGGCAGATAGTCGAGTACTAAGACAAAAGCGGTATCGATTCAGTATGGAACGACACAGTGGAAAGGAAGTGCATCTGTTTCGTTACGCTTCGCCACAGTAGGCAATCAGGTCAATTTCCACATCGCCAAACTCAGCCAGAGCCGTAACCCCTACCGTTGTGCGTCCGGGGAGGCGATCGGGAGAAAAGTAAGACTTGTAAATATCGTTGACGGCTTGATAGAACCGAAAGTCCGTCACAAAAATGCGCGCCATCACCACCTTATCGAAGTCACTACCACTATGGTTTAGCACCATCTTTAGATTTTCCATCACCTGGGTCGTTTGAGCCTCGATACTACCCCGTTCAATCTTGCCCGTTTTGGGATCTTCTGCCAGTTGCCCCGTGACAAACAGGAAATCTCCAGCACGCACCGCGTGACAGTAGGGGGCAACGGAGGGGAGGAGGTTGTCCGGAAGATTGATGTAACGCAACACGGTAAATCAGTCCTTCTGCTTTATTAAAGACAACCGATGTTTGAGTGTATACAACCGTGTTGAGTATGGGGCAAGTTACCCCGGCAGGACAATTCAGCGTTAACGAAGATTCACAATTTTGTAACGACTCAGGCTGTTCATGAAGGTGGCTCTTTTTAGGGGAAGCCAGCCTCATACGGCACTACATCCTGTTTCAGGGTCTGATTTCAAATCTAATAAAATCTAACCGTCATAAAATCAGGTGTCTCAAAATGCGAAAATAGTGGACAGCGATGGGCATAATGAATCATTACAAGGACACTATGCTTGTAACGATTTGGAAACCCCATTCAGAGAACCCCGTGAGTCAATGGGTTCTCAAAAGTGAAGGATGTTAGAGCGCAAGAGTTTGGCGAAGCGTTGACGACTAGCTCCAGAACCACGCAAGCCCTTTGTTTCCACTCTCCACAGGTGTCCCGTGGACAGTGCCAACTCTACAGGTGCGTCCAAGTTAATCCAAGTTGGTTTGATGGGTGAAGCGATTGCGGATCAAGCAATTGCTTGGTCACAGAAAAATACTGCCTGCCCGAGCGACCTACTTGATGTATCGACTCGTTAGACATATAACGACCGATAGAGGCTCTGTATACGTCCTAAGCTTGTCATCGGAGTGCCACATTTAACAAAAGGACAACGGCGTGATCACAACCATTCAACAGGTATTAATTCCTCAGGGCGATCGCTACCAAACAGTCGATGTGCAGTTAGCCGGAGAGAAAATTGCGGCGATCGCCCCCCGGCTCGAAGCCGAGGGGCAGGTAATTAACGGACGGAACAAACTACTGCTGCCCGGGTTTGTCAATGCCCATACCCACTCCTCAGAAATGTGGTCACGGGGTGCCATTGCCCCGTTCCCTCTGGAATTGTGGCTGGCCGAACTCTACGACCAGGAGGTGAACGATCCAGAGCAAATTTATTTAAGTGCGGTCGGAACGGCTGTAGAAACGCTCCTCTCCGGCGGTACAACGGTCGTCGACCATCTGTCACTGCTTCCCGGCCAAGAAGAAGCAACGGTCGCTGCGGCGGTGCGAGCCTACCGCGATGTTGGAATTCGTGCCTATATTGGGCCATTGATATATGACTTAGCCCTACCTGCTGGCGTTCCATCCAAAGGGCAGGCGCGAGACATCCCGCCTGGTGGGCAAACCACGTCAGAAATTCTGGAGATGCTAGAGCGGATCGTCGAAGCTCATCATCGCCCGGAAGATGGGATTTCGATCATGACCGCCCCGACCGGGTTGCAGCTTTGCTCCATGGAACTGATCGAAGGGTGTATTGCCTTGAGCGATCGCCATTCGCTCTGCCGCCATGCCCATCTACTTGAAACCAAAGCCCAACAAATTCTGATGCAGGAAAAGTATGGCTGCAGCGCTGTTGAATTACTCAGTCGGACTGGATTTTTGGGCGATCGCACCTCCTTGGCCCATTGTGTGTGGTTGAACGACACCGACATCGAGCTCCTGGCTCAGACTCAATCCACCGTTGTCCACAATCCCCTCAGCAACCTACGCCTAGGCAGCGGTATCGCCCCCATCCTGCGCTATCGGCAAGCGGGAGTAAATGTCAGCTTTGGCTGCGATGGCGCCGCCAGCAACGACTCCCAGGACTTACTAGAAGCGATCAAAATTGGCTCCATCCTCCACAACCTCACCGATAACGAATATCAGAACTGGATTCGTCCGGTTGAGGCGGCGCAGATGGCCGCCTTGGGCGGTGTAACAGGATTGGGGATGGCAGAGCAGTTAGGCACACTAATCGTTGGCAAGAAAGCTGACTTAGTGATGTACGACCTGACAAGCCTATCGCTGCTGCCCCGCACCGACCCCATCGGTTTGTTGGTGCTGGGACGCCCAACCAATGCCGTGCATAGCGCCTGGGTCAACGGAAAAGCGATCGTGGCAGAAGGCAATGTCACGACCGTGGATGTAAAGGATCTGCGGCAGCGTTTGTTTGAGTTCAGCCAATGGAACAGAGTGGATGGAGCCTCTACCTTTGGCAACACTTCCCCCAGCCGCCAGGCAACCGAACCCCACTATCGCTATGTCATGGGCTTGGCGCAGGGGTAAAGCTAGGAGATTAGTCAGGCAAACAAACGCCATAGGACTTACGCAAACCTTGCGTCGCCTTGAGTAATATCAAATCCAGTCAAATAGCCGTAGAACCCAAATATCGTTTGTGCCCGCTGCATTGCAGCGGGCACAAACGATATTT
>JBCBSL010000463.1:0-4482 GCA_039819145.1 Cyanobacteria bacterium J06638_22
CCATTCGCTCTAACCATGCGGTGTTACTGCCCCAGGAGCAACGGGTGCGGGCCAATCTTTGGCGTCCGTATGCGCGCACGTTGAGTGATGGGAGCAGCCAAACGCGCATCATCCGAGAGATCGTTTATGGCAAGCACGGAACCCAACGGTACTAGCAACTGACCACGGATAAAGAAACCCTCCCCGCTGCCTCGACCTGGATGGTATAGTGCTACGCGATCACGTAAAACCCAATCATTTTTTGAAAGCCTGCCCGCGCTACATAAAATCAAGGGTTTTCTGGGTTTTGTGCTGTACTCAGGTGGGGATGAGACTACCCTTTGCTATCTTGAGAAGAAGAATTTGGCCGGAGAACACAACATAGTCGGTGTTGGGTGCGTTGTTTTTTTGCCGAAAACAACGACACAGAAAGGGTTTAGCCCCCTCCAGCAAATTCTTAAGCTGTTGCATTGGGAGGCGTTACGTTATGGCTGAACCTGTTAAGCAAGAATGTCCGGTTTGTGGGGTTAAAATTGTGTCGGGTGGCATGTTGGGCGATCGCGTCGAATATTCTATCGGCGCACCTGGAACCCGAGAAGACCTCTACCAGAGGGTTTGTCGCCACACACAAAAGGAGGGTTGCATCAACCGCGACCCCAAAGGAACAACCTTCCCGCCCCGCTAGTCACGCTTTATCCCCTTAGACCAGAACGAATAATTCTTTGAAAGCCATGCGATGCATGGCTTTCAAAGAATTATTGGCATTACTTTAACCCATAGCTCCACAGTTTTCGTGATACCGCAAGCATCGCCCCGTTCTCGCGTTAGAATTCGACTATTGGGTGACTCACATTAGTTTTCTATTTTTTATGAGGTCTACTGTTTCTGACTCTGGATCAGAATACCCATCCGGGTCAAAACCTCTTGAATATCTTATGTCTCTTTGTTGGTTTCTATTAGTTCAGCAACAGGAAAGCGAGTAGCAAAGCTATCTCACCAGCATTGGCTCAGCCGTTTCATTAGCACAATTCGTTAGAACAAATTGTCTTGGGAACGAGCTGCGCTAAACAATCATCGAGCCGTTTGAAGCAACGGATGCCAAATAGCAGGCTCGACCCGGCTCATCTCGCTTGCCTTCCCTATTTTTTATTCAGGCTGAACTATGCAGAAATTATTGTTCAACGATCGCAAAACCGTTCGTTGTCGAGCCATCTTTTTAGGCGAAAAACTCGATTTACGAGCCCTCGAACAAACCGACTATCTGGTGCTTGAGCCGCTGATGGTATCGGCAGGACAGCAGGGCTGTGCGGTGCTATTTGACTATGGGGCGATCGTCATGTTTAACATTGACCCCATTGAAGAAGTCTCGTTCCTAGCCCATCTAAAACCGCTGACGGTTAATGAATTTGACAACCCAGAAACTGAGGAAGCCATTCTCAACCTAGCCTCGGCGAGCGTTGGGCAAGCCACCAACGGCGTCATTTATGTGCAGGACTTTTCCACTAGTTGCCTGCAAATTGTGGCGGATGTACTGGCCAAAAGTGCGGTGCTCTCCCACTACGAACTGGGAACCGCCGCCGTGTTCGATCGCCTGGAACCTGTCGCCAATGAGTTGCAGGCATCGACCAAGAGCAATCGCTGGGGCAAAGAGCTGTTACGTCAACTGGGTTCTACCCTCGCCATCCAGCACAAGATCGTTGGTCGTGTAGAGATTATCGATAAGCCTGAGCTACTGTGGGATTTGCCCGAGTTCGATCGCCTCCATCGCCGCCTTGAGGATGAGTACGAGATCCAGGAGCGTCACACGACCTTGGAACGCAAGCTCCAGTTGATCTCCACCACGGCTGAGACGGTCATTGAGCTACTGCAACACAAAACCAGTCTACGCGTCGAGTGGTACGTGGTTATGCTGATTGTGATCGAGATTGTGCTGTCACTCATCGACCTATTTTTGAAGGTGACTTGATCACTATTGGGATCGCGATCGCCCACAAGCATCTGAGTTTGCAGCTCATATGAGCTAAGCAGCAATTCTCATGATGGCTTTGTTGGTTTATAAATGCCGCTCAGGCTGAGCTTGTCGAAGCCTGTTCACCCTTCGACAAGCTCAGCCTGAGCGGCAAATTTTCCAAAATGAGACGTGCTTTGAGCTGAGCGGAGAACTGGATGAAAGGCTGCTGTGGGGTATAGTCTAGAACTTGACCTTAGCCGGGTGTGAGTTTGGCACATTGCGGCTCTATGCTGGAGGTAGTGCGATCGCTCGACCTCCGGTTCGCTTCAGGCACAGATACCGCTCCCAAAAGGAGCACCCAACAGATATATCGATCACGTCACAGAAACTCATGGGCGCAATTCAGGCAATTCGAGGAACACGCGATATTTTGCCCGACGAGATGGGCTACTGGCACCGGGTAGAGGCGATCGCCCGCGAGGTGATGCAGCGAGCAGCCTATCGGGAAATTCGGACGCCCATCTTTGAGCAAACGGACTTGTTTGAGCGGGGCATTGGCGAAGCCACCGATGTGGTGAGCAAGGAAATGTATAGCTTCAAGGATCGGGGCGATCGCCCCTTGACCCTGCGACCAGAGAATACCGCTGGGGCAGTGCGGGCTTTCATTGAACACAGCTTGCATGCCCAGGGCGGCACCCAGCGGCTCTGGTACCTCGGCCCCATGTTCCGCTACGAACGTCCCCAGGCGGGACGGCAGCGGCAGTTTCACCAGCTCGGGGTGGAGGTGCTCGGCAGTGCAGATCCCCGCGCCGATGCCGAGGTGATTGCAGTGGCGACGGACTTCCTGCGGGCAATCGGGCTACAGAATTTATCCCTGGAGTTCAATTCCATTGGCGATGGGAGCGATCGCCAGTCCTACCGGGAAGCGTTGGTCAACTACCTCACGCCGTTCCGGGAGGAGCTAGACGAAGACTCCCAGGTGCGGCTGACGCGGAACCCCCTCCGCATTCTCGACACAAAGGATGCCACCACTCAGAAAATTCTGGAGAATGCCCCCAGCATTTTGGATCACCTCAGCCCCGAATCGAAGCAGCGGTTTGAGCAGGTGCAGCAAATGCTGACGGATCTGGGCATTGCCTTCAATATCAATACACGCTTGGTGCGGGGATTGGACTACTACACTCACACAGTGTTTGAAATCCAGTCTGCTGACCTGGGCGCCCAGGCAACGGTTTGTGCAGGCGGTCGCTACGATGGCCTGGCAACAGAACTGGGTGGCCCCGACACCCCAGCGGTGGGATGGGCCAGTGGTTTGGAGCGATTGATTTTGTTGTTGCAACAGATCCAACCCTTGCCGATCGCGCCCCTCGATTTCTATGTGGTGTCGCGGGGCGATCGCGCCGAAGCCTTTGCCTTAGTGGTTGCCCAGCAAATGCGCCAACTGGGTTTCTCCGCTGATCTAGATCTCAGCGGCAGCACCTTTGGCAAGCAGTTCAAACGAGCCGACCGGAGCGGGGCGATCGCCTGTCTCACCATTGGCGATGCCGAAGCCGAATCGAGCACCGTGCAGTTGAAATGGCTAAAAACCGGGGAGCAAGAAGAAATCGCCCTGGCCAATCTGGAGGGCATGGCTCCAGAGCTACGCCAGAAGATAGCGAAGGGACGCGAGGAAGCTTAAGGGGCGATCGCTCCTTGGCAACAGGTGATCGATTGAGTCAATCAGGATAGGACGCTAGGGTTCAGTCATGCCCATTTTCATGGGCATCCATCAAACGCTTATCGATCACCGTATTCAACCTTTCTGGATTCCCGCATTCGCGGGAATGACCGTTCGATATGTTGTCCTAGCTTTAAGGGTTACGGCTATATCACCTTTGAAGAACCCAACCATCATGTTCGCTCGTTGCATTCCAGCGGGCGAACATGATGGTTGGATTTTGCGGCTGTTTAACCAGATTTGATATTAGATCCCTGCCCCATCAAAGAACTCCTGCAAAACATGCTCAGAGAGGCTGCAAGATCTGGGTACGACACTAACCATCGTGTGACCGTTGGCTGAATCGCCATTAACCTCAGATGGGCGAATCTCGATGGTTGTTACAGGCGGCGCTTTCTGCAAATCCTTGATCTGTTGCTCTAGCGTTTCAATCCGATCAACTAGCGTCCGGATGACTTGTGCTTCCGAATCGGGCAGGCTGCCATGCTCCAGCGGATTAACCCGCACCCCAGAACGATACACGACACGCCCAGGCACCCCAACCACCGTGCAGTCGGAAGGAACATCCCTGAGCACCACAGAGCCTGCGCCAATGCGAACATTGTTGCCAATGTTCAGGTTGCCGAGCACCTTGGCTCCGGCTCCTACGACGACGTTTTCGCCCAGAGTGGGGTGGCGCTTGCCGCTTTCCTTGCCCGTTCCCCCCAGGGTAACGCCCTGGTAAATCAACGCATAGTCACCAATGATCGCCGTTTCTCCAATCACTACACCCATGCCATGGTCGATAAACACACCACAACCAATCGATGCGCCGGGGTGAATCTCAATGAGATTC
>JBCBSL010000464.1:0-4460 GCA_039819145.1 Cyanobacteria bacterium J06638_22
GCTACACCCCTTTCCTCGTGCTGATGTACCTGACTTGGCGGCCTAAAAATCTAATCAAGAACCTATGACTGCCCAGTTGCCTAAGTAGGTTGCCATAAACAAAACACACATTCGTAGATTGTGGTTGAGGCCCGTTGGCGCAGCCTGGTCGAAGGCCATAAACCAACTAAAATGCTCGGTTTTTTGGAAGTGAAGAAGCCAGTTTCTGCCGCAGTACCAGGCGCTCAATATCCTCACCCAGTTGGTTTACAGCCCCTAAACTGGTAATGAGCTGGGCGGCAGAGGAACCTCGCTTACCAGCCAGCGTCATTGCGCCATCGTATACAAAGGTATTGGTGGTTAGCTCAGGGAACACCACCAGTTTTTTGACATAGCGATTCAGCTCACGGGAGGCTTTTTCATATTCTTTGGAAGCAAAAAACTGCTCCATAGCCAGCCGATGCGGCCATGCAATTTCCATTGATGCCTGATATTGATTTTCCAGTGCTTCAAAGTGGGAAACCCCAGGCGCTGGCGATAGTTCTTCCGAATTATCGTGTTCCTCCAGCAAATGAAGCCGCAGTTTGGTCACCAGATCGTTTTGAGTGATCTGTAGCGCAAAATCTTGATGCAAAAACGCCCGGAAATCCTTAATGCTCACTCCATCCGCTTTGCGCAACATCACATGGAGTTTCATAGCGTTTACCTGTCCGTTGGGACGACCGTCTGGCATGCGGTCTACCAGGGTCCGGGAATGGTAATTGTTAGTTACATAACCGGTAGTTTTGGAAAAGATATTGTGCTCATCAGACATCAGGATGGCGGCTGCTTCAAACCAGGCATTGCGGTCTTGCTCTGACCGAAAGGTTAACTCCGCAATACCTTCATATTGCTCTTCAGCACTCGTTCGCATTTCTATGCCCTTATGGACTGGCCAAATACCCCCTTGATCAGGTGCCAGATGAAATTGCCAGTACTGCCATTGGCCAGGCAGCCGTGCGCAGATTGGCCCATGCACATCACGCCAGTAATCATCAAATTGCTGCCGGGTAATGCTCTCACGGGTTTTGAGCAATACGTAGAAAACAAACTCGCCTTGGGCATCCCTTTCTGAAAAATCAGTTAGGGATAGGGTGGTGGGTAAATCCATTAGTTTGTTCATGACGGTATGTTTTGAGAATGTAAGTTGGATCGGGGCATGCTTTAGGGATTTACTACAGTCGTTCAGCCAAACAACAAGTAATCAAGGGAGAAAATCCCCGATCCTAAAAACACAAACAGTAGAGCAATGGCTAGATACAGCAAAGAATTATCGTAGGATTCGCCGGGAGCATCGGGTGCGGCTTTTACAAAGGGGGTGCCTTGGAGCAAATGGAGCGCTAACGCGATCGCCATGGCCCCCGCCAAACCGAGAGCTGCCAAGGGTGTCAAGAAGCCAACGATCACGGCAATGCCCCCGCCGAATATGGTGAATGCCCCCGCTGCCTGCAATAGAGGCGGAAAGCCAGACGATTGCTCCCCGCGATCCATCCAGTGCAGGGGATTTTTGATCATGGGCAGACTGTAGCTGATGAGGATTGCGCCCCAGATTAGCCGAAGGCCCAACAGCACCCAGGCGATCGCCCCCCCGAGAAAAGCGGGCAGATACTGAGTCAAAGTTTGTACTGACATAAGTACTGACTCCTCCACTAACGAATTACTTGAGCAACGTCATAGAGTCCATGCTCATTCACCGCATAGTCTTGCCAGTAATTGTTTTCTGGGTCAAAACCGGCCTCTTGCCCAAGAGACTCGAAATCGTCGCGGCTATTCCACCGAGCTAGCAAAGCAATGGTCGATTCGTCCGTGCTAGGGCACATCGCCGCCCACTGCAAGCCCGGAATCATTTCCAACACGCCCGGCATCATTTGGCTGATGACCATTGCCAGTTCAGGCTGCGCTTTATCGGGCTTCATCTTGAATTGGCTAAACATCACGACATCCCCCTGCTGAAATTTGGGCGACGCTGAGCGAGTTTCGGTATGCTGCACCTGGCAAGCAAAGGACTGGGCCGACTGCCCCGCCGGAATGCTCAAAACATGCTCTTTGGCATAGGATTCAAAACTGGTGATATCTTTGCCGTTCCACTGCGACAACGCAATGACTTGACTGTCATCTTGAGCTTTGAGAATGGCGGAGTCCTTGAATCCAGGAACGTCAGAGAACGTGGACGCTTCCGCTTTAGACACTTCGGATAAAACTTCCGACTGAGTTTCCGAGTCGGTGGGATAGACGGTTACGACATTGACCACATCGGGCGTTTTATCGAGAGAAACCGCTGCATGAGCCGCCTGGGGCAGCCCCACAAACACACTCACAACAGCTAGAACAACGACTGCAATCTGAGCCAACTGACGAGTCAACAATCTGAGCATGATGATTTGACCTCTTAAACACAGCAGGATTCGACTGAAAATAGCGTATTCAAAGCGGTCTGTTCTGGCTTGTCAATTCTTGTGATTCGAAGAGTACATTCTTGCCCTCTATTGCATCTGCTGCCGATACTCTCCGGGCGATGTCCCCACCGCTTTCCGAAACTGGCGGGCGAGATGGCTGGAGTCGGTAAAGCCACACTCTAGGGCAATATCGGTGATGGTCAATGCCTCGTCCTGGAGCAGTGACTTGGCTTTCTCGATGCGCTGCTGGAGGACGTACTGATAGGGTGAAATGCCCATCGACTGACGAAACAGGCGGCTAAAGTAGTACATATCCAAGTCCACCGCCGCCGCCAGGGTTTCGAGCCGGAGAGACTGATCCAGTGAGGTGTGAATCAGGTCTAGGGTACGACGCAGGCGATCGCGCGACAGCCCGCCTTTGTGGATGGGTAGCTGGGGCGATCGCGTGGCGTAATGTCTGAGTAGGTGAACGCAGAGGGTCGTGGTCAGGGAATCAACATAAAGCTGTCCCAGCGCTCCGCCCGTTTCTAACTCAGCCTTGAGCGCCAGACCGATCGCGAGAATCAGATCATCTTGCTGAGTGGCAAACGTCGGAATCAGGTCGATGCGCTCCGCATTTATCTCACTCTTCAAGATATTGCTGAGATAGCTCGGCTCGATGGACAGAGCCATGAAGTTGACGGGGTGATTCCACTCGCACTTATGGGTTATCTGAGCTGGAAATAGGGCTACAGTTCCAACACGTTGGCATTCTTGCTGAAATTGTCCATCTAGCAACCGCCTACTCTGTACATCATCAGTTAACACCAAAGAGACGGTAGGGATTGGCATAGTATGCTCAACTGTCGTCCAGGCGGGATGATTGGCAAAGTATTCCACATGCAAGCCAGACCATTTGCTTCGGTGACTGCTGAGCTGCGGGGGCTGGGCAAAGATCCGAGTTGAGTCGTCTGGTTGCCTGAAGTCAACGGTTGTGGAACCTGCTGGATTTTTGGAGGCGATGTTGGCGGATGGGTTGTGCAGTCGGTTCATCTCTACTTGCCCCCGAGTCGCGATTCCTTATGAACGCCAAAACGATTTCATACAAGTCTACGAGATAGTACTAAACGGGTAAAGATATAACGCCAGAGACGTTCTAACGGTGGGCGTCAGCGGCTGCATATCTTTCATCGTATTAACTTGAGCTTTCACCTAGCAGCAGTCCGCTGCACGCAAAGGTTAGACCAGATATAGGCACTCGTCTACTGTAGAAAAATTGAGCCTTAACTGTCCTCAAGGCAACAGTTACAGTTATTTTTCGGCATCTGAAGAGAGATCTTGTTCCATGCCTAGAATCACCGTGTCAAAACCCATCGCACGGTAGAACGAGATCGCATCTTCGTTCCTTGCGAGGACAGGTAGTTGGATGCGCAAGATCTGCCGCTCGCGTGCAAAGTTACGTACCGCATCCATCAACTTACGGCCAACACCAGAACGTCTCGCCGTGTGTGTGACCATAAGATCTTGAAGATAGACCTGTTCTGGCGGGTCATCGAGTATATCGCCCTCAGCCACACAGAAGGCAAACCCGATAACTTTACCGTTTGCCTCCGCTACAAAAAAAGCCGCATCACAGTCTGGGTCTTCGAGCTGTTCATCAAATTCTTTGATGTACTCCTCACTCAATCCTGGCTTGGCTGATCGGTACGAACGGATGTTACGTTCGTAGGCCTGAAGCTCCTCATGTAGGGCAAGGATTGCCGAGCGATCGTCAGGCTGCCAATGACGAATCTGTACAGCTCCAGGATTTGGTGTGTTCGTAGTTTCGCTTTGCAAAGGCAGATTCTCCTTAATCTCTGATAAGCGGATAACGGTACGATCAATAGACTTATTTTGCCATTTGACAAGTATCTTCATGACTCGCTTTTGTAAGGGTTTGACAGTGCCCAACCCCAACGATTGGGGACGCTATTTTCAAGTAACTCCCTAACCTGCATTATTCATGAGGACATCTAGAGGCGTAAAAGGAGACTTATCCCGTTGTTCTATGGCAAGGGAGATGCCGTG
>JBCBSL010000465.1:0-4448 GCA_039819145.1 Cyanobacteria bacterium J06638_22
GTGCCAACAACCTTGCACCCCTAGCCTGCGATCGCTTTCCCAACCAACGCGAAATTTTGGGGGCGATCGCCCTTCCCAACCAACGCGAAAGTTTAGGGGCGATCGCCGTGCCTTTGCGGATGCAGGATATTCCTTGCTACAGGGCTAGAGCTATCGCAGCATGTGGCGGATTACCCACAACGACCATGGTGCTTTCACGGCTAGAGGCGTCCATGGGCAAGTCCTCTATATCGACCCGACGGCAGACATGGTGATTGCACGCTTTGCCTCCCATCCCGTTGCAGGCAATGCCGTCATTGATCCAACGTCTTTGCCTGCTTACGTGGCACTCGCCGATTATTTAATGGACGCTGATCCTTAAATTGTTACCTCGCCCAAAGTGCATTGGCACAGGCTGCTCTGACATCCTCAAAAACCTATTTGCGAATGTATGTCTCTTAGCTGGTCGTCATGCGATCGCCCACGTTATCCCGACGATTACACCAGTCCGCTTGCATGCCAACAGCCTCGCGCCACTAGCCTGCGATCGCCCGCCTATGTTCAGTAGCCAAACTGTGTGGGCGATCGCCTTCCCCAACCCACGACTTGAGCCACTAATACAAACAACTTTGTTCTCAACACTAAACAGATCTTTCACCATTCCTCATCTAACCCGTATCTCAATACAGGACTACTTTTGGTCATTTCACCAGGCTATCTCATCCTCAAAACTCTAGCGCCAAATTTTGGTGGAGGGCGATCGCACCCCAAAGCGCGATCGCTTTTTTGCCTAAGGCTATATTTGGGTGGAGGTAACTTTGGCGTAATCCGCTATGGCGAACAAAGAGCAGGTTGCACTGCTAAAGCAAGGCAGTGAGGCTTGGAACGAGTGGAGAAAACAAAATCCTGATGCTTGGATTGACCTTCGCTATACCTACCTCGATTCCACTGACCTCCGCTACGCCAACCTCAGCAGAGCAGACTTCAGCGAAACCTACCTCGAAAGAGCGAACCTCGAAGGAGCCGATCTCTGGGGCGCCAACTTCTATAAAGCTCACCTCCGCTACGCCAGCCTCAGTAAGACTGATCTTCGCTACGCCCGCCTCAGCAGTGCCGACCTCAGCAACGTTAACCTCACCAAAGCCAAGTTAAGCTTCGCCGACCTTTGGGGCGTCAACCTCAGAGACTCCAGCCTCAGACACTCCAACCTTAGCGATGCGAACTTCTGTAAAGCTAACCTCACCGGCGTTGACCTCACCGGCGTTGACCTCAGCTTCGCCAATCTTCAAGAGGTAAGAGGGCTAACCGCAGAAAAGCTCTCCCAAATCCGCCTCTGTCGAACAAAACTACCCAAGGGGATTGACTTAGACCCGGATCGTGATTGCCGCTACTAGAGGCTGTCATCATTTAGGCGTCCAAGCCCTTCCGCAGACAGGTTCACAGCCCCTAGCTTATGTTGTTGAAACGCTTATCCTGCAAGGCTTCTGCGAACGCACCCTAAGAGCTTTCTTCTAACGAACGCCCGCGATTGTCCAAAAATCGGAGGCATTCTAACGTCCGTCGGTTATCAGCCCCGGAAAATATAGCGCTATGCGCGTTGGTTAAGTACGGTTGTGTGTGGCGCGGCGCGCCACACGCAACCCTTTTTTGTACTTGATGCGGTTGCAGACCGCTATACTTTTTATTCTCGATCGCCTGGAGCATCGTCGAAGATAGCTCCTCTCCTTTTCAAGTCAGCGATGTTGTCCGGTGATAAGCCCTTGCAATTCGTGATGACTGCACCGCTAATCTCCGCACGACTAAAATCAACGCCGCAGAGGTCGGTGTTGCGAATGTTAGCATCACAGAGACGGGCGAAGCGGAGATCGACGCCACGGAGGGTAGAGCCCCGGATGTTGGCACCGATAAGGCTGGCACCGTGGAGATCGGCACCACGGAGATTCGTGCGGTGGAGGGTCGTGTAACTGATATCGGAGCCGTTGATATCAACACCGCTCAGGATGGCTTCGCTGAGGTTGGCACCGCTAAGTTTGGCACAGTGGAAATCGGCGCCGCTGAGGTCGGCGCGACGGAAGTTACTGTAGCCAAGGTCGGCACAGCGGAGATCGGCGCCGCTGAGGTTAGCACCGTAGAAGTTGGCACCCAAAAGGTGGGCGCGATGGAAGTGAGCGCGGATGAGATTGGTGCGGTGAAAAATGGTGCCGCTAAGGTCTCCACTGAGGATGGCACCGCTGAGGTTAGCGAAACTGAGATCGGCTTTGAAAAGATCGGTGTGCCGGAGGTCAGTGTGCCGGAGGGTGGTACCACGGAGGTCAACACAGCGGAGATCAACTCCGGAAAGATTTAAGGCATCACCACCGTTTTTAATGATCAGAGAAGCCAATTCGTGGCGTTCCAAAAAATGGACGTCTTGGATGCTAACGTCCTCGACCTGGGGCAAGTCGTCAATTTTAAAGAGCACTTCAATCTCTTCCAGAGCCTTTTGAGATCCGCCCAAGATGAGTTTGTTGCTCCCCTCGTCGATATCTAAAATTTGAATTGATTCGTCTCCACCTAGATTGCGGAGTTGTGCAACGATTGCATCTAGCTGATGTCTATCGATTTCTTCAATACTGCGTGTAATTTCAAATGCGAGTCTCTCTCTGCTGAGGCTTGATGGAGGCGGGGCAGCCTCTACGATTGATTCCCAATCTTGAATTCCAACAGCCTCACAAATAGCTGGAAACACTTCGGAGTGAATCGTCACACCTACCCAAAAGCGCTTGAGGGTTGCAGTTGACGTGCCCGCAAGGTTAGCCCAGGCTGGTTCTGTTTTTGCCCATCCCTTTTTCCGACGCGCTTCGTCAATCTTATCCACCCCTTCCGTGGAGGCTTTCAGCCTCGCTGCCAGCAGATGAGACTTTGTTATGGCCATTCGGAGCGATAGTTCCAGTGACGAAGATGGGTCGTTGTATTCAGCACACAACTCCTATTAAACCCACATTCCGCGCTTCATAGCATTCTGCTTACAAAATCAAACATGGGATTTCTCCGTCACTACAGATTCAGCTTCCTCGTGCCGAATCTGGTATCGCCAAAGCACACGAAAGTGACCCATAGCCTTTCCTTTTGCAAGGCTATGGACGATCGCCCTCCACTCCATGGCCCTAGTCACATGGCCGGGGAGGACAGGTGCATTATTGTGCCAACAACCTCGCGCTACTAGCCTATGATCGCTCGGGGAAAGCTGCCGACACCCTTAGGTGAATAGCCCGCGATCGCCCTCTCCAACCAACGCGAAAGTTTGGGGGGCGACGATCGCCGTGCCTTTGCGGATGCGGGATATTCCTTGCTCCAGGGCTGGAGCTATCGCAGTATGTGGTGGATTACCCACAACGACCACGGTGCTTTCACGGCTAGAGGCGTCCATGGCCAAGCACTCTATCTCGACCCGACAGCAGATATGATGATTGCGCGCTTTGCCTCCCATCCCGTTGCAGGGAATGCTGTAATTGATCCAACGTCTTTGCCTGCTTACGTGGCACTCGCCGATTATTTAATGGACGCTGATCCTTAATTTGGACACCAAGGACAGAGAAGACGTTGCGCCATCGAAGCCAATTTAATAGCCGTAAAACTCAAAATCGTTTGCGCCCGCTACAGTGCAGCGGGCACAAACGATTATTTCGGTTCTTTAGCCGGGTTAGATATTAAAGGCATTTGTGCCTTACGCCGCTTTTTGGTGAACGGTGAAGTGATGCTCTGGAACGGAAAATCCAGCTTCCACACAAGTTTCACGAATCAGCTTGTTCGTATCGAAATACACCTGCCAATAGTGCTCATTGTTGCAGTAAGGACGCACAGCTAGGACAGGCCCCATGGGGGTAAATTCCAAGATCTCAACATCGGGAGCAGGCTCAACCATGACGTTGGGAATCGCGCTGAGCTTTTCTTTCATCAGGGCGATCGCATGCTTATGGTTCACATCATGGTTGAGCTGAGCCACCAAATCGACCCGACGATAGGGATTGGCAGAAAAGTTCTGAATGGTATCAGAGAAGAGCAAGTTGTTCCCTACAACTGTTCTCACATTGTCCAAAGTATCAATGGTCGTGACAAACAGCCCAATTTCTTGCACGGTGCCCGTCATGCCACCGCCGGAGATAAAGTCCCCCACTTGGAAGGGGCGAAAGATTACCAAGAAAGCCCCAGCCGCAAAGTGAGCCAATAAGCCACTCCATGCAGCCCCGATAGCAATACCAGCCGCTGCCAGCAACGCCGCAAAGGATGTTGTCTCAATGCCAAAGAAGCCAAGGATAGAAACAATAAGAACCAGGTTGAGAAGGACGCCGAGGGTTGACTTGAGATAAACCAGCAGCGTTTCTTCAATGCCGCCTCGGCGAAAGGATTCGGTTAGGGAGGCGCTCACAGATAAGGTACCAGTTATCATGAGAGACCCTTAGCATTCAAGAGGCTGAGCCATGCGAATT
>JBCBSL010000466.1:0-4441 GCA_039819145.1 Cyanobacteria bacterium J06638_22
GGTGCGGGACAAATGTAGGGGGCGATCGCAAATAGAAGCGAGGTCAATCAGAGGTTAATCAAATTAGGGGCGATCTTGAGAGATTGGTTTTCTGATGCCTCGCCTCTCGGCTACTGGTTGAATAGGTTGCGGTTGATCCGTGGAGCCCTTGTCGGATCCCCCTAAATCCCCCTTATTAAGGGGGACTTTGAGGTCACTTTCCTCCCTTTACAAAGAGAGGCTTTGCGGTCATTCCCCCCTTATTAAGGGGGGCCAGGGGGGATCTTCCAGGAGACTTTGCGGTCATTCTCCCCTTATTAAGGGGGGCCAGGGGGGATCTTCCAGGGGACTTTGCGGTCATTTCCCCCCTTAATAAGGGGGGCTAAGGGGGGATCAAGCCAAGGGACTCCAAGAAAGAAACCATCTCAGAACTGAAGCAAACCAACAACCTGACAGAAACCCAGCCGCCGATTTCGCGCTTCTGGAGTCGTTATCGCAAGAACCACTGGCTTGGACGATACGGATACGCCCAGTAGTAGTCGTAGGACTTCGCCGTAAATGTGGGGAAGTTGACCAGATCGTTGCGGTGGTACACCGGCTCAGCAGGGTTACCCACCGTGCCAATGAACAGCAGGTCGGACTGAACCAAATCCACAATTTCCCGACCCAGCTCACTAGATTCTGGAGTGCCCAGGGTGTAGGTTTGGTACTCCGTGGACTTCGCATCTAGCTCCGTTACCCAGGCAGGGGGTTCCAAACCTTCAGCTCCATCCGTCTCGATGTACTTCGCCCACAGGTGGCCATTGGTGAGGCTAAAGTAGTCGCCGAAGGGAGGAATCAGGGGCTCACGGGAACCGGCCACGAAGGCAGACGTATACGCCTTCGTCCAGGTCATAACATCCAGGTCGTTGGCGGCCTGACTCGCGCGATATTCATCCGACGTCACTTCTCTCAACTGCACGTCTAGCCCCACATCACTGAGGTACTGAGCAAAGAGTTCGTGTAACTTGACTGGCCCGCCCTGGGAGGCAAATTGCAGGTTGATGACCAGCGGGCTACCATCGAGGCGATCGCGCGTTCCATCCCCATTGGCATCCACCAGACCCATCTCATCCAGCAGCTCATTCGCGCGATCGGGGTTGTAATCTGCCAGATAGTTGCGCTGCTCGTCGGTGACAAAATCAACCGTGTTGGGGTCAAACGCCGTGTATTGCGCGGGTGTGCCGAGGCCGAAGTACACCAGCTCGTTGATCTCCTCGCGGTTGAGCGCCTGACTCGCGGCCTCCCGGAAGCGCAGGTCACCAAAGATTTCGCGCAAGCCTTCGTCCTTATGATTCACATTGAAGGAGTAGGCCACCATGGACTCACCCACGGTAGGCACCGCATCCACGGTGTAGTCGCCCTCGGCTTCATTCTGTTGCAGCACAGGCAAGTCTTCCCCAAACACCGCCTGCGACTTGTAGACAACCTCACCATTGGCCAGCTTCAGGTTTTGGACTTCCGTCTCCGGCACATAGAGTTCATCGATCTCGCTGATGTAGGGTAATTGCTGTCCGGTAGTATCGACTTGGTGGAAGTAGGGATTGGCCACCAGCCGCCGACCTTCCGCCGTGTCGGAGATCAAGATGTGGGATTCCAGGGTGGGCATGACCGCACGATCCAGGCTCTCCGCCTTAGCGGCATCCTTCAGCAGCGGGGAGGGAACATCTTTCCAATCGCTGCTGCCGTAGTAGAAGTTGAAGGCTTCATCCCAGCTCTCAAACCCGGCTTCCGTCGCATTGGCGTCGGCATCGGGGTTCACATCGGGGTGATACTGCCCCAAGAAGTGCATGGGCAGGAAGGGCTGGGCATAGTCGGTGGCAAACAGCGCTACCAACCCGGGTTTGGCCTGGGGCAGGGTGAAGACGACGGTGGTTTCATCCACCGCTTCGACCTGCATCGGTTCGCCCCCAATCAAGAAGCGATCGGGGATACCTTCACTGTAGAGGGTGTCATTGCCCAACACATCGTTGTGCCAAAAGGCCACATCTTCGGCAGTAAAGGGTTCGCCATTCGACCACTTGTGCCCTTCGCGCAGGTAGACCGTCAGCACCGTGTAATCATCATTCCATTCGAAGTCGCGGGCAATGTTAGGAACAATGGTTTGCAAGTCATCGGAGTAGCGGAACAGGTTCACATGGCGCACCGACAGCAGATCTGAGGTGCCCGACTCCGTGGCCTTCGAAAGCCCCGTCAACACGCCGCCATGGGTTCCAATCTCTTCGTAGGGAACAACCACCAGAGGCTCCGCTGGTAGGCGTTCTTCCAAAGACGGTAGCTCAGCATTCCCATCAATCTGGCCGTTGAAGGTTTCAATCTCTGGGTTTGCGGAGAAGGTCATGTCGCAACCCGCCGCGTCTTGGTATTCCGTCAGGTCGTACTGTTGCGGGTACTTGCCAGCATCGACGCCCTGGGCATCGGCCACTGTCACAGCGGGACAGCTACTCTCGCTACCGGCCGCTGTGGTTGTTTCACCCGAACTGGTCGTCTCAGTTGGGCTGCAACTGATGACCGTCAGAGAGGAGGCCAGGAGCGTAGCAATGACGTTTTGAGTCCGAACAAGTGACTTCATCGATCGCCTTCCTTCGTGAATCGTGAATATAGAGCGTTATGAAATAGAGACTTCAGAAACAGTCAGAGGAGTTGAAGGGTCAACCTGGGAGGGAAAGACGACAGCATCCTCACCCTGGGGTTCATATCCCGGTATAGGAAGCGCCTGCATCGCATCTGCCAGTGGCAACGCGAGGAGGCGACACATTAATGGGGCGATCGCCAGTTGTGACAACCCCTCCCGATAGGTTCCTGGCACAAACGCATCACCGATACAGAACAACGGAACCTCTCGCACATCAGGCAACACGCCACCATGCTGACCATCGGCATTCATCCCGTGGTCGGCGGTAATCAAGAGGGTGTATCCCGCTTCACACCAGCGGGGCACATAGTGAGAAAGAAGACTGTCGGTTGCCAGAGCGCTGCCGCGATACTCCGGCGTGTCGGATCCATAGCGGTGACCCGCATCGTCGATCCCCATGGGATGCACCAGCATAAAGTCGGGGTGATGCGCCTGTTGCAGCATCTCGGCATCGGCAAACAGGTGTGAGTCGGGGTAGCTATCTTGCCAGTAGAAGCGACCGTGCTGAATCGGCAGGTCGGACTGGTTCTGGTCGCGATCGCGCCAGGGTTCAAAGGGCACCCCGTTATACAGTTCGCTAAACCAGGAATAGGCGGAAGCAGCCGTCGTCAGTCCCGCCGCCGTAGCGAGATGGAAGACACTCCGCTGATGCGACAACCGCACCACATCATTGGCTCCGATACCGTTTACCGCGACAGGTGTCCCGGTGAGCAGCACCTCATACAGCGGACGGGATAGGGTCGGCAACTCGGCTTGAACCTTGTAGAGGCTGGCCTGACGCACTTCCAGTAGATGTGCCAGGTATCCCATCGACGTCTGCGCCACATCCCAGCGCAAGCCATCTAAAAGGATGAGCATTACCTTCGTCGTCATGAGCATGTTCCCCGCTTGAGGATTAACAGCAAACCAACGCACAGCACACCCTGCGATCGCAAGATATCTGCGATACATACTTGTCTAGACAACTAGACTCGTCAACAGATTACGCTACGTCTCAAAGGCCACGGGTTAACCGAGCGTTAAGTTTGGACGGTTGAAGGGTTAAAGTTTGACCAAAGAAAGGAGAAGACGCCGTCCCATTCCCTTGGATAATCTGGCGGATGGCGATCGCCCCTAGTGGTCAAACATCAGTTCCACCCCATCCCCCCGGAAGCGCGTAACGGTGTACTCAATCACCCGACCATGCTGATCGGCGTTAACGGCCTGCACCAGCAAGATCGACTGATTGAGAGGAATTTGTAACAGCTTGGCGTCTTGGGAACGCACTGTTCGGATCGAGACATAGGTGCATCGTCGCACATGATCACAGTCGTATTGCTCGCGCAGCAATTGGGAAATGGACTGGGTTTTGGGAATGTGGGTCAACAAATCGGGGAAGCGTTGCAGCGGAAAGTAGCTGGTACTGACGATTAGGGGGCGATCATCCACCAGACCCACTAAATCTACTTGGGCGATCGCCTCCCCCAGAGCAACCTCAAGGTGGTGCGCCACTTTATCATCGGCGCTTGCCTCAAATGCCCTGAGATACTGATATTTACTGGTGTACCCCTGAGCCTGTAAGGATTTGTTATAGCGGACTCGTTTACCGATGGGGTAGCGAATGGGGGCATCGGCAATGAAGGCTCCTAGGCCGCGATCGACCCGCAGCAATCCCTCATCTTTCAACACATCAAATGCTTGACGGATGGTATGGCGATTGACCCCCAAAGAAGATCCTAAAGCCTTCTGGCTGGGCAACTTGTCACCAACCTGATAGACCCCCTGCTGAATCTTGCGCCTCAGGTCATT
>JBCBSL010000467.1:0-4440 GCA_039819145.1 Cyanobacteria bacterium J06638_22
TTTGCCCATCCCCCCTTCGCCATAAAACAACAAAATCGAAGACCGAGCCTCGGTTGCTTGTTGAGGCAAAAGTTTAGCGACGGTTGGTAAATGTTTTCGGAAACCTTTTGGCAGCATTGCACCCAGCGTCCGCTGAAATTGCTGCTGTTCTTCAGTCCGCGCTAAAAAGATATCTTCTACCATAAGACTAAGGTTGAAGTTTTTTCTGAGAGGATTTTTCTCAAATTATGGATCAATTCTCTTGGCTCTGTCTTCCTTTAGAACTGATTTCTCTCGATAAAAGTTGGATAGCAATCAAATAAAGGTGTAATTATTTACCATCGGAACCCTTGGAACCAGACTTGTTGGATAAACCAGCCTTGGGGCTAGGAAAATCCGGTGGTGCAGAACTGCTCTAGGATTTTGATGCAGTTGGCGATCGCCCCCAAATGAGCAATTTCATAGCCGTGGGTGTTTTGTGTGGGGAACCCCAGGCAGGCGGCGCGGGCGACATGGCCCATCTTCATGGCGATCGAGGCATCGCTGCCAAAGCCGCTGAGGGTGGCGAACTGGATGGGGAGGTTGGCATTGAGAGCCGATTGGGCGATCGCGCTATTCAAGCGCTCGTCGTAGAGGCCGTAGTTATCTTGCGCTAGCAGTACCGGAGTCTCGCCATCCTCGATGGGATACTCCGACGACAGCGGGCAAATTTCCAGAGCAATCAGCGCACTCAGCTTGGCATTCAGGGTGAAGTGGAGCGCTCCGATCGCCCCCACTTCCTCCTTCGCCGAGGCCACCAAGTAGGTATCAACCGCCGGTTGCTTTACCGTTTCGGCTAGCGCCAGCAAAATAGCGACAGAGGCTTTGTTGTCCAGGGTGTAGCTAGCGATGTAGTCCTTCAGGCGAAAGGGGCGCTTGCGGTGCTTGCCCACCACCACCCGCGTTCCCGGACGCACCCCCGCTTCCGCCAGTTCTGCCGGGGTACACTTCGTTTCCACCCAGGCATCTTCCCACCGCACCGCCACATCGTTTTGCAACACCTTTTGGGGCGACTCGTGGGAGACATGGCGCGACCCAAAGCTGAGGATGCCGCTGATGCATTGGGCATCCCCCAGCAGATCCACAACCCCTTCCCCATACACCCAGGGAAAGGCACCGCCCAGCTTTCGCACCTGCACGCGCCCATCCGACTCGATCGCCTTCACGATGCCACCAATCTCATCCTTATGTCCTGTGATGGCGATCGCCCGTCCCGTGTCCTTTCCTGGGATCTTGGCGATCACATTTTCTGCGTCGTCCTTCCAGCATTCCACCCCCCGCATTTGGAACGCCTCCAGCAGCCAGCGATCCACTTCCGCCTCAACACCGCTGGGCGAATGGCACATGACCAACGCCTCGATTTGCTCAAACAATGCGTCCCATTCCACGGTCATGCGCGCTCTCTATTCCATCGATCGTCTTTTTCACTGTAAAGGGTCACTGTAAAGGTCACCGCAACCAAGCACATGTGATCGGGCGATCGCGCGGTTGGCTTAGTGCAGCTTATTGGTTGATGTTGTTGGTCGAATGGCTGGCTCTATTTCCCCTTTAGGACTTACGCACTTGCTACGAAAAACCAAAGAAGTTTGATGATTTTTGGGGCGCAGTGCGCCCCAAAAATCATCAAACTGCGTAAGTCCTGCCCTTGAGAGCTTTGGTGGGTTTCTCATCACGGCGCTCTGCGGTGAGCTGGGTGGGTGGGTTGATGGTGGTGCGAGGGCGATCGCCCGGCCCAAACTGATCGCTCGATAAGACGTAACCATCAATCCGCACCAGAGGATAGGCTGAAAAATGTCTGTATTAGGGAAGACATAGAATTCTCTGGTAACTACCTACACTCCTTGTGGTGTGATGGAACTTAGATCTTATGAAATCGATTGCTTTCTCGACACTTACGGTCGCGACTCTGGCCGTGACAGCCGCCCCCGCCTCGGCTGATGATCACGTATCTCCCAACGGCGTTAGAACCCTTGCTCCTGAAGGCGGCATTATCCCAACCGCGACCTGGAGCCTGGGCACACGGGCAGGAGACTTTGTCTTCGTAGCGGGAATGCGCGGCATTGATCCCGCAACCAACACTCTAGTGCCCGACACTGAGGGTCGGGTGCGGCAGGCGTTTATGAATATGCAGCTCATCGCCGAATCAGAAGGCGCAACCCTGCGGGATGCCGTGCGGCTTGTGGTGTATGTAACCGATATGTATCGCTACCGCCCAATTGTGAACCAAATTCAGGAAGAACTCTGGGGAGATGGTCCCTATCCACCGCGCACAATTATTGAGGTCGATCGTCTGAACCAAGACGACATCGTAGAAGTAGAAGGCACATTTTACGCCCCTGTCGAAGAATAAAGGCCGAGCAAACCCAGAAAATGCGGAGAGAGGATGAGCGTTGCCCATCCTCTCTCCGCATTTTCTGGGTTCTATATTTCGCCCAAGTTCCTAACGAGATCATTGGCTATCCCAAGCTCAACAGTGCCACTGTGTAAATCTGCAACGTATCAGAAAATCTACGGTTCCAACTGTTGCATTAAAGAGCGAAACACTACGAGATTCTACTTGCATTGTTCAGCCTTTATGCAGGTACTATGGTTAGATTCCTCATCCTTACATCTAAATTTAAAGCACTTGAAGATTCATAATTAGTGCAAACTCTTGATTAGGCTGTGCGATGTCAAGCATGTTGCTAATATCGCTACTTTGGGAATCATCAAAATAGGTTATTGGAGGCTATAGATTAATGTCTTCAAAGCTTCCAGCATTTCAATAAAGAGTAAAACTTAGGCTTTTGTCCAGATCAATATATTGACTATCAATTGAACGCTAGGCTGGTTGACTAACAAACCTCACAAGCCCTCTCCCAAAGTGGGCGAGAGACTTTGAACGCATCTGTAACCTTCTAACTCCCCTTCTCTCCCCGTGGGAGAAAGGGCTGGGGGATGAGGGAAAAGTTCTGTCAGTCAATTAGGAAAGCTAGGTCGAATTCCCACAGGTATTATGGAAAGTCATACATCCTCCCATCAAGTAGAAACTAGCTTTTGGAGCCGATGGATCAAGCGATCGCACGTAGCATCGGATCCCACGAAGGAATCGCCATTGACCCCATCGCAATCCAAGAGTATGTGGACGCGCGTGATTTTGGGGGGCACAGCAGTTTTTGTTTGTGTGGCCAGTTATTGGAGTTACCAACGGGTACGCAATCTGCTCTTAGAAGACTTGCAAGAGAAAGCATTTTTAGAAGTGCAGCAAGGGGCCAATGAAATCGACCAATGGCTTGAGGATAAGAAGGCAACCCTCTCTGCGATCGCCAACAATCCCACCTTTCGGACAATGGATTGGGAAACCATTGAACCTTATTTGCGCGTAGAAGAACGACGGCTGCCCGATTTCTTCTATCTGGGGATGACGGATGCAGACATGCTGTTGTATACCACTGACACTCCTGATAAGAATGGCACGATTGATCTGAGCGATCGCAAACATGTTCAGGACGCGATGGACGGGATCGATAGTCTCTCTGATCCCCTCCTGTCTCGCAGTTCCAACGGTCTTCGTATCATCGTTTTTGCGATTCCTACGTTTTCTGGCCAAGCCACGTCCGATAATCCTTTAGGGGAACCAATTGGTGCCGTAAACGCTGTGATCGGTGTCGACAAACTCGAAGCCGTGATCAATGGACTCCAGTATGGGGAGGAGAGTTATGCATTTGCCCTGAACTCTAAAGGGGAAGCCATTGTTCACCCGAATGCTGAGCTGATGTCCACCATCGAAACGCCAGCGCCGAGCCTTTTGGAGCACGACGATCCAGGTCTATCCGAGGTTGCTCACCGTCTTGATAGCCAAGAAACGGGACTGAGCCTCTTTGAGATTGACGGTGAAATCCAATATGTTGCCTATGTGCCTCTGACAGAAGCCGACTGGTCTGTTGCCCTGGTCATTCCTCGCAGCAATATCGATGGCCAGCTGCGCCCCTTAGACTTGATGGCGCTGGTCGTTATCGGGCTGACCGGAACAATGCTGGTTGTTTTGTGGCAGGTTCAGGCCTTTGAGCAACAGCAATTAAAACGGTCTAAAGCCGCCGCCGATACGGCGAACCAGGCCAAGAGCGAATTTTTAGCCAACATGAGCCATGAGCTGCGAACCCCCCTCAATGGCATTTTGGGCTATGCCCAAATCCTCGAACAGACCTTAGAAGGGAAAGAACGCGATGGCATTAACGTGATTTATGAATGCGGTTCTCACCTGCTCACCCTCATTAATGATGTTTTAGACCTTTCAAAAATTGAAGCGCGCAAACTTGAGCTAGTACCGACAGGCGTTCATCTCCCGTCACTCTTACAAAGCGTCGTCGAAATGTGCCGAATTAAGGCCGAGCAAAAAGGGATTAATTTTATCTATCAGCCAGACTCTGCATTACCCAAAGG
>JBCBSL010000468.1:0-4438 GCA_039819145.1 Cyanobacteria bacterium J06638_22
ACCCGCTGCAATGCAGCGGGTGTAAACGATCGTTGGGTTTTACGGCTGCTTAACTGGATTTGCTATTAGCTGATATTAGCTGCTATGTGAGCATCAATCATCAGGCAAGCCCGTTGAGTTGAGCCAGCTCTTCCTCAGAAAGTTGGATAGTGGCGGCTTTCATATTGTCTTCGAGGTGGGCAGTGGTGGTTGTTCCAGGAATCAGCAGAATATTCGGCGCTCGATGCAACAACCAGGCCAAGGCAATTTGCGTGGGGTTAACCCCGTGAGCCTGAGCAATTTCTGCCAGCATGCCGTCTGCCTCAGCCAGAGGTGCGCCCCGCCGCAAGGGATGAGCGCCCAGGGAACCGTAGGGAATGAAGGCAATTTGATGAGCGGTGGCATAGGCCAGGATGGCTTCATGAGTGCGATCCATCAGGCTAAAGCGGTTTTGAACCGAGGCAATGGGGGCAATGGTTTGCGCCTCTTTGAGCTGCTCTAAGGTGACGTTAGAAACCCCGATATGGTGGATTTTGCCGTCTTGCTGGAGCTGTGCCAACGCTGTGATGGATTCTGAGAAGGGGACGTTGGGATCGGGGCGATGCAACTGGTAGAGATCGATGCGATCGCGCTTCAGCCGCCGCAAGCTACCCTCAACCCCACGACGCAGACTCTCTGGACGACCGTCGGATTGGATGTTGGTGGGAGACGGTTTGTAAATGCCGCCTTTGGTGGCAATCACTAACTCTGCAGGATAGGGATGCATCGCATCGGCAATAATCGCTTCATTTGTTCCTGGTCCATAGGCTTCGGCGGTGTCGATAAAGTTGACTCCCAGCTCAACGGCGCGGCGCAACAGTTGCTTGCCGCCTTCCCAGTCGGCATAGGGACCGAAGTTGCCCGGTTGCCCGGTGAGGCGCATGGCTCCATAGCCCAGACGATGGATGGGGCGATCGCCCCCCAGTTGAAATGAGATTTGGACAGGTTGTGGAGAGGTCATAGTACTCATGGTTGTTACGTTCCAGATGTTCAGATAGATGCTCAAAAAACGCTTAGGCTCTCGGCGCAGCAACCGTTTTGCAGGTTGGGTTACCGCGTTGCTTTGAGCTTGTATTCACTATCGCAAGATCATCAGATATTGTGTAGACGAGTAAAGAAAATAGCTGTTATTTGTATTGCGCATGAGCAAGTCCCTCGATCGCTTGACGCTTCTCCAAACCTTTGTGCGGATTGCCGATGCTGGCAGTATCAGCGCGGCGGCTCGTGACATGGAGCTGTCTCAGCCTTCTGTGAGTCGCCAGCTTGCAGAACTCGAATCTCGCTTCAAAGCGCAGCTCATGCGGCGAACGACGCATTCCTTGGCGCTGACAGAAGCGGGTGTAGAACTGTTGGCCGATGCTCGGCGGCTATTGGATGAATGGGAAGCCCTAGAAGAAAAACACCTGGAGGCCGAGAAAACGCCCCAGGGACAGCTCAAAGTTGTTGCTCCTGTGGCTCTGGGGCAGCTTCATTTGCTGGATATGGCCATCCAGTTTCAACAGCGTTACCCGTTGATTTCCCTGTCCTGGCACTTAGACGATCGCCCGATTCGCTTTGCAGAAGTCGGTTGCGACTGCTGGATCAAAATTGGCTCTATAACCGATGAATCGCTCATCGTGGAACCGCTGGGTTACGTGGAGCGCATGGTTGTGGCGGCGCCGGAACTACTCACGATGCACGGCAAACCCAAGACGGCAGGCGACTTAGAAACCCTTCCCTTCGTTGCCCTTGAACCCTTTGAAGGCAAACAGATTCCGCTAACCAGTACCCAAGGAAAACCCACAATCGTCTCACCCACCGTCCGGCTGGTGACCAACAACATTTCTGCGCTACGCAAAGCGGCACTGGCCGGACTAGGCGCTGCCGTGATGCCCCGCTGGTTCATTGAAGCGGACTTGCAAGAGCAACGGTTGATTGATGTACTCCCCAAGTGGCGGGCTCCAACTCTAACCATCCATGTGGCTTCGCTACCCGGACGCCATCGTCCCTATCGATTGCGGAGCTTTCTCGATACGTTAAAGCAAGCGATGCCCGAAATTCCAGGGGTCGAAGGGTTTGAGACAAACCCTATGCGATAGAGCCTAAATGATTTGTTACGACCTTGTTTTAGCCAATCTCTACCTAGAGTAGTAAAAGAGAGTGTGTGTTAGTGTCTCTTCCAATCTATTTTTCAGTATGTAGACTTAAACCTCAAACAGCGATCTTGGCAACTGTGACTGCCGAATGATTGATTGCAACGTTCCCGTTTTCAATTGCTTATGGTTTGGAACGGGGACTGTGATTGTTGTTTCTTCTGTACGCTTTTGCATGACGATATGGCTCCCTCGCTGCCGAACTGGCAAAAATCCATTTTGTTCCAGGAGTTTACAGACTTCTTTGCCAGAGAAAGTCTTTAACTTACCCAACGCTAACCTCCAGACGAGTAATGAAGACCTCAGATTTCAATCGGGTCGCAATTTCTGAAGGATCAGCAACTTCAAAAAACAGCTCAATCGCCTCGATCAAGTTAGTTCTGGCTTCTTCTACAGAATCGCCCTGACTAGCGATGTCTAGCTCAGGACAAAGCGACACATAGCCTTTGTCTTCCCGTTCAATGACGGCGGTAAATTGCTGGCTCTTTTTCATATTTATTCCTCAGTATTATTCATTAGGTTCTACCATCTCAATATCTCACCTACTCGAATGGCATCAGAGCAAAATACTCTAGCAACATCCGATGGACAAAGATGTAACCGCCACCAACTTTCTGTAAAAAGAGGCGATCAGTACAGTCGTTCAAAAAGCGAGTGTAGTTCCAGGGACTGTATCCCTTACGGCAGAGCATTAGACGCAGTGCAATATGCCGGATAAAGGCACTACCGCCTCCAATCAGCGCGGCTGTCAGTCCGAAAAACAGCCCTAAAAACAGCCCACCAACCAGTCCATTAATCAGGTCGAAAAACAGCCCAATAATCAGACCACTAATCAACCCACCAATCAGCTCAAAAATCAATCCAAGAATGATAGCATTCCGGGCTGATCGATGGATACCTTGATTTGGCTTCCCTTTTTGGTAGATTTCTGAGCCGCGAAATCCACCAAAAAGTCCACCGATTAGTCCACCGATTAGTCCACCGATCAGTCCAAAAATCAGCAAAAAAAACATTAGAGCAATCAGCCCAACAATCAGCAAAAAAAACATTAGAGCAATCAGCCCAACAATCGGCTCATCAATAGGCAGCTCACCAATCAGTCTAACAATTAGCCCAAAAATCAGCCTATCAGTCTGCTCACCAAGCAGCCCAACAATCACAAAAATCAGCCCAAAAATCAGCCCAAAAATCAGCCCATTTAAAGAACCAAACTTTATTGACTTCCAAGCTACCTTCCAAGACCAACTTAGAGTTTCGACGGGTTGGATATCTCCGAAAAAACTAGCTATTAACCCAAAAGTCAGTCCAAAAATCAGCCCAAAAATCAGCCCAAAAATCGATGCAACAATCAGCCCGTTACTCAGCTCATTGCTCAGTAAAAAAAATAGCTCCAACACTAGTCCAGACATTAGTCCAAACATTAGTCCAAACATTAACCCACCAATCAGGCCAAAAATGGAGCTTTCCGATCGAAAACGAATTCGTTGCCCTCTATTGGGTAGCCAATTTGGCTGTAATCGTTCGATCAAGAAGACCGTTTGATTAGCATCAGTCATACGCTGAGCTAGCCAAACTAGCCAATGCCGAGTTTTCTGCCGGGAATAGAGCTGAGTGGTGCCGCGTCGCTGAAACATTCGATCAATGTAAGCATCAAATAAGCTTCGGCGATAATGCGTAGGTTCTCCATCCTGCACTATCTCATTCAAGTTACATCCTTGATAGACCAAACTCATGATGCTGAGTATTAACGGGGATGTGGCTAATTCCTGCAATTCTTGATGCTGACTCAACGCCATCTTGAGTGTGCTGAGTTGTTCGCCTGCTTGGTCAATGTAGCGGTCAATTTGTTCAGGCGTAAGAGGCTGGATACAAATGGCATTGCGTAGCATCAACGGCTTTGCCAATGCCTTGTAATCCTCGATTCGGCAGCAAACAGTGCATTCAGTCGTGCCGTGGGATTGCATAAACTGGTTTAGGGCTTGCACACAGGCATTGCGCTGCTCCACTTTGACTTCATCCAAACCATCTAGGAGCAGGAGCAGACCTTCTGTTTCGATCCACTTTTTCCCTAAGGCTTTAGGGATCTGGTATTTCTCCAGCAGTTCTTGAACCAGCCATTTTTCAATCGGTTGTGGTTTTCTTGCCCAGGACGATAGGTTGAATATCACTGGGACGGGCTGACTGGCATCATTTTCAGTACGGGTAATCAGGTCTTCTGCTAGTTTCAAGAGGGTGATGGTTTTGCCGGAACCCGGTTCGCCCAAAATCAGGAGGGTGCGGCCTTGCCC
>JBCBSL010000469.1:0-4375 GCA_039819145.1 Cyanobacteria bacterium J06638_22
AGATGATGTTCAGGACGGCGGCTCGTCGGATGCCGTGTGCTGGTGTCGCCACCAAACCCATCCGACAAAGCTAAGAAGGATAACACCCAGGGCGATTTTGGAAATGGGGCCGAGATAGGTTTCGATGCGCTCGTACTCAGCTCCTAGCCAGTACCCCGCAACGGTGAGCAGCGTTGTCCAGATGATCGTGCCCAGGGTGGAGTAAAGCAAAAATACGGCCATGTTCATGCGGGCGAGGCCAGCAGGCAGCGAAATCAGCGTCCGGACTCCAGGCACTAAGCGGCAGAGGAAGACGGCGGTTTTGCCATATTGGTTGAACCAGGCGATCGCCTTTTCCAAATCACGGCTCGATAGGGTCAGCCACTTACCATAGCGATCGGCCCAGCGCATCAACCGTGTTTCGCCAAAATAGGCTCCGGCAAAGTACCAGGGCAATGCCCCCAATACCGTCCCGAAAACCCCAGCGGCGATCGCTGGAACAAATGCCATATGTCCCTGGGCAACGGTGAATCCGGCCAGCGGCATGATGACTTCCGAGGGAATCGGTGGAAATAGATTTTCCAAAAACATCAAAAAGGCAATCCCCACGTATCCCAGGGATTCCATAATGTCGGTGATCCATTCCGCCATAGTGTCCTTTCCGTTTGGGTTAAGAGCAATACATCCGCAGCAATGGCTGCCTACAGCGTCTAAACGCTAACAAATCGCACCCATGACATGAACGATCAAAGCTAGGCGAGAGCATCTGCTAGTGGGATGTTCGGCCAATCTAAAAAGGAATCGATAGAGAGGGATGTGGAGGATTCAAGGAAGGCTAGAAGACCGCATCCTTCAGGAAATCGATCGCCCCTCGCACGGTCGCATAGCCCAGGGTGAGAATGCTGGCCGTCAGAGCCGCACCCAGGGCACAAACCAGTAATCCCGCCGCGCTAATCACACCATCCTCATCCAGCAGCCCAAATCCGGTGAGAAAAATGCCGATCGCCGGAACCGTATTGGTCAGCGGGATGGGGATCATCATCGACATAGCCATGAGGGCGATCGCCAATCCAATAATCAGGCGGCCAGGGCGGCTATGGCATACCACCGATAACCGAGGACGGGTTAGAATCTCCACCCGACGCAACCAGGGCAACCCCATCGACAAAACAGACTGTACCTGCGAAAGCTTCAGCGAACGTTTGGCATATCGGGGCGGAATCCAAGGATGGACAGCACCACCGATCAGCTGCGCCGCCAGCAAAAATAGCAGAATACCGAAAGGGGTTGCATAGCCCGGAGCTGGAACGGGTAACGCAGACGGCAGCGCAAGCAGAATAAACAACAAGCCAAACGCCCGCTCACCCGCCAAATTCACAATTTCATCGATGGTGACCTCGCCAGAATGATGCTCATCATAAAAATGCCGCTCAAGTTCTGCTGAAAGTTTTTCCACGCTGCTTCTCCATCAAATGCCTATGGCCTCGCGTCAAATCTATTGGCAGGATCCCTTCAATGAGATCCGCGAGGATCGCCCTCTATCCGGTAACAAAACGTTACTGTACCGATTAACTGCTTGGATAGAGCAAGCCGCTAATCTACAACAGAAATTTAAGGAAGGATTCCCCGTCGCAGCAAAGAACTAACACGAGCGTGCCCACTATTGCGATAGACGGCTCAATCGAGAACTATGGCCTTACGCATTGAGATTAGGACAAATCATTTTTTGAAAGCCTCGAGCTGCGGGGCTTTCAAAAAATGATTGGATTCTACCTGAGCGCGTAGCGCTATAGCTCCCAAAAGCAAAGAGTGAGCTGATGCGACTCACTCTTTGCTCTGCATACGTCTAAAGTGGCGTGAATTCCTAGAGGTTGCGTTAGCAAACGCATAACGGCTCAATGATCGAGTGTGCTACAGCGATGCCTCATACAACCTACATAGGAAATTCCCGCAGCGATCAGGTGCCAACTGTCCAGGAATTCAGGTACTCGTTTTGCTCAGCGGTGAGGCTATCGATCGCAAGGCCCATGGCCTGCAACTTCAGCCGCGCAATTTCCGCATCCACATCACGGGGAATGGAGTGGATACCCGGCTCCAATTGGCCTTTGTTGGTTACGAGGTACTCGCAGGCCAGTGCTTGGTTGGCAAAGCTCATATCCATCACCGCGCTGGGATGCCCTTCCGCTGCAGCCAGATTCACTAGACGACCTTCGCCCAGCACCACAACCGACTTGCCACTGTTGAGGCGATATTCCTGAGTGAATGGACGCACCTGAAGGACATCTTTAGCCATACCCTTGAGGGACTTCAGGTCGATCTCAATATCGAAGTGGCCGGAGTTGCAGACGATCGCCCCGTCCTTCATCATGCCGAAGTGTTCTTCGCGAATCACATGCTTGTTGCCCGTGACGGTGATAAACAGGTCACCCTGGGGAACCGCCATGGCCATCGGCAGCACCCGGAAACCATCCATTACGGCTTCTAGCGCTTTGATGGCGTCAACTTCAGTCACAATCACGTTGGCGCCCATACCCCGTGCCCGCAGAGCGGTTCCTTTGCCGCACCAGCCGTAGCCTGCGACAACGATCGTCTTACCCGCCAGCAGCACGTTGGTTGCCCGGATGATGCCATCTAGAGTGGATTGCCCGGTACCGTAGCGGTTGTCGAAGAAGTGCTTGGTGTCGGCATCATTCACGTTCATGGCGGGGAAGCTGAGAACCCCGGCGTTGAGCATGGCCTTCAACCGCACAATCCCGGTCGTTGTTTCTTCAGTCGTACCGATGAGGTCGGGGAGTTGATGTTGACGCTCTTGTACTAGGGTCGCCACCACATCGCTGCCATCGTCGATGATGATGTTGGGGCGATGATCCAGTGCCGTTTGCACGTGGCGCAAGTAGGTTTCATTGTCTTCTCCCTTAAAGGCAAAGACCGAGATTCCATGATCCACAACCAAGCTCGCTGCAACATCATCCTGGGTGGAAAGGGGGTTGCTGGCAATCAGCAGGGAATCAGCCCCTGCATTGTGGAGGGCGATCGCCAAGTGTGCCGTTTCGGTGGTCACGTGGCAGCACGCAACCAAACGAACGCCTGCAAGGGGTTTTTCTTGAGCGAAGCGATCTTGAATTTGGCGCAGTACGGGCATTTCCCGTCCGGCCCAGGCAATCCGCTGCCGACCCTGCTCAGCTAATCCCAAATCTTTGACTTCATGTTTGACGTAAGAAGTTGTAGTGGTCATAAAAATCTGCCTTCAGAAGTGATTCATTCGCCTCAACTCATCTAGACTACCCATATTTTCTTTCCCAAGCTAGTCCCCATCCACCGCTACGAACCTCAGAACCACCTACTGCCCTCAAATCCTTGTGAAATGAAGCTGTATAGGACTGACGCATTTGGTACGAAAACCCGACGCAGTTTGATGATTTTTGGGGCGCACTGCGCCCCAAAAATCATCAAACTGCGTAAGCCCTGGCTATAAAGAAAATTGAGCCGGGAAAGGGCTGGCACTTTTTCTTGATAGATGGACAGTGCTGATGGATAGACCGTTTGGCAGGGTGATGATCAACCCAACGATTGGGTTCGGGGTAGGGCAAATTCCATCTCTGGAGGGATATGACTTCCGAGAACCTGCGGATGTCGTATTTGAATATTGCGCCCTAAGGTAAAAAATGGCATTTTGAAAATACTTCCTGGAAAATAAAACCGCAATTATTGATCCGTCTGAAGAATAAGCGTGCATCTGGAATCATGATCTACCGTTGTGTAGATAGCACTCCCCTACGCTGCCCGCAGCGTTGTCATGAAGGATCGACAAAGATCTATGTCAAAAGAGGGTGAGGTCACATCCATATCCCTGGGTTCGATCGATCCTGGCTACAATAGTTCTATAGAACTTGAACGATTCGTTCTGGGCTAGCCAGATGCTTGTCTGCTCTGGTATTTCGGGAATCGAGTGACCATCGTGTTACGCTGCCTTGGCGCCCAAAGGCATTGTCCAATTGGACGGTTCAAGCCAGTCTCAGCTCAGTCTGGATTGTGTTTTGGATTACTTGACGTTTCCCACTTGTCCTCATAGCAATAACCGTATGGAATCTGGTAGTCGCATCGAGATACCGACTGAACCTCCTCCCAGTCGCCTCGCTAACTTTGCAGGCATCGTCATCGCATTAATTACCCTGGTGTTGCCGGTGGTGGCGATCGCCTATTACTCCTCTATGCCACCCTTGATTCCAGCCCAAAACTACGTTCCCCCTCCGTCACAGGGTTTGTAGATTTGTGTCGTTGATTCATCCAGGCTTTACTCAGTTCCTTCCCGTCTTCCCATAAAATGCTATTCGGGTAGGCTTTTTTACTTTGACTAGAGGTTTCTGGTTTCTTAGGTGCCAGATTCGTTCTAAAA
>JBCBSL010000470.1:0-4349 GCA_039819145.1 Cyanobacteria bacterium J06638_22
GAATGGCGGAACCACAATCCGCTGCCTTAACCCCTTGGCTACGCTCGCCATTGTTTCGCCATTATAACATTGGCTGAACCGCGTTCACACTATCTACAGTCAGCACACAAGCCTACCAGTGCAGGAAGCATCAGCCGATTATCTGCTGATATTCTGAAGGCAGTTACGGCTCAATTGTAAGGGAGAGGGAAGAGGGTCGCCGCATGATGAAAGTTTTGAAGTTTGGCACCTTAGGACTGGTGGTCGTGCTGGGTGGGATGGCGATCGCGATGGCTGTTACCAACCCGAAGCAAGACCGCTACAATGCCTATGCCACCGACCAGCTCATCACCTATCTGAAAGATACCTTTTGCGATGACCTGCCCGGTTTATTAGGGAGTGAGCTAGAAGAGCGCTGCTTGGAGCTTGTGGACGAGAGCCAACCCCGCATTGCTGAAATCATTTCAGAGAATACCCAGCACCGCGATTTGGTTGTTCTCAGCCTTTACACAACCCAACTTCAACCAGCCGAGCTGTTGCCGGAGGACGTGCGGGCTTTCTTCCCAACCAACCTATTACCCACCTATGAGGTAGAAACGGTTGGCGCCTTTCAAAGGTTCTGGGTGTATGAAACCACCCAACGTTGAGCGTTGAACGCCGCTAGCGCTCCCGTTTCTGATAGCGACGCTCCCATTCTTCCCAGCGAGGCGATCGCACTGCCGACACATCCGGTGCCAGAGCCACATCCACGGTTTCACCAAAACATAGAACCTCAACATACTGTCGGGCAATGTGGTGGGGGGTGAAATGGCTTTGGAGATATTGCCGTCCGGCCTCTCCCATCGCCTGAGCCTCTTCGGGATGCTGCATAAGGTACTGGATAAAGGCCGCGAGTCCAGCACTGTCGCCCTGGCGAAAGGTTTTTCCACAACGGGCGGCAGCCAATAATTCGGCTAGATAGGAATCGGCATCACACACCACTGCCAGCGGGCGAGCCGCCGCCAGACCACTGTAGAGTTTGCTGGGAGCCACCAGTCCCTCCATCCCTTGCTTCACGCTGACCAACGACAAATCGCAGGCGGTTAGGGAATAGGGCAAATTCTGCCGATCTTGGTAGGGCAAAAAGTGGCAGTTGGTCAGCCCCATTTGCTGGGCTTCTTGCTGGCACCAGGGCTGCTGTGCTCCTCCACCAATAAAGATGAATTGCACCGGTTGATCCCGTAAATGCGCCGCAGCCGCAATCAGAGTTTCCACATCATGACAACGCCCCAGGTTCCCCGAGTAGAGCACGGTAAAGCAATCCGTGAGGGGTCGAACGCTGGAATGCGCCAGATGTTCACTACGCACAAAGGGATTTTTCGTCTTCGGTAGCGGCACAATCCACGAAGGGTCGGCCCAGTTATGGATGACGGAAATGCGATCGCCCACCTCAGGGCAATGTTCCATCACCCGTTGCTTCATCGTAGAACTGAGGACAATGATATGTTGCGCTCGTCGCCAAACCCTTTGATTCAGCCCATGCCATAGGCGCACGATCGGGTGTTGGGACGGTACAACCCGTAAAGCCGTTGCGATATCGGGGTACAGGTCATAAATCAAGCAAACATAGGGAACGCCCGTTAGCCGATTGACGATGTAGCCCAGGATTTGCAGGTAGGGAGGCGCCGTTGTCAGCAACAACAGATGATACTGGCGGGCATGGTGGAGCAAATGTAGGGTGGCTCGGAGACAAAACATCAAGCTGTTTAGTGCTTTGCCACGAATGCGATGCGACCACCAGCGCGATACCCGCGATCGCCGCACCGAAACCGTTTCACGTCGTTCTAAGGGTGGAGCCGAGTCATGTTGAAAGGCATATCCCGGTTGTCCAGTAAAAATGCTGACCTCCAATCCCAAGTTCCCTAACTGCTGGGACAGTTCATCGATTAATTGGCCAGTCGCGGCAAAGTCTGGAGGGAAAAACTGCGTAACAATGAGCAAGCGTGTTGCAAATTTGGTCTTTGCACGAACCGAAGACGGGTTCTTTGGCATGAGTGAAAATGAATCCCAACAATGTGAATCACATGTGGGTAGATGAAACCTGCCTGAAACCATCACGCAATGGAGCTAAGCAAATCAGCACCCTGGCTGAACTGAAGCTACATCTGGGTATAGCAACGAACAACTAAACGCAAATCTCTGTGGTTTTACGTTGAAGCGTTGGCTTCGAGTTATTGTCGTTTTCACAAGTCAGACACCGAATCCGGATCGTTTGGGCATTCAACCGCCGAAATAGCCCCGTGGTGTAATCATCCACTGGTAGTGGAAGCGGGTTGTGCGATTGCCAATCAGCACAAGGGACAGCATATCGACGGAATGCTCCAACAACGCATCCAGGGTGGTGCGCGTTATGGCTTCATTGGGACGGTAGGCAGACTGGACGATCGCTACTGATGTTTTGGGGTCGCGGTATCGCAGGAAGATCGCTTGGGCGATCGCCAACTGCTCCACCCGATTGCGCGATCGCGGATTGTAGAGGGCGGTCACAAAATCCGCCTGCGCCGCTGCAGTCAATCGCGTTTCGATTTGCGCCCAAGGGGTCAGCAAATCACTGAGACTGATAGCGCAAAAGTCGTGCATCAAGGGGGCACCCACCCGCGCCGCTGCCGCTTGTAGAGCCGTGATCCCAGGGAACACTTGCACCGCTGGAACCTCACCATTCCAGCCGCCTTCGCGCAACTGCTCGAACACCAACCCAGCCATACCGTAGATGCCACAATCTCCCGACGAGACAACGGCAACCCGCAGCCCCCACTGCGCCAGGGCGATCGCCCGCTCTGCTCGCTGCCGCTCCTGGGTAATGGGCAGCGCTTCCACCACTTGGCCGGGACGCAAACAGGGACGAATCAGGTCAATGTAGAGGGAATAACCAATGACAGCATCGGCTTGGGCGATCGCCCCCTTCGCCGCTGGGGTCATCTGATCCAGCTGCCCTGGCCCCATCCCTACGAGCCAAATTTCGCCCTCTCGTCCAAGGGTCTCCTGCTCCGCCTGGGCAATGGCGACCGTCACGGCTCCCGGTTGTCCGTCCAGCCGAACGATTTGCTTGGGCACCAAAAGGCTCTGGCGATCGCTGGCCAAAAGCGCTGCGGCCTCGGCAACGCTAGGGGTCGCCACTTCTGCTGCCACCACCTCAGACGGGTTGGGGACTTCAACCGATCGCAGCACCTCTGCCGGAAAGCATCGTAAGGGCAATTGATGGGCATCGCAAAACGCCAAAATCCCCACTTCATCAGCTTTAAGATCGATCGTGGCGATGCCTGCGATCGCCTCTTTCGCCAAATGTCCCACGGCCAGCACTTGCTCGACCGCCGCCGCAATCATCCCTTGGGGCGTGCCTCGCTCGCAGCCCAACCCAACCCACAGTACCCGGGGATACCAGCGCACCGTCGGCCTTATCGCTGGCTGCTGCAACGACTGTTGCACCTGTGCCTCAATTCGCAGTTCAGCACTCGGGACATCCTCGGTACCCGTATCCGCTGCGGCAAAACGGAACGGATGCCCTTCAGGGAGATGGGCTTGCCACAGCGTGGAGCCTGCGGTTTGCACCACGCGAACGGATTTACCCTGTGCCATTGCCCCGCTCACAGCCGTCCAATCTCCTGCACCCCGTCGCCAACCAAAGGGATCGCCTAGGTTATCGATGGCCGGAAGCTGGAGGGCATTGGCACTCCCCGTGAGCACTGGCGTAGCGTGGAGCAAGGCGGCGATCGCCTCCGCCAAGCGATCCGCACCTCCTTGATGGCCGCCGCACAGGCTAATCACAAACTGCCCCGTGCCATCCACCACCACCACTGCTGGATCCTGGCGCTTGTCCTGGAGGAGGGGCGCAATCAATCGCACCACAGCGCCCGTGGCCAAGCAAAACACCAACGCCCGCGACTGCCACCATGCGGGCAACTGCTCCTTCAGCGAGCCCTGGTATCCTTGCACCTGCGCGGTGGCAGCTGGCACCTGACTGCGCAGCGACTCTGGCGTCCAGAGGGTGACGGGATAGGCTTGCCACAGCGGTTGTAGCGTCTTCAGGGCAAACGGCGTCGGGGCGATCGCCGTCAGCGGTTGAAAGTCGTCGAGTATCACCGGCCAGGAATGTTGGTTGGAATCTGAATGGGGGTGGAGGGACTTGAACCCTCACGACCTTTAACAGTCAACGGATTTTAAGTCCGCAGCGTCTACCATTCCGCCACACCCCCGTGTTACTGGATAGACCAAATTTACAGACATAAGACTTCAGTATATTGCATCATCGGTCGTTCAGATTTCAATAGGACTTACGCATTGGGCACGAAAAACCAAAGGAGTTTGATGATTTTTGGGGCGCGCAGAGCCCC
>JBCBSL010000471.1:0-4332 GCA_039819145.1 Cyanobacteria bacterium J06638_22
CAGCCGCTTGACGCCAGTGCGCTGCCATAGCCGAGCTGCCGCTGCATTGAGGCAGGATGCTTGGGTCGAAAGGTGAACGGCCAGAGACGAATGACGCTGGATTTCGCGAATAACCCCCAGATCAGAGGCGATCGCTGCATCCACCCCAATCTCATCGAGAAAACGGCAGTAATCACCCAAGCCAACAAAATCTTCGTCGTGCAAAAATGCATTCAGCGTAATGTAGAGTTTGGCTCCATGACGATGTGCAAAGGCAACACCTTCCTGCAAGTCTGCTGCAGTGAAATTGTCCGCCCGTGCCCGCAAGCCATAGCGCTCTCCACCGACGTAAACCGCATCGGCACCATAGGTGACGGCAACTTTTAGCCGTTCTAGGTTTTTTGCAGGGGCTAGCAGTTCTGGCTGGTTCGGCTGGTTCGTCATGGTGATCTCCTCATCCTTGTTCATCCTAAACTGTGAAATAACGGTTTTGAGCATCCGTCTGTCGCCAGTGCGCTATCCCAGCCTTATCCCTCAAATCATTCCCAAAATTGTTACCCCTTGAGAACGACCAATTTACCGCATCTTCAGGGTTCAACCGATCCAAAATTTGGGCATTATTTATAGTGATGCACTGAGTGTTTGGTGGGCTTAGTACTGGTACCGCTTATCCATTTATCTAAAGGGAGAAAATTTTCCATATAGAACCTATGCATTTTTGTTGATGGTGTGAGCGCAATGCGCCCAAATCATCAACGAATGTCGTCAAGATGACGCGAGTTTTGCGTCAGTCTGACCTCTAGCACCCCATCACAAGATTCCATCCATTCCCCTGCCATCGATTCAATTTTCTCTAGGTCAAAAATACTGGCCTATATTCGCTAGCGCTTTCGCAAACGCTTCATTGCACCTCTAGATTTGTTACAGCGCAGACCTTGCCGAATCGATCTCCGGAAATTCTGCGTCAGTCTCATAACCATCAGTCCCACAGATATTCCACGAATATAGTTTCTTCGGTTGTTTTCCCGGATAGCCCCGCGTTTTACCTTGTTGACCTCCTTCAAAAGCACTCTCCGCAAAGCCATCGGAACCGTGCCGATTCAAACGGTTCTTGTTTTGCCGTTTATGCTCCAGGTCATGGGCATCGTGGGCTTAGTTGCTTATATTTCTTACCGTAGCGGGCAACGTTCTATCGAAGAATTGGCCTTTGAGTTAACAGGTGAGGTTTCGGAACGGGTGAGCGATCGCCTCAATTCGTTCTTAGAGACTCCCCAGCAATTGGTCGCGCTCAATCAGCATGCAATCGAAACGGAGCTCCGGGCGCTAGAGGCCAATGCCACCTTGCAATTGGACAACTATGTGCGACCGTTCCTCAACCAGTTGGAAACCTTCAAGACTCCGAACTCCATTGGAATAACCCTAGATGATGGACGGCATTTTTCGGTTAATCAAGGTGATACCAATCAGGCTGATACTTACACGCTGACGCGCTGCGATGAACCCGTCCCCTGCCAGGTCTACCGCTACCGATTATCCAATGAGCTGAGCGACACGCCTCCAAATGCAGAGTCAAATCTGGAATTCTTGGAGGATTTGACCCCCTTCAACGCCAAACAACTGCCGACGTACCGGGCTGGCTCCCAAGTTGACCAACCCAGTTGGACTCCCATCTATCCAGCGCAGGGGGGCACTGGGTCGGCCTTTTCCGCGGTTGCCCCGATTCGGTTCGATGGTCAACTGATCGGTGTTCTAGAGTCGGAAATTACCTTAAGCCAGATTAGTGCTTTCCTGGGTCGCTTAGATATCGCAACGACGGGGCAAGCATTCATCATGGAGCGATCGGGAGAGCTAGTCGCAACCTCCACGTTGGAAGCCCCGTTTGTAAGGGGGCAGTGGGGAAAAGTTCAGCGATTGCAAGCGAGTGCCAGCACAGATTCTATGACACGAGCTGTGGTAGAAACCTTGCAACGCCGCCAGACAACTCTCAGCCATATGGAGTCTGTTGAGTTTTTTGATTTGACCCACAGCAGTAACCAAATAGGACAGCTCCCAGAACGCTATTTTGTGGGCGTGTTTCCTCACGAGGATCAGTATGGCTTGGACTGGATTGTCGTGGTCGTGCTCCCTGCAGCTGAATTTGTTGCTCAACTGCGTGAGACGGTTCGCCAGACCTTCATTTGGTCTGGGGTGGCTCTGTTGGGGGCGATCGCCCTTGGGGTCTACACCACGCGCTGGATTGCCTGTCCCATTCTAGGACTGCGCGACGCTGCCAGCCGCCTTGCACGTGGAGAAGCCACAATCGATATTCCATCGACGCGAATTCTGGAGGTGCGGCAGCTTGCATTTTCGTTCCGCGAAATGGCGAATCAACTGCAGCTATCGTTGGAAGAATTACAGGCGCTCAACGCCGATCTGACCCAAGAGCGAACTCAAATTAAACATTTTCTGGATGCGATTCCTGTGGGCATTGCGATCCATCAACCCAATGGCAAAATTACCTATCTCAACGGTCAAGCCATGCGCTTGCTGGGGGTTAATCATATCCCCGATAGTCCCCTTGAAACCCTTGCAGCAAGTTATCAGCTCTATCAATCCGGCAGCAACGAGCTTTATCCCACCGAGCAGCTACCCGCGTTCCGAGCGCTTAACGGCGAGTATTGTTTCGTCGAAGATATGGAAATCTTACAAGGGACACAACGCATCACGGTCGAGGTGCGGGCAACACCCATCTACGCTGAGCCCGATACCATTAGTCATGCTATCGTCGCGTTTCAAGACATCACCCAGCGCAAAAATGCGGAGAAGGTGCTGACAGACTACAACCAAGAGCTGTCGGCTGAAGTTGAGAAGCGAACCCGGTCGTTACAGTTGGAGGTTCAAGACCGATTACAGGTCGAGGCCGCGTTGCGGCAGCGGGAATCGACCTTGGGCGCTATCCTTGCGGCTATTCCTGATTTGCTTCTGCGGATGGGTTCGGACGGACGATATATCGAATTCATCAGCTCTGGAGAGGTGCAAACCGTTAGCTCAACGCCCGACCTGACGGGATATCATCTCACGGATATTCTTCCGGCTGACCTTGCCGAGCGACGACGACGGGGCATTCGACAGGCGATCGCCACCAACGAAATTCAAGTAGAAGAATACCAGATTAAAATCAACGGCGTGCGACGTTACGAAGAAAGCCGCATCATCAAAATCTCGGAAGATGAGGTACTCGTGATGGTGCGGGATATCAGCGATCGCAAACAGACCGAAGCCGCTCTCAAACAAAGCGAAGCCCAAAATCGTGCGATTCTCAGAGCGATTCCAGATTTAATGTTCCGTCTCCGCCAGGATGGGGTTTATCTGGGCTATGTTCGCACCAGCACACTGACAGATTTGCTGTCTCCCACGGTCAACCCTGTTGGGCGGAACCTATCAGAGGTATTGCCCGCTGAAATTGTGCAGCGCGAACTCAGTGCCATGCATCGTGCTCTTGAGACAAAGCAACTCCAGATCTATGAACAGGAAAATCTTGTCGGTGGACAGTTTCAGTACGAGGAGGTGCGGGTAATTCCATGCGGGGATGAAGAAGCGCTGTTTTTAGTTCGCGATATTAGCGATCGCCGTCGCGTCGAACAAGAACTGCGCCTGGCAAACCTGCGGCTGGAGCAACTGGCACAAACAGATAGCCTCACAGGCGTCGCCAATCGGCGTCATTTTGAAGAGCGGCTTCAACAGGCTTGGAATGCATTGCTGATTGAGCAGCAACCCCTGTCTTTGTTGCTCTTTGATGTTGATTTTTTCAAGCGGTACAATGATACTTATGGGCACCAAACGGGCGATGAATGCTTGATCCAATTGACCAACGTGGCACGGCAGGTTATCCGTCGACCGACCGATCTTATCGCCCGTTACGGGGGTGAAGAATTCATCATCATCTTGCCCTATACCGATAAACCGGACGCCGCTCAAGTTGCTCAGCGGCTATGCTCAGCGGTTCGCAAGCTCCAGATTCCCCACCATGCTTCGTCGGTCAGCGAAGTTGTCACGATTTGTGTGGGGGTAAGTAGCATGACTCCCAACCCAGCCCTCAATCCTGATGTGCTGATTCGCCAGGCAGACGAGGCTCTTTATACCGCTAAACAAAAGGGGCGCGATCGCCATTGTGTCTTTCGCTCACCCACCCTAGGCACGAGCTACAGTTAATATCAAATCCGGTTGGAGAACCCAACTATCCTTTATGGCCGCTGCTGCGTTGCAGCGGCCATAAAGGATAGTTGGGTTTTACGGCTATAGCCTTACGCATTGAGATTAGGACAAATCATTTTTTGAAAGCCCCGCGTCGCGGGGCTTTCAAAAAATGATTGG
>JBCBSL010000472.1:0-4319 GCA_039819145.1 Cyanobacteria bacterium J06638_22
GATCACAAACTGACTCCGACTCCCCTTTGCGGTCGACCACTCTCCCAGCGATTCGCAGCGCAGAGCGGGGTTCAGCAATCGGTGCAGGTGCAGGCGAGTGCGACGGCAGTGGAGCAGTGCCTGACCGACCTGGAGCGGATGCACCGCTGGCTGAACCCCGCTCTGCGCTGCGAATCGCTGGGAGAGTGGTCGACCGCAAAGGGGAGTCGGAGTCAGTTTGTGATCCAGGTGCCGCTGTTGCAGCCAACACTCATCAGTACAGTGGTGGAGCGAGAGCCAGGACTAATTGTGTGGCAATTTTCGGGCTTTTTTACCGGGCGCGATCGCTGGGAATGCCAACCCAACGAAAAGGGCACGATTCTCATCAATCGGTTTGAATTCAATATCCCCAACCCGCTGGTGCGCTTTGGCTTTAAGACCTTTGCCGAAGCCTGGACCCGGCAAGATATGCAGGCACAACTACGCCGCCTGAAGCGGGTAGCCGAAGAAACCTATCGCCACACAGGGAAGCTGTAGCGATCGCCAAGACAGCGTCTAGTTTCTCAGGATCCACAACGGCTCATGCTGCAACCCCACTCATGCTATGCACCGACAGGCTTAATGGCCATGCGTCCGGTGTAGTCAATGCGGCAGAGCAGTAGGGGGATCTGGTGGGCGCTCAGGTATTCATCCACCGCTTTCCGTGCCCCGGCCCAATGGCCATAGTCGTCGAGGATTAATACGCCGCCAGGAACCATCCGTGGAAAGAGATGCAGCATTTCATGGCGGGTTGATTCATACCAATCGGTATCCAACCGCAATAAGGCGATTTGGTCAGGAGCCTGATCGGGGATGGTGTCCTCCACTTTGCCCGGAACATAGTGGATACGACTGCTGGGATATCCAGTGGACTCCATGTTGTGTTTCACGAGATCTAAGCCTGCGATCGCCCACACAAGAGATTGTTGCGGATCTTCGCCAGCCAGCAAGTCCTGAGCGGCGGTGCCATCCGCTTCAACAAAATCCTCGTCACTGGGGGCAGGCATGCCTTCAAAGGTATCGAATAGGTGCAGCTCACGGGATGTATCGAGGGTTTTCAGCAGCGTGCGTGCCACCGCCATCATCGAGCCACCTCGCCAGACACCGCATTCCACAAAATCCCCAGGAATTTGATACTGCAACACATACTCCACCGCTCGCATCAGGGCGATCGTCCGCTCTGGGGAGGTCATGGTGTGCGGGCGCACGGCTTCCCAAATGCGAATCTCTTGAGCTGTGAAATCAGGCGGATAAGCGTGCATAGAACCAAGTCAGAGGGAGTGGAGAATAGGGTGGGCAAGTCATTTAGCGGAGATTGGGAGCGTACCCTGAATCCTGGGTAGCTGCTTCACCTTGCGAGCGGAAGCGCTTAGTAGCGCGGAGCAATGTTTATCTGGCGGCACTAAGACTTAACTGCTTCAGTTTAGCTTGGCGCTTCCTGTGGCTCAGACTTTTTCACACGTTTCGCCAGCCAGATATCCGGTTTGCCCCATCCATTAGCATCGGGTATCACACCGACAAGGACAAACCCAACCTTTTGGTAAAACGTGTAGGGATGGCCCTGGCGATTTTGGATTGCGGCGAGGTGTTCCAGTGGGTCGGGATACAGATCTTGATGAGCCAGGGATGTAAGCCCAGCTTCGTCATCGGAGCCAACGTACAGGGTCAGACCGCCTCGATCGCTCACCTGTGTTTCCAAATCTGCCACTAACTGCCGCCCTACCCCCTGGCGCTGATAGGAGGATTTGACGACGAGAGGATGAAGTTCCCAGGCATGGCTGTATGTTGGAACACCGCCAATCCATCCGATAACCTCTTGCCCATGGGCGATCGCCACTCGACTGATGCGGCCGGGTTGCAGCGATTCTTGTACGTCTTCCAGGGCATCATCCCAGGTTTCCCATGCATCAGGTGCCAGGGTTCGAAATTCGTCGAGCAACAACTGTGCAGCCTGTTGAATGGCGTTTTTATCGCTTGAGCGTAGATCGTGAATGGCGATTGTAGAGGGTTCCATTTAGCTGAACGCAATCTTTAGCTGAACGAGATCCGTTTGTATGGGTTCTTGAACCTCGAATTTCCCTAGTCCGCAATGGTGAACCGCATGCTTATCGTTGTAACCTGGTCGCCGTAACCTCATCTCCGCGACCTGATTATCGTAACGGTAGTCGCTAAGCCGTTATCTCTGTCTGGTACTTGAACTGAAGGTCTGGTACTTGAACTGAAGCAAGCTGACATCATTATTGCAAAACTACAGGGCCCGCCAAGCCAATAGCCTAAGTTTCGTAAACACAGGTTAATCAATGTTGTTAATCAATGGTTTTCGCGTACCGAGTCCTGCATACAAAGTTCATGAGGATTACAATCCGCATATTGGCTGAAAACCATCCGCTCATATGCTGAAAGGATAGGCGATCATCAGATTTGTCTGTAAAAATATGGCAGACTTTACACAAGGTCTACGCAAATATGCTTACTCCTTCTGGCACTGTCCTGAGAGTTGTTGCATAGTACGTATCAATAATAACTGAGAGCTAGGGCTGGTACGAATTCTAAGTGGTTGGTTATCCTGACCGGCGATACCCGAGCAAGACAACCAACAGTTACTAATTTGGCAAAGAATAGTGGCTAGACTGTTCCATTTCCTGTTTCAGCTTTTGCCTCAGTTTTGAATGTGGTTTGTTTGTTCTACTGTTTCCTGTTTGCTTGCGTTAGAGAGTCCATCATCATTGGAAAGCTCCCTGTAGTTGGCATAGCCAAGCTTGGGGGAAAGCTCGTTGTTGGTAGAGTGCAGAACCGTCGGATTTTGCAGGTATGGCAGACACGCTTAGAGCATCGGAAGAAGGAATTCAGCGGATTAATCAGGCACGACAGCGAAAGCGATGGAATCGCACGGCTGATGCTTGGCTACAGGCTGTGCCAGCGGCACGGTCTACGATGAATCGGTTTTGGTCGCGGCAGCCCATTCGTCGCGAGATTTTTATTGGCATCTGCTCGGCGGTTGGCATTCCCTGGTGGGAGGTGGTGGATCCAACCCTGCAGGAGGGTGAAGAGAGTGATAGCTGGAATATAACTCCGACCCCGTCTATCCACCAGGAGTCTGATCCGGATTTAGAGGAATATCTTTGCGTAGGCCGTGAAGATTTGGCGGCTTGTTTAGACACGCAACTGTCTACCCTGCGGTTGTTACTGCTCGTTGGTATTGCAGGTGTGGGCAAGACGGTGATGGCAGAAAATCTTGCCCGACGCTGGCAAGACACCTACAGGCAATGCCTGCCCATTAACTTTGAGGTGCGGCCGACGGTTAGTTTTGCGGAAGTGGCATTTGAGAGTCTATCGCGCTTGCAGATGCTTCCCGTCATTAATAGAGAGATGTCGTCGGAGCAGCTTTTGGACCGATGGCTTGAGGTGTTGGCGACACAACCCTGCTTGGTGATTATGGATTCGCTTGAGAATCTGTTGTGCGGGGATGAGTCAACCGGGTGGAGTACCTTCCGAGAGCCTTACTGGGAGCTATTTTTCCATCGTCTTCTGGGCTTAGAGCAATGTGCGAGTCGGGTGATTATCACGTCTCAGGATGTCCCCGAACCCGTGGAAGTCCATGGGTTTCGCTATCGCGATCGCTACCGCTGTGAGCGGCTGCAAGGTCTTACCCCTGCGGCTCAGTATGTGTTCTTTCGGGAGCGGGGGCTGGTCTTAAAGCCAGAATCCCAGGAATGGACGTATCTGGCGCGCATCGGATCGGCCTATGAGGGGCATCCATTGTCGTTGCAGGTTATTGCAGCAGAGGTGCGATCGGTGTGCGATGGGGATGTGTCGGCGTACTGGCACCGATATGGTCAAGAAATTAAAGCTCTGGAGCGCCTACAAGCTAACCGTGGTAATCATCTTAAGCCCTGCGACTGGCAACTGGCTCAGTCATCCCGACATCTCCGTAAAACGGTGCGCGATCGCATTGAGCATAGCTTCTCGCGCCTTCAGAGTGACTTACCCGATGCCTATCTGGTGTTGTGTCTAGCCTCCGCTTATCCAGAGCCGATTGCGGAGCCAGACTTGGTGCATGCTCTGGTGCGGCAAGGCTGGAGCCAAGAGCGATCGCAAGCTGCGATCGACGCTCTACTCGATCGCAGCTTACTTAATATGGGTTGCTGCTATCGCCTCCAACAGCACAACCTGATCCGCAGTGTTGCGCTCAACCGCTTGATTTGCTTTGTGGGCGAGGCCTCGTAGTTAGGGATTTGCGTGCCATGCTGTGTTAGCCAATCGCAGCTGACTCGCGTTGCAGGAGCCATAATCCGCTGTAG
>JBCBSL010000473.1:0-4317 GCA_039819145.1 Cyanobacteria bacterium J06638_22
CTGCACACCGAACTGCTTGACGAAGTCCGCCAAACAGTCTTCGACATCGGTTTGCTGCACATCACCGATGGTGCGCACCTTGCCCAGGGAATAGGCTTGATGATAGATCCGGGGAAAGACTTCTTCGGGAAAGGTTTGACCCAAGATGCGGGGATGGGGATGTAAAACCGTTTCGTGGATGGCACAACCGGTGCCGTTATCCCACAGGCGATAAATCAAAACGCGATCGGCGTGCAGCAGGCGTTGCACTTCTTCTACCGTGGTCGCCAGAACTTCATCGAGGTTGAGCGATTGACGGATTTGCTGAGCAATCTGCGCCACTAACCGTTCGCGCTCCGTTTGCCGGCGCAACGATTTTTCAGTCCGACGACGACGGGTCACATCCCGGTTGAAGTATCCATAGAGGGCAATCAGAGCGAAGGCGCTCACGCCAGCCAGGACGGCCATAGACTGGGCATGGTTCAACACGGGAAGAAGCAAAAAGCAGGGGCGATCGCCCAAACTATACGCATGCAACAGGGTAGTGATGAGCATTGCCGATTCCCATTCGCTTGATTTTCAACCCAGGCGATTTTCATACTCAGACGAGTATCACTGCCCTTGCATAATCTTTCAGAACGGCTCCATTGGGTTGATGGGGTGGCTGCATCGCAGCCACCCCATCAACGATTTCACTCAGACTCGCGAAGGATGGGAGACGCCCTCCTTATTGAACCGATAGGGAAAGTGCTAGCATCCCAATCAACCCAACCGACAAGGGGAGTAGGACTGCCGCCACTGTAGGCCAATTCGCCCGCTCCGTAAAGGTTTGCCAATCAAAGGTTTCACCCTGAGTAAACAAGCCATCGGCGTTCTGGCGAGAGGCCCAAAGCCCTTTCAGGTAAGGCTTGGGCAACTTGTTCCGGTAGTCTGTGCCATACCGCGCCATGTGAGCAAAAGTTACTTCCCCTTGCGTCCGTTGGGGTAAGATGCGGCGGCGTTGGTAGGGCACGGTGCTGTCGCCGAAGTTGCTCTGATACTCTTCGCTGTCGAGTAGGGCATCCACAAAGCCTTGCAAGCCTTTGGTTGCCAATACAATAGACCAAGACAATTTTTCGCGATCGCCATAGACATTGCGCCCCAAGATCCGCTGAACCGCAATTTCAACAAAGCGATAGTTGTTGTTGCTCTCGAAGGTAAGTCGCCGAAACGAGTCAGACAAGATCAGTCCACGAATGAAGTCTTTGACCGTAATCTGCCCTGCCCGGAGCTGAGACTCTAAAAACCGCTGACGATGGTGAGCGAGCATTTGCTGCTCATTAAAGATCTGACGATAAGCTGCCAGGATCAAGCTATCCATATCCAAAGCCGAAAGGAGGTCTTCGGTGGTATATAGCCGGGGTTGCTCATCCCCAGGCACTTCAAAGCCATTGACGCGTTGATTTTGGGAAACGGGTGTGTACTGTAATAGAGGAAGTGACATGGATAGTTCTCCAAATAATTTTCCAAATAGTTCAATAAACAGGATTCAGTAAACAGTTGATCCTCCCTACACATTGAGCCGATAGGTCGGAGGCAGGGAGATGTCCTAATCACGGCTGACGTTAGCTCGACAACAGCCTAGCCATTGAACGTCCGGCTCCGCCATTTGTTCAATCGGGCTTCCCCAATAGTGGCATAGCGTCGAGCATCTGCGATCTGCTCTTGCAATGCCGCAATCTGAACGGATTGTGCATCAGCCTGTTGTTGCAACGAAACCGATGAAGCCTCAGTAGACGCGGCAACCGAGGGCTGCCAGCCACTTTTGAGTTGCGCGGCTCCGATCGCCGCAAAGGGGCGCAAGTCCGCCAGCTTTTGTCTCAGGTGTTGAATCTCCTCAGCTTGCTCCTGAACCGTTTGCTGCAAGGCATAATCAACAGCGACTTGTGCGGGTGCCGCAGGAGTAGTCGCGATGAATGGGTACTTGGGTTTGAAAACCTCGGCCAGGATTTCACGGGCATCTCTTATCTTGATTTTTCCATAGGGCGAGTTCTGAATGAGCGCACGGGTCAATTGTGGCTGGTTTCGGGGTGTCAAACTTTTATCGCTGCTGGACGCACTCCGCAGCAATTGCAGCATGTTGGTGAATTCCAGCATGGATTGCCCAGGCTGGGTGCGATAGCCTCGGTAATAGGGCACAATGTCTTCACCAAAAACCGTCTGATACTCATCGCTATCCAGATACGTATCAATATCTGCCTCAAACCCGACCTCATCCAAAACAGTGCTGTGATAGCGCATTTCCCCAAGGTTATCTGGGGCGCGTCCCAGCAAATGCTTAAAGTTGAGTTCGATCGTTCGGTACCGATAACAATTGTCAAAGAAGCGGGAGCGATATAATTCCGACTTGGCCAATTGGCGGACAAATTCGCGCACACTCAGATTCCCCAGTTTTAGCTGTGATTCTGCCGTAGTCAATCGTTCGCTTTCCATCACGTGGGCATTCCCCAGCACCTGGCGATACACCGCTCGGATCACCACATCTGCTTCGACATCGGAGCACCCAGGATAGAGTTCAACGGGTTCGGTGTCTTTGAAAGGCTGGTAGGCTTGGTAAAATTGAGCCTGCCGCTCATCGGCAGTAACCGCAGAGCTGTTTGAAGAAACGGGTGGCGTCCACCCTCGATCAGGTTGGCCCGTTTTTAGCCCCAAAACTCTCCGGACGAGTTGTCTAACGTCTGTGGCTACAGCAGGGTTTTGCCAGGGGAATGGCGCCCCTTTGACCGGGGCGATCGCACTCGGACGGTTGGTCATTAACGGCGTATTCAAGCGAGCGCGATTTTGACGCGTTAGATCTTTATCGCTACTGGCTGACCCACGCAAAAGTTGGAACAGGTGGGTAAAGCCAACAATATTCTTGCCTGTCTGGGTTTTGTACCCCCGGTAGTAGGGCACGGTATCTTCCCCAAAAGCATTAAGGTAGTCATCACAATTGAGGTAGGAATCAATGTCTGACGAAAAGCCTTCTTGGTCAAGACATTGACTATGTTCAGCGATCTCTTCGTAGCTTTCCGGAGCACGACCCAGTAAATGCTTAAAGTTCAGCTCGATCGATCGGATCCGCGGGCAGGTTTCAAAGAATAGTGAACGGTAGAGATTCGACTGTGCAACCTGACGCACAAACTCCCGCACACTGATGTCGCCCTGTTTCAACTGGGATTCTGCCAGCAGCAAACGCTCACTCTCCATCACATGGGCATTGCCGAGTACTTGACGATAACCAGCACGAATCACCCGTTCAACATCTGAGGCTGAATAACCAGGCAACAATCGTACTGGCTCAGTTTCATCAAAAGACCGAACGCCCAACTTTGCTTCAGGGCTAATCACAGGATTGACAAAGGTATTGACCACTTGAAAAACCTCCTTTAATCAGGCGCTAATGACAAGTGGGGAGGGTAAACGTTTGTCACAGAGCCGATCTTAACTTGTTCTAATAAAACACTAAATCTGCTACAGCACTAAACCTGCGGATCAAATCGGGTTCGAAAGCTCCCATATTTAATCCAATACTGCTTCAGGCCATGATGGGGAGTGTGCAAACTGGCTCTCGACCGATACAGAATCACTTGGCGGCGATCGCCCATCCAAATCTTACCAACCGAGTCGACAGAAATGACCGTCCCCCCCAACGCGATAATACAGTCAGCAAAGCGTTCAGCAGCGGCATAGTCTACCGTTTCAAACACGAAGAAATTCCCCGAACAAATCACATGCCGACTGCGGATCCAACATTGCAACTTCTTTTCGGCGACGGGTGGCAGCATTCCATTCGAAACCCCAGAAGACTCCTGGACAGAAGGCTCACGGGTGCTGGATAACAAAGTCATGAGACATGAGACATGAGAGATAGAGCGTGGAACCAAGCGAATGAGGAACCTATCCCACCATTTGGCAGGATAGGTGAGGGGGGAGAAAGAGGACATTCATGAACGTTTGCACGGCAATGGAGTAGCCCTCAGGATGGGTAAGTTTCACTTGCGTTGTGAAACAGCGACCCATCAAGTTGCGCTTACACAACCTCGGTAATGCTGACAATCTTTCCAGAGGTCCGGTTGATGCGCTGGATTTGGGGCGTCATATTATCCCCAGAAACCAAGTAAGTGGTCGTGCTAAAGCGCCGAGGGCTATCAAACTTAGACCCAGTCACCACGATCTTAAACTTCTTCTTGTTGGCTTCGCCCGACCCGCCGAGATTGGTACTGGGGGGTGCAATTTTGGTGCTGGTATTGGTCGCAACAGCATACAGCAACTGAGAATCTTTAACGGCGCTGCTAATTTGAGAGGAACCGCGATCGA